>JBQCHN010000287.1:0-6258 GCA_051954615.1 Mesorhizobium sp. | reverse complement strand
CGCACTTTCCTTCGACCTCGTCGGCGAGGACGTGCTGGTGACGGGCGCAGGTCCCATCGGCATCATGGGCGCGCTCGTGGCGCAGTGCGTCGGCGCGCGCAAGGTGGTCATCACCGACATCAACCCTTACCGGCTCGACCTCGCCCGCAAGGTCGGCATCCATCACGTCGTCGACGCCTCCAAGGAGAAGCTCCGCGACGTCATGGGCCAGGAAGGAATGACCGAGGGGTTCGACGTCGGGCTGGAAATGTCCGGCTCGGCGGTCGCCTTCCGCGACATGATCGACACGATGAACAATGGCGGCAAGATCGCCATCCTCGGCATCGCGCCGACCGGCTTCGAGATCGACTGGAACAAGGTCATCTTCAAGATGCTGACGCTCAAGGGCATCTACGGTCGCGAGATGTTCGAGACATGGTACAAGATGATCGCGCTGGTCCAGGGACCGCTCGACGTGACTGGCCTGATCACCCACCGCATCGGCATAGACGACTACCAGGCCGGCTTCGAGGCGATGAAAAGCGGCAATTCCGGCAAGGTGGTGATGGACTGGTGAGGCCGGCAAGTCATGTTCATCCGTCGCCGCCGCGCATGAATTCTTCCAGCCGTTCCAGCCCGTAGTCGAATTCGGCAAGGCGCGCCGCGCCCATGGCCTGCGACAGGCGCCGCTCGAACGCCTTGGCCAGCGGCACCATCTCTCCATAGGCGGCCAGCCCGGCTTTGGTCAGCGTCAGATGCTCGATGCGGCGGTCGTTCGCGTCGGGCATGCGGGTGAGCCAGCGCCGCCGCTCCAGTTCCGCCACGGCGCGCGACACCTTGGTCTTGTGCATGGCGGACTGTTCGCCGAGCACCTTCGCGGTCAACCTGCATTGCTGGCCGAGCCCCGCGAGCACGCGCCATTCCGGCCGCGTCAGGCCGAGCCTGTCCTTGTAGACGGCGGCGAATTCCCGGCTGACCAGATCGGCCAGCCGATAGAGCCGGTAGGGCAGAAACGTCTCAAGCTCCAGAATACCGGCTTCCATCGTTCCGCTCCCAGGGGTCGTTGATAGTTACAAAATCAATGGTTACGGATGAAACAAATCTGGTCAATCCGGGAGGATATCATGGCCTTTTCCTACATGCCGGGCTTCGGCAACGACTTCGAGACGGAAAGCCTGCCGGGCGCGCTGCCGCAGGGTCGCAATTCGCCGCAACGGCCGGCCTACGGGCTCTATGCCGAGCAGCTTTCCGGCTCGCCCTTCACCGCGCCACGTGGCACCAACGAGCGTTCCTGGCTCTATCGCATCCGCCCGAGCGTCAAGCACACCGGCCGCTTCAAGGGCGCCGGCTATCCGCATTGGAAAACGGCACCGAACCTCGGCGACCACGAACTGGCGCTCGGCCAGTATCGCTGGAACCCGATGCCGATGCCGTCGGAGCCGACCGATTTCATCGCCGGCATCCGCACCATGACGACGGCTGGCGATGCGCTCGGCCAGTCGGGCATGGCGGCGCATGTCTACATCGCCAACAAATCGATGGCGAACGACCATTTCTTCAACGCCGATGCCGAAATGCTGATCGTGCCGCAAGTCGGCCGGCTGAATTTCGTCACCGAGATGGGCGTGATCGAGATGGCGCCCGGCGAAATCTGCGTGCTGCCGCGCGGTCTCGTCTTCAAGGTTGAACTCGTCGACAAGGAAGTGCGCGGCTATATCTGCGAGAACTACGGCGCCAAATTCACCATGCCGGACCGCGGGCCGATCGGCGCCAACTGCCTCGCCAATCCGCGCGACTTCAAGACGCCGTGCGCCTGGTTCGAGGACAGCGACCGGGCAACCCGCCTGATCGTGAAATGGTGCGGCGCCTTCCACGAAACCACGCTCGACCATTCACCGCTCGATGTGGTCGCGTGGCATGGCAACTACGCGCCCTACAAATATGATCTCGCGACGTTTTCGCCGGTCGGGGCGATCCTGTTCGACCATCCCGATCCGTCGATCTTCACCGTGCTGACGGCGCCGAGCGGCGAGGAAGGCACGGCCAATGTCGATTTCGTCATCTTCCCGCCGCGCTGGCTGGTGGCGGAAAATACGTTCCGGCCGCCCTGGTATCATCGCAACATCATGAGCGAGTTCATGGGTCTGATCCACGGTCAGTACGACGCCAAGGAGGAGGGTTTCGTTCCCGGCGGCATCTCGCTGCACAACATGATGCTGGCGCACGGCCCCGACGCGCCGGGCTTCGAGAAGGCGTCGAAGGTGGAGCTGAAGCCGGTGAAGCTCGACCACACCATGGCCTTCATGTTCGAGACGCGCTTTCCGCAGATGCTGACGCGCTACGCCGCCGAGGCGCCGACCTTGCAGGAGGACTATATCGACTGCTGGAGCGACCTGAAAAAGCGCTTCAACGGGTCGGTGGAAGGCGACTGGAGTTGAGGCCTGCTGATCCCTCTCGCCCCGAGGATGGGGAAGCGGTAAGGATAGGACCGAAGACCACGCAATTCGAGAGGAACGCGTCTTGAAGCTTGCCACATTGAAGGACGGAACGCGCGACGGGAAACTGGTCGTCGTCTCGCGCGACCTGACGCGCTGCACCGATGCCTCGTTCCTCGCCCGCACGATGCAGGCCGCGCTGGACGACTGGACCCGCGTCGCGCCGCACCTGGCGGCACTGGCCGAGTCGCTGGAGCACGGTTCGGTGCCGTCCGAGCGCTTTCACGAGAGCGATGCGCATTCGCCGCTGCCGCGCGCCTATCAGTGGGCGGACGGCTCGGCCTACGTCAATCACGTCGAACTGGTGCGCAAGGCGCGGGGCGTCGAGATGCCGCCGAGCTTCTGGACCGATCCGCTGATCTATCAGGGTGGCTCGGACGCCTTCGTCCCGCCACGCGACCCGATCCGCATGGCCGACGAAGCCTGGGGCATCGACTGCGAGGCCGAAGTGACGGTGATCGTCGATGACGTGCCGATGGGCGTAAGCGCCGAGGAAGCGCGCGAAGCCATCCGCCTCGTCATGCTGGTCAACGACGTGACGCTGCGCGCGCTGACCGGCCCGGAACTGGCCAAGGGGTTTGGGTTCTTCCAATCGAAACCGTCTTCGGCTTTTTCGCCGGTGACAGTGACACCGGACGAGTTGGGCGACGCCTGGGACGGCGGCAAGGTTCATCTGCCGCTGATGGTGGATCTGAACGGCAAGCCGTTCGGCCGCGCCAATGCCGGCATCGACATGACCTTCGATTTCCCTGCCTTGATCGCCCATGCGGCGCGGTCGCGGCCGCTTTCGGCCGGCACGGTCATCGGCTCCGGCACCGTCTCCAACAAGCTGGACGGCCAGCCGGGCAAGCCGGTTTCGGAAGGCGGCGCCGGCTATTCCTGCATCGCCGAGCAGCGCGTCATCGAGACGATCCAGCTTGGCGAGCCGAAGACGCCGTTCCTGCGTTTCGGCGACACGGTGCGCATCGAGATGAAGGACAAGGCCGGACATTCGATCTTCGGCGCCATCGAGCAGACGGTGGAGAAATACGAGCGCTGAATGCACGGTCGTCGCCTTGCCTGATTTGCAGTGAGCATTAAGCTGTAGACAGGGTGGGGAGAAACGGCATGGCAGCGAGCGCCTGGTTCTATGCGCTGGCGGGGGTATGGGCGCTCGCCATGCTCGTCGTCTTTATCCAGGCAGTCCGTCTATCCTATCGCATCGAGGCGCGCTCGGACGGCTTGCGCAACCGCACAGGCCTGCCGCGCTATGCGGCTATGCCATTTACCGTGACGAACTGGAGGGTGGCGCGCGATCCCGAGACGCAGGCGTTGCGCCGCAGGATGCTGACACTGCTTGGCATCAATGTCGGCGGCTTCGCCTTGCTGTGGGCGGCCCTTGGCGTTATCGGCATGGGGGATGGCTGACCTGCTCGACCATGTTCGCCGCATGGCGGCGAACAACCTGTGGTCCAACGACCGGCTTTACCGTGCGGTGCTTGCGCTTGGCGCTGGCGAGTTCGAAGCCGGCCGAACGAGCTTCTTCCCATCGATCCGGGAAACGCTGAACCACGTCCTGGCGGTCGACCTGCTTTATCTCGATTTCCTGGAAGAGGGGCCGCTCGGTGCGGCTGCGTTCGACGATTTCGTCGCCTTCGATGCGCCGGTCCCGCTGTTCGAGGCGCAAACCGCTGCGGACCGGCGGCTGATGGCGTTCTGCGACAGAATTACTCCGGCCGATCTCGATCGCCGCGTCGTCACCGACCGGCGCGAGGACGGCAAAATCCCCGAACGCATCGGCGACCTGCTGGCGCATCTGTTCATTCACCAGATCCATCATCGCGGCCAGGCGCACGCCATGCTCGCCGGCACGTCGGTGCCGCCGCCGCAACTGGACGAATTCTTCCTCGATTACGACCGGAAGCTCAGGAAAGGCGAGGTCGAGCGGCTCAAACTGTGAGCCGCTCAACGGAAAAGATTACTCCGCCGCCTCGACCTTGATGACGCCGCGGCGAATCTGGTCTTCCTCGATCGATTCGAACAGGGCCCGGAAGTTGCCTTCGCCGAAACCTTCGTCGCCCTTGCGCTGGATGAACTCGAAGAAGATCGGGCCGATGACGGTCTTGGAGAAGATCTGCAGCAGGATCTTGGTCATGCCGCCGTCGACCACGCCTTCGCCGTCGATCAGGATGCCGTGCTTTTTCATGCGCTCGACCGGCTCGTCATGGCCGTTCACGCGCTCGAACGACTTTTCGTAATAGGTGTCGGGCGGACCGGGCATGAACTTCAACCCGTTGGCGTCGAGCTTGTCGGTGGCGTCGTAGATGCCGTCGGTGCCGACGGCGATGTGCTGGATGCCTTCGCCCTTGTACTTCTTCAAGTATTCGACGATCTGGCTCGTCTCGTCCTTGGATTCGTTCAGCGGAATGCGGATTTTCCCGCAAGGAGACGTGATCGCGCGGCTGACGAGGCCCGTGATGCGGCCGTCGATGTCGAAATAGTGGATCTGCGTGAAGCCGAACAGGTCGCGATAGAAATCCCACCACTTGTCCATGTTGCCGCGATAGACGTTGTGGGTGAGGTGGTCGAGATAGTAGAAGCCGACGCCCTCAGGCTTCGGGTTCTTCTCGCCGAGCCAGTCGAATTCGGCATCGTAGGCCGAACCCTTGGCACCGTATTTTTCGATGAAATAGATCAGCGAGCCGCCGATGCCGACGATGGCCGGCACGTCGAGCGCCTTGTCGGTACCGGTGTAGGGCTCGGCACCCTTCGACACGGCATGGTCGAAGGCGTGCTTTGCATCGACCACGCGCCACGCCATGGAGGCGGCGCAGGGGCCGTGCTCATCGACGAACTTCATGGCATGCGAGCCGGGCTCGGCGTTGACGACGTAATTGATGTCGCCCTGCCGCCAGACGGTGATGGCCTTCGTCCGGTGCCTGGCGACAGGCGCATAGCCCATGCGGGTGAACAGCTCTTCCAGCTTCTCAGGTTCGGAATGGGCGAACTCGACGAACTCGAAGCCGTCGGTGCCGGCGGGATTCTTCTCGGTAATCTTTGCCGGCGGTGCGTCGTGCGGGAAGGGACCCATGGCTTTCTCCTCATCTGTAGCCCATCCTCGTCCAGGAATCTGGAGGGGTGCCGCGCACAGCGCGACGGTGGGGCAATTTCGGGGAATCATAGGCCGAATGGCTCGCACGGTGCTTGCATTCAACCGCTTCGAATAACCCTTACATGCATGAATTGTGCATGATATGATAAATTCATGGCTGATAGAGAAGATATAGACCAATTCGACCGCAAAATCCTCGCGCTTCTGCAGGCCGACGCGCGGCTCACCAACAACGATCTGTCGGAGCGGGTGAACCTGTCGCCGTCGCAATGTTCGCGCCGCCGCCAGCGGCTGGAGGAGAGCGGCATCATCAAGGGCTACCGCGCCGTGCTCGACCGCGACCGATTAGGCTTCCCGCTGGTCAACGTCATTTCGGTGACGCTGGCCACCCACAACCGCGACAATGCCCGCCGTTTCGGCGAGTTGTTGGCGCGGCTGCCCGAGGTGCAGGAAGCGCACGCGCTGACGGGCGAGATGGACTACATCCTGAAGGTCGTGACGCCGGACCTGAAATCGCTGTCGGACTTCGTCAACGGCGTGCTCCTGCCGCATGAGGCCGTGCAGCACGTCAAGACGGCGATCGTCCTGGAAACGCTGAAAGAGACCGGAGAACTGCCGCTCGCCGGCAGTTGAGATCAGACGAAGCCGACCGCGACGCCTTTCTTCCTGAAATAGGATTGCATCAGCTTGCGG
>JBQCHN010000286.1:0-3315 GCA_051954615.1 Mesorhizobium sp. | reverse complement strand
CTGACACAGATCGTCGGCAGGCGAATGCCGATGCCGTCGAAGAAACCGTGCCGCGTATAGTCGGCCAACAGCGCCTCACCCATCAGCTTCTGCGTGCCGTAGGAGGTGAGCGGCGTGGGATGGAACTCGTCTGGGATCACGTCGGGAAACGGCGCGCCGAATACGGCGATCGAGGATGTATAGACGACGCGCGGCGCATTCTGCGCCAGCCGCAGCGCGTCGAACAGGGCGCGCGTACCGTCGAGGTTGACGCGGTAGCCGAGGTCGAAATTCGCCTCCGCCTCGCCCGAGACGATGCCGGCCAGATGGAACACGACGTCAGGCCCGGTCGCCGCCAGTTCTTCCGCCACGCCCTGCCGCGCAAGGTCGCTGGCATGGGTCGTCACCGCCACGCCGTCGAAAGTCGGCGCTAACGGCTCGACGATGTCGTGCAAGGCGAGCGCGGTGATCTTCTGCCCGCGCAAAATGCCGTCGCGCCCCAGCCGCTCGGTCAGCTTGCGGCCGATCATGCCGGCCGCTCCGGTGATCAGGATGCGCATCAGCGGTTCTCCTTTCGGCGCTGCGCCCGGCCGCGCAGCCAAAGCACGATGAAAAGCGCGAGGCCGAACAGCACCGCCGCGAGGGCCGCCAGCACGGTCGAGACGCTGCCGAGCGCCAGCATGATCGTCGGCAGCCAGTAGGCAAGCACGCCGAAGCCGACGAGAATGACCAGCGCCGCAATGGCAGCGTTCCTGTTTTCGCGATCCATGGCTGTTCTCCGGCCCAAACCCGCGCGCACCTATACGGCTGTTGCGCCGATCCGGCTAGAGCGGTTCCCGTTTAAACGGACTCGCTGGAACCGCTCTATCTTTTTGATTTGGCCGCATTTCCGGACGCAAAACCGTTTCGCATTTTTTGCTGGAAATGCTTTAGTGTCGGGCCAGGCTTCGGGGGACGGATGGCGCAGCATATTGCCGAGAAGTTGCGGATTACCGCAGCGCTGCTTGGCGCTGTTTCGCGCAAGGATCTGGCCGCCGCGTTTCGCCGGGTTAACCCGGAGACGTCGTTTGACCTCGGCCGTGCCGACAAATGGCTGCAGGGCCGTTCGCAGCCGCGCCAGCTCAGCGTCTACGAGGACTGGTCGAAAGTCCTGGACCTGGATCGCCCCGGTGCTTGGATCGCACAGAGCGATCTGGAAGGGTTTGCCGAGGCAATCTGCGAGCGCCACGGCGTCGACCGGGTGGAATTGGAGCAGCGGATGGGAGCGCAGATCGCGTCGCCCCGTCTTTTCGACCAGGGCATGGATGCGACGCTGTCCGGATCCTACGCCTGTTACTCCAAGGCACTGTCTCCGTACTATCGCGGCCAGCTCATCCGCAGCACTGTATCCATCAAAATGGACACGCGGACGCATGGCATGAGCGCCATCTATACCGAAGCTCTGCCGACCGGTTCCTTTGTCATGACGGGGGCCGTCACGCTCGCGAAACGCGGGCTCTACATACACCTGCGGGAATCCGGCGGCGACGCGCAATTCTTCCTCAGCCTTTTCCTGCCGTCGCCGCCGGGCAGCGTGCTTGCCGGCTGTGCGGCACGACGATCATCGGCCCGGAGCCGCTTCCCTCGGCGGTGCGCATTCTCCTGATCAGGCTACCCAGTTCGGCGACCCTGCCGGATGGATGGGGAGGATATTTCCTGCCTTCGGAATCGATTGTGGAGGATCTGGACGCGCTGGGCATCGGGCTGGATGGCGACGGCCGGTCGCTCGATCGCGAACTGTGGCAGTTCCTCGACGAGGACGGGAGCGGCGGGCCGTGCCAGGTTGCGGAAACCAGCTTTCGCTCGATCGTCGGCGTGTTCGACCGTCACTGGTTGCGGCACCAGGCGTGAATACTTAGCGGTAAGTCATCGCCGACGGTTTATTGGCCGACGGTGATATTGCTCCAGCTTTGTTCTGCTCTCGCAGGGCGCTCCTGCGGCCGGCTACGCAGGCTCGCCGGCGGCGTCCAGCATGCCGTTGCGGAACAGGTCGGGCCAGGGCTGGGGCCGATAGTCTCCCTTGCCGATATGGACCAGCGTCAGCCGCGAGGTGAAGCGGACCTCGCTGCCATGCGTGGCCTCGACGACGAGGTTGACGCTCGTCCTGCCCATTCTCGCCACGACAAGGGTGAAGTCCAGCGTCTCGCCGAGGCGCGAGGGAGCGCGGAAATCGACCTCCAGCGAGACGGCCGGGATCGCAGCATCGAGCTTGCCGTGGATGTCGGCGAAGCTGATGCCGATGTGATCGAACCAGTCCTCCACCGTCGCGTTGATCATCTCGACATAGCGCGGATAGAAGACGATCCCGGCGGGATCGCAATGCTGGAAGCGGATCAATTCCTGGCGTCGAAACACATGCGGCTCCTGGTTGTCGTACATCAGGCCGGCCTTGGCCGCGCACTGGCGACTGCGACCGGCCCCGTGCTGCCGCGCACGATCAGCCGCGTCGGCAGCTCCGTCACGATGAAGGTTTCCTTTCCCCCGCCGAGCCGCAGCAGCGCGCTTGCGGCGGCCTCGCCCATCTCGCGGGCGGGAACGTCGACGGTCGTCAATTCGGGCGTGACGAGTTCGGCGACCTCGAGATTGTCGAAACCGACGACCGAGACTTCGCCAGGCACGGCGATGCCGGCCCCGTCGCAATACTTTATGGCGCCGACGGCGAGGATGTCGCTGCCGCAGAAAACCGCCGTTGGCCGTGGATGCGTCTGCATCAGGGACTGCATGGCGGCGCGGCCGTTCTCGATCCGGTAGGGCGCCTCGATCACAACGATGTCGCGCCGCGCGATGCCGGCCTCGTCCAGGGCGGCGAGGAAGCCGTCACGCCTCTGGGTGGCGCGGTCGTTGCCGCGGGTGACGCCGGCCACCATGCCGAAACGGACATGACCCCGGTCGAGCAGGAAGCGCGCCACCGAAGCGCCGGCCAGCCGGTTATCGAAGCCGACGGCCGCGTCGCCGTCGCCGAGTTCGCTGGTGTAGGTGAAAATCTGCGACACGCCCGCCCGGCGCAAGGCGTCCAGCGTCTCGGGGTGATGTTCGATGCCGACCAGCACGACCGATTCCACGCCGCGTCCGACCAGCAGCCGGGCCTGCATGCGCTCGCGGTCGAGATCGTAGTCGGACGTGCTGATGATGACGGCCTTGCCGCTTTGCGCCAGGCGTTCCTGCAGGCCGCCGACCATCTTGGCGTAGATGGCGTGGTCGAGCGTGGGAATGACGACGCCGACAAGGCTGGTGCTCTGCGATCGCAGCGCCCGCGCCGAATTGTTGGGGACGTAGCCGAGCTGGTCGGCGGCAGCG
>JBQCHN010000285.1:0-3997 GCA_051954615.1 Mesorhizobium sp. | reverse complement strand
TTGCTCCAGGCTGGTCGCGCTGGCGATCGGCGCGGTCACGTCCGGCCGGGCGATGATCCAGGCCAATGCCACCTCGGCCGGTTTGGCCTTGTGCCGCGCCGCCACCGCATCCAGCGCATCGAGGATGCGCAGGCCCCGCTTGTCGAGATACTTCTTCACCCCGCCGCCACGCGTGCTCTTGCCGAGGTCGGCGACAGAACGGTACTTGCCCGACAGGAAGCCGCTGGCGAGGCTGTAATAGGTGATGACGCCGAGCCCTTCGGCCACGCAAAGATCGGCCAGCGAGCCCTCATAGGAGGCTCGGTCGTAGAGATTGTATTCCGGCTGCAGCACCTCGTAGCGCGGCAGGTCGCGCAGCCGTGCGATGTCGAGGGCAGCCCGCAACTGCCCGGCATCGAGGTTCGAGGCGCCGATGGCGCGCACCTTGCCGGCCTTGATCAGCTTCTGGTAGGCGCCCAGGGTTTCCTCATGCGGCGTCGCCGGGTCCGGCCAGTGCGACAGGTAGAGGTCGATGGCGTCGATCTGCAGCCGCTTCAACGAATCTTCCACCGCCTTCTCGATATGGGCCGCGGACAGATCCTTCTTGCCCTGACCCATGTCCGAGCCGACCTTGGTGATGACGACGACGCGCTCGCTGTTGCCACGCGCCTTCATCCATTTGCCGATGATGGTCTCCGATTCGCCGCCCTTGTTGCCCGGCACCCAGCGCGAATAGGCGTCGGCCGTGTCGATGGCGTTGAAGCCGGCATCGACGAATCGGTCGAGCAGGTCGAAAGAGGTCTTCTCGTCGGCCGTCCAGCCAAACACGTTGCCCCCGAAGACGAGTGGGGCGATTTCGAGGTCTGTTCGACCGAGCCGGCGCTTCTGCAAGATATATCTCCGTGTTCGTCCATCGAATCGACTGGTTGCCCGCCGACCCTATTGCCTGCGGCCACCCCATCCAAGCAAAGACGTTCCGTTTTGGCCGGATCGCTGCTTCACGATGGTGCGAGCCGTCGCGCCACACTCTCCAGCCAACGGTCGCGGATGCCGAGCGATTCCAGGTGCTCCAGCGTGCTGGAAAGATAGTCTTCGTTGCGGCCGGACTGGCCGGATGCACCCTGCACCGCCGCCGCCGCCCTGTCCTCGTCCAACGCGCCGGCATACTGTTCGTGCCTGCGATCGGCGACATAGGTCACCGCCGGTACCGTCTCGCCTGTCTCCAGCCGCACCGCCACCATACGTTCCAGATAGACGTTGGTGACAAGCTCTCGCGCGCGCAGATAGTCGATCACCTCGTCGTGCCGCTCGCCCCGCACGCGAAAGGCAAGCCCGACGCAGGAACCGCCACGATCCAGCCCCAGAACCAGCCCCGGACGCTCGCGCGTGCCGCGATGGACGAAGGAATAGATGCAGAGCGAGCGACGATAGCCGTAAAGCCGCGCCCGGCGGGCCTCGACATGCTCGAACCCCGGCCGCCATATCAGCGAACCATAGCCAAAAACCCAAAAATCGCCCATATCGCCAAGCCTGTATGCAAGGAAGGGAACGCCGCGCGGAACCGCCGGCACTCCCCGCGTTAACGAGAGCGGCAGCATGACGTCAAGTGAACAATCCCCGCCGAAGTCCCGCCGTCGGAGCCTGCTCTGGCTGGTTCTGGCGCTGCTGGTGGCGTTCGGCCTCTACAGCGCCGGCTGGTTCTGGCTGGCCGACAGGCTCCGCGGCCAGGCCGCCCAGACCATCGCCGCACTGAACGCCAAGGGGATCGATGCCGACTGCGCCAATCTCACGGTCAGCGGCTATCCGCTGCGCTTCGTCGTTTCCTGCGACAGTCTCGCCTATGAGGATGACGCACGCGCCGTCGCCGCTTCCAGCGGCAAACTGGACGCGGTGGCGACGATCCTGCGACCGTTTTCCCCGTCGGCGGAATTTCGCGGGCCGCTCAGGACCACGGCGCCGGGCATGCCGCCGCTGTGGATCGACTGGGACCATCTCAAGGCCGACGCCGGCCTCTCCTGGCCGACGCCGGCCAGCCTGAGCCTGACCGCCGAGGGCCTGTCGGGTCAGACCGATCCGGAGGATGGCGACCCGCTCTCGCTGTTCAGCGCCGGCAAGGTCGACACCGAATTGCGGCCGAGCGGCGAAGACCTCGTCGCCAGCGGCCGCTTCGGCGATGTCGAGATCGATGCCGAGGCCATCGGCGGCCGCATGGTGCCGCCTTTCGACGCCGCCGGCGAAGCGACGCTGAAGAACGGCGTCGCGATGCTGCAGGCAGGCACGAAAAGCCTGCGCGGCCAGTCGATCGAGATCGCCAACCTCGAGCTTTCCTCCGGCGAGGCGCGCGTGTCGCTCTCCGGCCCTCTCTCTGTCGACGCAGATGGCCTGATCGACGCCAGGCTGAACATCAAGCTCACCAACCCGAAGGCAGTGGCGACCGTGCTAGCCGGCATCATCCCGGAACAGAAGCGCCAGATCGAGCAGGGGTTTGCGGCCCTCGCCATGCTGGGCTCCTCCCCGTCCATGCCGCTGGTCATCGCCAAGGGCAAGGCGTCGCTGGGGTTCATTCCATTGGGGCGGATTGAGGCAATAGGTGAGTAGGGCAATAAGGCAGTAAGAAAGTATTCAATACCTACCTGCCCTGCTGCCTTATTCCCCTGTTGCCTTCCCCTGCTCCACCCCGTGCCGCCCGAAGTCCGGCGCCGCCGTTTCCTGCCCCGCCTCGATGATCGAGCGGCGGATGCCACGCGTGCGGGTGAACAGGTCGAACAGTTTTTCGCCGTCGCCCCAGCGGATCGCCCGCTGCAGCGAAGCAAGGTCCTCCGAGAAGCGCGCCAGCATCTCCAGGATCGCATCCTTGTTGTGGAGGCATACGTCGCGCCACATCGTCGGGTCCGACGCGGCAAGGCGGGTGAAATCGCGGAAACCGGAGGCCGCGTATTTGATGACCTCGCCCTTGGCCACCGATTCCAGGTCGTCAGCGGTGCCGACGATGTTGTAGGCGATGATGTGCGGCAGGTGAGAGACGATTGCCAGCACCATGTCGTGGTGTTCGGCGTCCATCGTGTCGATGTTGGAACCGCAACGGCGCCAGAATTCCGATAATTTTTCCAATGCGGCCGGATCGGTGCCGGGCAGCGGCGTGAAGATGCACCAGCGGTTCTCGAACAGTTCGGCGAAGCCGGCGTCTGGGCCGGACTTTTCCGTGCCCGCCAGCGGATGACCGGGAATGAAATGCACGCCTTCCGGCACGAAGGGCTGCATCTGCGCGATCACCGAGGCCTTGGTGGAGCCGACATCGGTGAGGATCGCCCCCTTCTTCAGCGCCGGCGCGATTTCTTCTGCGACCTCCGCCGAGGAGCCGACCGGCACCGAGACGATGACGAGATCGGCGTCACGCACGGCCTCTCTCAGGTCGGTCGAATAGCTGTCGCCGAGGCCGAGTTCCTCGGCCCGCTTCAGCGTCGAAGGACTGCGCGTGGCGATGGCGATACGACGGGCGAGATTCTCGCGACGGACGACGCGCGCCAGCGACGAGCCGATCAGGCCGATGCCGACCAGCGCGATCTTTTCAAACATAGGCTCAGGCATTGTTCTGGCTTTTCAGGAATTCGGAAAGTGCGGCGACGACGCCGCGATTGGCTTCTTCGGTTCCGACCGTCATCCGCAGCGCATTGGGAAAACCGTAGCCGGCAACGCGCCGCAGGATATAGCCGCGCGCAGTGAGATAATCGTCGGCCTTCGCCGCCGAATGTTCCTCGACCTCGGGAAAATGGACGAGGAGAAAATTGCCGACGCTGGGCGTCACTCTCAGGCCGAGCCTGGTGAGTTCTTCGGTGAGCCAGGCGAGCCATTGCTCGTTGTGGGCGACGCTGCGTGCAATATGCTCGCGGTCGCGGATGGAGGCGATGCCGGCCTCGATCGCGGTGGCGTTGACGTTGAACGGCCCACGCACCCGGTTCACGGCATCGACGATTGCCGCCGGACCGTACATCCAGCCCAGCCGCGCGCCGCCGAGGCC
>JBQCHN010000284.1:0-5916 GCA_051954615.1 Mesorhizobium sp. | reverse complement strand
GGCGCGGCATCCCGCGCCCGCCGGTGTTCTTGCCTCCCCGAGGGTCGCTGCCTTTCGGCCCGCTGGCTCGGTCGAGGCCCGGACTTGGGGGCTCATCACCCAGCAGCGCACCGTTACGCCGCCAGCCCGGCACCGTCTCCCGCCACAAGCGCCCGGTTCGCGACCCGCATTCCCGAACGGGAGATGACGGGCAGTATGAGGCGGCTGAAAAGGACGGGGATAGATTTCGGCAATATTTTTGGAAAAGGAAGCGCCGTGGGCGCCCTATCCCCCGTGCCTGAGGCTGACCCCGTTGCCCTTGTCGAACAGCACGACCTTGTCCGGGTTCCAGGCAAGGCGCACCGTCTGCTCGGCGGCGACGCTGGTTTGCGCCGGCACGGTGGCGCGCAGGTGGACGTCGCCGACCCTGAGCGTGACGATCTTTTCCACGCCGTGGTTTTCCACGTCGTGCACCAGCGCCTCGACCGGCGCGCCGCTTTCCAGATGCACGTCCTCGGGGCGGATGCCGAAGACGAGCGGGCGACCATCGGTCGTCCCACCCGTCTTCCCGCCCCCCTCGGGCAACGGCAATTCGAACGTCATCGGCACCATAACCGCCCGGCCCTCGACCAGCCGGCCGTCCATCAGGTTCATCGGTGGCGAACCGACGAAGCTCGCCACATAGGTGTCGCGCGGATTGTTGTAGATTTCCTGCGGCGTGCCGGTCTGGACGATGCGGCCGTGATTGAGCACGCCGACCTTGTCGCCCATCGACATCGCCTCGATCTGGTCGTGCGTGACGAACAGGAAGGTGGCGCCGAGCTGCATCTGCAGGTTCTTCAGTTCCGTGCGCAGCGCCTCGCGCAGCTTGGCGTCGAGCGCCGACAGCGGCTCGTCCATCAGGAACACGCGCGGCTTGCGCACGATGGCGCGGCCGATGGAGACGCGCTGCATCTCGCCGCCGGACAGCCGGTCCACCTTGCGGTCGAGCAGGTGCTCGATGCGCAGCGTCTTGGCGGCGCGCGCCACGCGCTCCTTGATCTCGGTATCCGGCACGCGCCGGATCTTCGGCTTCAGCGGAAACTCCAGGTTCTCGCGCACCGTCAGCCGCGGATAGAGCGAATACTGTTGCAGCACCAGCGCCACGTCGCGCTCGGCAGCCCCCCAGTCGGCGACGTCGACGCCGTCGATGAAGACCTGGCCTTCCGTCGGCTTCTCCAGCCCAGCGATCAGCCTGAGCGTCGTCGTCTTGCCGGCGCCGGTCTCGCCCAGCAGCACGAAGAACTCGCCGTCGGCGATATCGATATCAAGGTTTGACAGGGCCTTGTGGCTGCCGAACGTCTTGGTGATGTTCTTGAGCTGGATATGGGCCATCACAGAGCCACCCCGAGCGACTTGCCGCTTGCCGTGTCGAAGAAATGCGCCTGGGCCGGGTCGACGCGGGCGAAGACCTTTTCGCCTGCTCTCGCGACGAAGCCGCTCTTGGTGCGGGCGCGCAGCACCTCGCCGCCGACCTTGAGGTCGACGATGTCGAAGGAGCCGAGCGGCTCGATGATCTGCGCCTCGACGGGCAGGAAGCCGTCCGTCGCCTCGCGGGCGACCAGCACGCCCTCGGGGCGGATGCCGAGCTTAAGTCCGCCGCCGGCATGGCCGTTGAGCCTGGCCAGCAGTTCGCCCGGAAAGGCGAACCCTTTCTCGGCGCCGCCGACGGCGACGGAAGCCTGCCCGGCATGTTCCCTGACCGTGGTGTCGGCGACGTTCATCACCGGGCTGCCGACGAACTGCGCGACGAACAGGTTGGCCGGCTGGCGGTAGACCTCCTCCGGCGTGCCGACCTGCTGCAGGACGCCCTCGTGCATGATGACGATGCGGTCGGCCAGGCTCATCGCCTCGATCTGGTCGTGCGTGACGTAGATGGTGGTGGAGCCCTGCTTGACGTGCAGCCGCTTGATCTCGGCGCGCATCTCCTCGCGCAGCTTGGCGTCGAGCGCGCCGATCGGCTCGTCCATCAGCATGGCCTTGGGCCGGCGCACCAGCGCCCGGCCGATGGCCACGCGCTGCATGTCGCCGCCCGACAGCGCCGACGGCTTCTTGGCCAGAAGGTCGGTGATGCGCAACACCCGAGCGATCTCGCGCACCGCCGCGTCCACCTCGGCCTTGCTGATGCGCGTGGCGCGCAGCGGAAAGGCGATGTTCTCGTAGACGCTCATATGCGGGTAGAGCGAGAAGGACTGGAACACCATGGCGATGTCGCGGTCCGACGCCTTGAGATGCTGCACCGGCTTGCCGTCGATGAGGATGTCGCCCTCGTCGATCGTTTCCAGCCCGGCGACGGCGCGCAGCGTCGTCGTCTTGCCGCAGCCCGACTGGCCGAGCAACACGATGAACTCGTTGTCGGCGATGGTGAGGTTGAGGTCCTTGATGACCTGGACGGCGCCGAACCACTTCTGCACGCCGCGAAGCTCGATCTGCGTCATGCCCGGCCCTCGTTGTGATCGGAGACGTCGAACACGCCGTCGGTGTCCTCCGGCGTGACGCCGGGTTTGCCGAACCAGTTGGTGAACATGAAGGTGACCAGCCCGACGATGACGATGGTCACCCCGTAGCGGTGCAGGAACAGGCTCCACGGCTGGCACAGCGCCACGATGCCGAGCACCATGACGATCTCGGCGGTGCGTTGCAGTCTGGTGCTGCTGATCATTTGCGGATCGCTCCGAAGGACATGCCGCGCAACAGGTGGTTGCGGAGCAGGAAGGTGAAGATCGCCACCGGCAAAAGGAACAGGAAGGTGCCGGCCGCGATCACCGTCCAGTCGGGCAGGCCGGAGCCGACCTGGCTGGGGATGAAGGGCGGCGCCGTCTGTGCGCGGCGGTTGGTCATGATCAGCGCGAAGGCGTATTCGTTCCAAGCGGTGATGAAGCAAAACACGGCGGTGGCCGCGATACCGGTCGCCGCCTCCGGCAGCACGATCTTGAAGAAGGCCTGCATGCGGGTGTAGCCGTCGACCAAGGCCGCTTCCTCGTATTCCTTCGGAATCTCGTCGATGAAGCCCTTCATCAGCCACACCGAGAACGACAGGTTGAAGGCGGTATAGAGGATGATGAGGCCGATATGCGTGTCGGTCAGGCCGACGATGCGGTACATCAGGAACATCGGGATCGCCACCACCACCGGCGGCAGCATGCGCGTCGACAGGATGAAGAACAGAAGGTCCCCCTCCCCCTTCACCTTGAAGCGGGAGAAGCCGTAGGCGGTGAAGGTGCCCATGCCGACCGCCAGAACCGTCGAGGTGACGGCGATGATGAGCGAGTTCAGGAAGCGGCTCGGATAGGCCGACCACTGCACCTGGTCCTTGCCGTCGCGCACGACCTTCTCGCCGCCGTCGAAGACCATCCGTTCCCACCAGGGAGCGGCGGCGTATTCCTCCGGCGTCGGCTGTTCGCGCAGCTGCGAGCGCTTGGTCATCAGTTTGACGAAGGGCGAAATCTCGGGCGTGAACACCACCGTCGGCGGGATGGTGGTGGCGAGGTTGCGCGGCTTGAAGGAGGTCGCCACGATCCAGTAGATCGGCGCCAGGAAGATCATGGTGATGACGAGAACGGCGACGATGGCGAGCCTGTTCAGCGCCCGCTCGCCGGAGGTCTGGACGGCGGCCATCCTACCGCTCCTTCACTTTGTTGAGGTACTTCACGTAGATGTTGGTGATGGCCAGCACCATGATGAGCACGATGTAGGCGAGCGCGCAGGAGCGGCCGGTCTGCCATTCCTGGAACGCCATCTTGTAGAGGCGGATGGAGATGACTTCCGTGCTCGGCTGCGTCGACAGCACGTAGGCGAGGTCGAAGGTCTTGAAGGCTTCCATGGTGCGGAAGATGATGGCGATCATCAGGATCGGCGCCACCAGCGGCAGCGTGATGCGGAAGAAGGTGTAGAGCGGCCCGGCGCGGTCGATCGCCGCCGCCTCGTAGAGGTGCTTCGGCACCGCCGACAGGCCGGCCAGCGATAAAAGCATGACGAAGGGCGCCCACATCCAGATGTCGGTGATGGCGACGGCGTAGAGCGCCATGTCGGGATCGCCCAGCCACTGGAACTTGCCGAGGCCGAGCGCCCAGTTGATGACGCCCCAGGACGGGTCGTAGAGCAGCTTCCAGAACAGGCCGACGACCGCCATGGACAGCATCATCGGCAGAAGCAGCAGCGTCGTGATCAGCCCCTTGAAGGGGATGTCGCGGTTGAGCAGCATCGCCGTGCCGAAGCCGACGATCACCTGCCCCACCACCGAGACGATGACGTACTTCGCCGTCACCACGAAATTGTTCCAGATATAGGGATCGTTGAGCAGCTCGCGATAGTTCTGCAGGCCGACGAAATTCGCCGGCGCGTTGGTCGAGGCGCGGAAGTCGGTGAAGGAATAGCCGAGCGAATAGAGCAGCGGGAAGATGTTGAAGACGATCAGGAACAGGATCGTCGGGATGATGAACAGATTGCGGATCGCGATGTCGCTCATGCCGCGGGCGGCGGCGCGGGATTTCGGATCCAGCGTGGAGATCACGGCTGTCGCCACGGATCGGCCTTTCCTGCTTCCATGAAAAAGGAGGCGGAGGGAGCGCGAGCCCCCTCCGCCAATCTGCGGTGGTCTACTTTACCCGCCCGTATTTCTTGAACGTGCCGTCCCAGTCGCTGGCGAGCGCGTCGAGCACTTCCTTGGCCGAGCCCTGCCCGTTCACGACGTAGGGATAGATGCGCTGGTTGAGCTGCTGCAGAAGTTCCGCATATTCGGGAACCGCCCAGAAGTCCTTCACCTTGAACATCGTCTCGTAGAAGGCCTTGTTGTAGGGCGTGGCGTTCTGGAAGGCTTCCGACTCCAGCACCGCCTTATTGCAGGTGTAGCCACCGAGGTCGGCCCACTTCTTCTGCGTGTCGTCCTGGATGAACCACTTCAGGAACTTCATCGCCTCTTCCTTGTTGTTGGAATAGGAGACGACGGAGATGCCCTGGCCGCCGAGCGCGGCGTACTGGTCGCCGTCCGGTCCGGCCGGGTTGGCGAAGAAGCCGGTGTTCTTGGCGTGGGGGTTGGTGGATTCGTTGAGCAGCGAGGGCAGGAACGCGAAGTAGTTCATGCTCATCGCCGCCAGGCCTTCGGTGATGGCCTGGTTGTTCTCGACGAAGAAGGCGTTGGTCCAGCCCGGAGGCGTGAAGCCGAACAGCTTGCGGTAGTTCTCCAGCGCCGCGACCGCCTTGTCGGAGTTCACGATGCCGTCGACCTTGTAGGTGCCGTAGTCGCCCAGTTCCGCACCGTAGGAGAACAGCGCATTCTCGACGCCCATCGCCAGGCCGTCATACTGGTTCTGCGTGTAGATGGCGATGCCGTAGCGGTTCTGGTCCGGCCGGTTGAAGAACTCGGCGATGTCGGTGAGTTCCTTGAAGGTCTTCGGCGGCGCGAGGTCGTAGCCGTACTTCGCCTTGAAGGCCTCCATCTCCTTGGGATCTTCGAACCAGTCCTTGCGGTAGGCCCAGCCGACTGCGTCGCCCTCTGCCGGAATCGACCAGTACTTGCCGCTGCCGCCAGGGTATTCCGCATAGTATTTGACCGTCGCCTCGGCCATCTTCTCGTTGACCTTGTTCTCCTTCACGAAGTCGGTGAGGTCGACGTAATGGCCGCCTTCAGAGGCCGCGCCCAGCCACTGCGAATCGCCGACGACGAGATCGTAGGCGCTGCCCTTGGCGTTGAATTCGGTGAAGGCCTTGGTCTGGAAATCAGCCCACGGCGTGGTCTCCACCACCACCTTGACGCCTGTTTCCTTCTCGTACTCGTTGCCGAGTTCCTGCAGATAGTTGGCCGGATCCCATTCGGCCCAGAAGATGGTGAGCTGCTTGTCCTGTGCGTGCACGGACGTGCTGCACGCGAGTGCCATACCGATACCAGCAAGAACGCTG
>JBQCHN010000283.1:0-19418 GCA_051954615.1 Mesorhizobium sp. | reverse complement strand
GACAGGAGATTGAGCACGATCTGGCGCACGGCACGCTCGTCGGCGAACAGGCGCGGCAGGGTCGCCTCGAAATCCTGGGTGATGCGGATATCCTTGTTGCGCGCCCTCAGCTCCATCATGTGGCAGCAATCCTCGGCGATGTGCAGCAGCATCACCGGCTCTTCGTTGAGCTGGTAGCGGCCGGCCTCGATGCGCGACAGGTCAAGGATCTCGTTGATGAGGTCGAGCAGGTGCTGGCCGGAATCGTGGATGTCGTCGGCATAGTCGCGATAGGTGGGATTGCCCATCGATCCCAGCACCTCCTTGGCCATCACTTCGGAAAAACCGAGGATGGCGTTCAAGGGCGTGCGCAATTCGTGGCTCATGGAAGCGAGGAAGCGCGACTTGGCGAGGTTCGCTTCCTCGGCCCGGCGCCGTGCTTCGTCCGACATCGATTTCGCCGTTTCGAGTTCGGCTATCAGTCCGTCTTTTTCCGTGCGGAACGACAGAAGCATCACCGTGGTGCGGTTGAGGTGGCGCGCCACGTAGGCGAAGAACAAAAGCGCCACCACCAGAAGGGCCAGCATGATGGCCTCGGCCGGCACCCACAGGCGGGTGCCGGTCCCGGCATAGGCTGCGACCGGTACGACGAAGGTGGCGAGCAGCGCGCCGCTCAGCGACGAGGTCATGATGGCGGTCGCGGCCATGGCGAGCAGAAGGATGACCGCCTTGACGATCGGGAATTGGTCGAGCGCGCAGGCATTGCAGCCGAGTGAGGCGAAATAGGCCCAGCCGAGGCCGCTGGCGAAATGGGCGATGAGAAAATCGCGCCGTGCCTGCGCCGGTTTCACATCGGCGGCTTCGGTGCGGTCGATGCGCCGGGCGATCAGCGCGAGCGCGGTGTAGCAGGTGACGGCGAGCAGCGCCCAGATCAGGATTTCCACACCCATGCCGGCGAACAGGCCTGCGGCGGCGATCGCCACGACGAGCAAGGGAATGGCGGTGACGCCGCTCACCATGGCGCGTGCGTGGAGTTTTAGAAGCTCGCGGTCGAAATCGGGGTTGCCGGACTGCTGCGAAAGGCGGTCGCGCGTCTTCCTCACCGCTCGCGCCACGTCGCTGTTGCGATGTGGCTTGGAGCGATCCACAATATTCTTGTCCGCCGTACTCGAGCGTTGCAAAGACATGAACTTCAATTTGTGCGGGCCGCGGGTGCAATTGCTAACGCTAAAGCTGAATGATTAACCAACGGTTTGCCATATGAGCGGCTGGTCTCCGCGCCGGCGCTATGGCGGGCGCGTGAGTCGTCCGCGCAGCCTTTGGCGGCGGCTGTTCGACTACGCGCTGACGATCGCCATCTTTGCCCTGCTGGCCTTGGTTGCGGCGCGGCTCGACCGGCTGAACACGCGCAGCGAGCAAGGGATCGCCGTGATCAACGACGGCGATTCGCTGACGCTCGGTTCGGTGCGGGTCAGGCTGCGCGGCATCGACGCACCGGAATACACGCAGACCTGCACGCGCGACGGCGCGGATTATGCCTGCGGCAGGATGGCACGGCAGGCGCTGGCTACGCTCATCGGAAGAGGCAAGGTCGACTGCAGCGGTTGGCAGACGGACCGCTACGGCCGGCTGCTCGGTGACTGCAAGGCCGGCGACGTCGACCTCAACCGGGCGCAGGTGGAGGCGGGATGGGCGGTTGCCTATGGCGGTTTCGAGCGTGAGGAGGCGGCTGCGCGTTCGGCCCGGCGCGGCATCTGGGCCGGCAGTTTCGTCCAGCCGCAGGAATGGCGGCGGACGCATCGGGCCGAGCCCGAGCCGAGGCACGACCCGCTCGGAGGAATCGCCAACGGCTTGAGAGAATTGTTTCGATTCCGCTGAACGCACGGTCTAATGTTGCCGGAGGATCAAGGCATGAGGACAAGAGGATGAAGCTTTTCGACGGCGGCCGCGCGCCCAACCCGCGCCGGGTGCGGGTGTTTCTCGCCGAGAAAGGCATCGAGGTGCCGCTGGTGCCGGTGGACATGGGCGCGCTGGAGCACCGGCAGGAGGCGGTGAGTTCGCGCAATCCGCTCCGGCGCCTGCCGGTGCTGGAACTGGACGACGGCACGGTGCTGACTGAATCCGTCGCCATATGCCGCTATTTCGAGGAGCTTCATCCGGAGCCGGCGCTGTTTGGGCAGGGCGCGCTCGGCAAGGCGCTGGTCGAGATGTGGCAGCGGCGAATGGAACTCAACCTGATGTTCCCCGTGGCCCAGGCGTTCCGGCACATCCATCCGGCGATGAAGGAGTGGGAGGTGCCGCAAATTCCCGAATGGGGCGAGGCCAACAAGCCGAAGGCGGTGGAGTTCCTTCACCTTCTCGACGGCGAATTGGCCGGGCGCGAATTCGTGGCGGGCGACGCCTATTCCATCGCCGACATCACCGGCCTGATCGCCGTCGATTTCATGAAGCCGGCGCGCATCCAGATGCCGGAGGAATGCACCAACGTCCGGCGCTGGTACCAGGCCGTTTCCAGCCGGCCGAGCGCCTCCGCCTGATCCATGTGCGAAGACCTGCAACAGCTTGCGGCGCGCGTGCGCGCCTGCCGCATCTGCGTGGAGACGCCGCGCGGCAAGCCGCTGCCGCACGAGCCGCGCCCGGTACTGCAGGTGTCGACGCAGGCGCGTGTCCTGATCGCCAGCCAGGCGCCGGGTACCAAGGTCCATCTCAGTGGTCGCCCGTTCACCGACGCTTCGGGCGACCGCCTGCGAAGCTGGCTGGGCGCGACCAGCGAGGAATTCTACGATGCGGAGAAGTTCGCCATCGTGCCGATGGGCTTCTGCTTTCCGGGACAGGACGCCAAGGGCAGCGACTTGCCGCCACGGCGAGAATGCGCGCCTGCCTGGCGTTCGCAGCTGATGGCGGCGATGCCGCAGATCGACCTCGTGCTGACCATCGGCATGTATGCGCAGGAATGGCACATGGGCGAAAAGCGGCATGGGTCGCTGAGCGAGACGGTCGCCAACTGGCGGGTTGCGTGGGCCTCGGAAGCCTCGCCCCGGGTGCTGCCCCTGCCGCATCCGTCATGGCGCAACACTGCCTGGCTGAAGCACAATCCGTGGTTTGAAACGGAATTGCTGCCTTTCCTGAAGAGGGAAATTCGCCACCGGCTCGGCTGAGTGGTGGAAAATTTTCACCCTCCATACCGATATTTCGCAGAAATTCTTTCTTGCCTGACCGGCTATCAAGGCGGATTATCGCGAACCTTTTCTCCTGGGAGCTGTTCATGGATCGCCTCGACCGGAAAATCCTGCGCCTGTTGCAGGAGGACGCGACGCTCGCCGTGGCCGATGTCGCCAAGAAAGTAGGCCTGTCGACGACGCCGTGCTGGCGGCGCATCCAGAAGCTGGAGGAGGAGGGCGTCATCCGCCGCCGGGTGGCGCTGCTCGATCCGGAGAAGATCAACGTCAAGGTGACGGTATTCGTGTCGATTCGCACCAACTCGCACAGCCACGAATGGCTGCGGCGCTTTTCCGAGGTCATCCAGGAGTTCCCGGAGGTGGTCGAATTCTACCGCATGAGCGGCGACGTCGACTATCTGCTCAGGGTCGTGGTGCCGGATATCGCCGCCTACGACGCCTTCTACAAGCGGCTCATCACCAAGATCGAGATCCGCGAAGTGTCCTCTGCCTTCGCCATGGAGCAGATCAAGTTCACCACCGAAATGCCGCTCGACTATATGGTACTGGACAAGGAGTCCGGACAAAGCGCGGCGTGAGCTTTCGGGCAAACGTCTTCATCGCCACGCCCGGATTCTCGTCCGTCTGGCCATTGTCAAAGAGCTGACCTCATTGAATTGAGGTCGGGAAGCGGGCGCGGGGGCCGTGCCTGCTAAGTTAAGTAATGGCGCGACATCCCGCGCCCGCCGGTGTTCTTGCCTCCCCGAGGGTCGCTGCCTTTCGGCCCGCTGGCTCGGTCGAGGCCCGGACTTAGGGATTCATCACCCAGCAGCGCACCGTTACGCTGCCAGCCCGGCACCGTCTCCCGCCACAAGCGCCCGGTTCGCGACCCGCGTTCCCGCACAGGAGATGGCGAGGAGTATGAAGCGGCTGAAAAGGACGGGGATAGATTTCGGGAAGATTTTTCGCACAGGCGCAATGTTTAACGTTTCGCGCCCTTCGCTGCCCGGCCAAATCTACTTCTTGAGGAACTTCCAGGGATTGGCCTGCTGCAACTCGACGGTTTCGGGCACGCTGTCGATGTTCGCTACTTGCGCGCCGCTGAAGGCGTAGCCGGACTGGATGACGGTGACGCCGTCGGTGATGAAAAGCTGGCTTTTCTCCATGTCCGGTCTCAGCCGGCCGGTCACGGCGACCGTCTGATAGGCCTTTTCCATCCGGTACGGTTTCGGCAGCGTCACCAGCACGATCTGGTTCGGCGGCGGCGTCGGCATGTGGCTGCATGCGCCCGTCCATGGCACCAGCAGGAACTGGTAGACGAGGTCGCCGTCGCGATCGACCGGCAACGCGTAGCCCTTGAGTTCGATCGTCTCGTTGGCGGCGTTCCAGGCCAGCGTTTCGCCATGATCGGGAAGGAGGGCGGCGATCATCGGCCGGCTGAAGGTCTGCGCCGCCGGCTGGCTGGCTGGTCGCAGGTCTTTCCACAAGACGGTACTCGCCGCCCCCGGCGCCGCGTTGGCTGGTCCGAGGCCGACCAGCAGGGCGGCCAGGAAAGCCGCGCTTCTCCAAGGCATGTTTGCAGTCATCGGAGAGCAGTTAATCGCGCCGCCGCCGACTGGTCAATTCACAGGCACGTCGCCGGCCGCCTTCTTCGCCAGCCGTTCCAGCGTTTTCGCGTCGGTGAGCTCGCGCACGGCGTCCTTGCCGATCCCGCGCGCGGTCTTGTCGGGAGATGCGGCCAGCTTGCGCGCCAGCGCGAGGGCAGGGGCGTGCAGTCCGGTCGAGCGCTTGCCGATCTGCCGCAAGGCCCAGTTGACGGCCTTCCTGACGAAGTTGCGGGCGTCGGTGGCATGGGCTTCGATCAGGGGCAGGTACGCCGCAAAGGTGGCATCCGGCTCCTTCTTGCGGTGGACGGCGGCCCAGGCCAGCATGGCGAAGGCGGTGCGGCGGACGAATTCGCGCTCGTCGGCGGCGAATTCCTCGATCAGGTCCCGCCAGAACGGCGTGTCGACGAACAGGTCCGATACGCCGTCGACGATCTCCCAGGAGTTGAAATCGCCGGCCCATTCCCGGCACTGGGCGATATCCACCCTGTCCGGCTCGTCGGTGAAGGCAGCGAGCAGCCGCGCCTCGCGGATGCCGCTTCGCCACAGCTCCAGCGCCCGCTCGTGGTCGCGCTTCAGGTCGCGGGCAAGGCGCCGTAGGTCGGTGTTGCCGATGCCCAGCGCCGTGCCGGTCTCGATGCCGAACCGTGCCATGCCGGCGAGGTTCTCATCGGTGCCCATCTCGCTTAGCCGCGCGATCGCCTCGGCCGCGGTGGACGCAGGCGTGAGCGGCTTGGGCATGGCGCTTATCTTTCCAGCAGGGCCAGCAGCGAGGAGGTGTCCCAGCGGTTGCCGCCCATCTGCTGCACCTGCTTGTAGAACTGATCGACCAGCGCGGTGACCGGCAGCTTGGCGCCGTTGCGGTCGGCCTCGTCGAGGCAGATGCCGAGGTCCTTGCGCATCCAGTCGACGGCGAAGCCGAAGTCGTACTTGCCGGCGTTCATGGTCTTGTGGCGGTTCTCCATCTGCCAGGAGCCGGCGGCGCCCTTGGAGATGACCTCGACCACCTTCTCGATGTCGAGGCCCGCCTTTTTGCCGAAATGAATGCCCTCGGACAGGCCCTGCACGAGGCCGGCGATGCAGATCTGGTTGATCATCTTGGTGAGCTGGCCGGCGCCCGCCGGCCCCATCAGGCCGACCATGCGCGCAAAGGCGTCGATCACCGGCTTCGAGCGGTCGAACACGGCCTGCTCGCCGCCGACCATGACGGTGAGTACGCCGTTCTCGGCGCCCGCCTGGCCGCCCGACACCGGCGCATCGAGGAAGGAGAAGCCGAGCCCGGTGGCGGCAGCGGACAGTTCGCGCGCAACTTCGGCTGAAGCGGTGGTGTTGTCGATGAACACCGCGCCCTTCTTCATGGCGGCGAACGCGCCCTGCGCGCCGGTCGTCACCTCACGCAGGTCATCGTCGTTGCCGACGCAGGAGAAGACGAAATCCTTGCCCTCGGCGGCCTCGGCCGGCGTCTTGGCGAAAGCTCCGCCGTGCTCGGCCGCCCATTTCTCCGCCTTGGCGGTGGTGCGGTTGTAGACGGTGACGTCGTGGCCGCCCTTGTGCTTCAGGTGTGCGGCCATCGGATAGCCCATCACGCCAAGACCGAGAAACGCCACTTTCGCCATGTCGATAATCCCCTTGCTGATTGCGCTGGCGTTCTACCGCATTGCACAAGCCAAGGGGAAGGCGAAAGGGCGGCTGGACCAGCCGTTCACCGCTTCAAGTGCCGGGTCAGGCGGCGCTCGATCCATTCGATGCCGTGGCGCAGCGTCTCGACGATCATCAGGTAGATGACGGCCGCCCACAGGTAGGACTGGAAGTCGAAGGTGCGCGAATAGGTGAAGCGGGTGATGCCCATCAGGTCGTAGACGGTGATGATGGAGACGATGGCCGAGCCCTTGACCATCAGGATCACCTCGTTGCCGTAGGGGCGTAGGGCCACCACCGCCGCCTGCGGCAGGATGACCTTCCACATGGTCTGCAGCTTGTGCAGGCCGAGCGAGGCGGCGCCCTCCCACTGACCGCGCGGCACGCTTTCGATGGCGCCGCGCAGCATCTCGGCCTGATAGGCGGCGGTGTTCAGCGAAAAGGCGAAGATCGCGCAGTACCAGGCCTCGCGGAAGAACCACCACAGGCCGACCGACTGCAGTTCGGGCCGGAAGGCGCCGAGGCCGTAATAGACGAGGAAGGTCTGCGCCAACAGCGGCGTTCCGCGGAAGAAGTAGACATAGGCGTAGGCGAGGCCCGAAAAGACCGGATTCTTCGACATGCGGCCAAGCGCGACCGGGATCGACAGGATAGCGCCGATGACGATCGAGACCGCCACCAGCCCGACGGTGACGCCGAGGCCGTACAGGTAGCCGGGGCCGTATTTCTCGACCAGCGGAAGGTTCCAGGACGTGACGAGGAACCAGATGAGGCCGACGGCCAGCAGGATCCACAGCGCCACCAATATGTGGCCGGCGATGCGCTGCCCCGACCAGCCGCGCGGCGGCAGCGGCGGAGGCGCTTCGTCGAGGGCTGTGCCGGTGGCGCTCATCGGCGCATGTCCCGATTGTCAACGGAGCGCTCGATGGCGCGGATGCCGAAGGAGGAGATGACCGACAGCACCAGATAGACCAGCGTGGCGAAGCCGAAGAACAGGAAGGCGTGCTTGGTGACGCGCGCGGCGATGCTGGTCTGGCGCAGGATGTCGCTCAAGCCGATCGCCGAAACGAGTGCTGTATCCTTGAGCAGGATCAGCCAGAGATTGGCGAGGCCGGGCAGGGCGATGCGGATCAGCTGCGGCAGGACGACGAGGCGCATGGTCTGCCAGGCGGTCAGGCCTACGGCGTGGCCGCCTTCATACTGGCCCTTGGGAATGGCCTTGAAGGCCGAAAGGAAGACCTCGCTGGCGTAGGAGGAAAAGACCACGCCGAGCGCGATCATGCCGGCGACGAAGGCGCTGACATCCACCGTCGCGCCGGGATCGAAAAGCTGGAACAGTTTCTGCAGGCCGATCTGGCCGCCGAAATAGACCAGGAACAGCGTCAGGAGTTCGGGCAGGCCGCGGAAGATGGTGGTGTAGACATTGCCCGCCATGCGTAGCGACGGCTCGCTCGACTGCTTGGCGAGGGCCACAAGGAAGCCGACGGCCAAGCCGACTGGCAGCGTGGCGAGCGCCAGCGAGACGGTAACGAAAACGCCGTAGGCGATATCATCGAGCCACCCCTCCGGCCCCCAGCTCAATAGCGTCCATGCGCCCGGCATACGCTCGATCGTTCCCCTGTGGCTTTTCTATCAGGCCGCGCGGTCTTTTTCCCCGCCGCGCGGTCCGGTGACGACACGGCCGGCGGAGGTGTCCCCGCCGACCGCGACCAGAGCTGTAATCAGGATTCGGCGCCGTAGACGTCGAACTTGAAGTACTTGTCGTTGATTTCCTTGTACTTGCCGTTGGCGCGGATGGCCTTGATGGCGGCGTTCAGCTTGTCCACCAGTTCCTTGTCGCCCTTGCGCACGGCGATGCCGGCGCCGGGGCCGAAGATATCGACCGGCTGCGGCTCGGGCGTGCCGAGGATCTTGCAGCAGGCGCCGTCCGGCGTCTCCAGCCACTGCGAAAGCACGACGATGTCGTCCTCGATGGCGTCGAGACGGCCATTGACGAGGTCAAGCTGCTCCTCGGGGCTCGACGGATAGCCCTTCACGGTCGAGTCCGTGTAGGTTTGCGAGGCGTAGTTGAAGTGCGTGGTGGAGGTGGCGACGCCGATCGTCTTGCCGGCGAGGTCGGCCTTGGTGGTGCCCTTCAAGTCGCTGTCCTTGGGCACGACGATGGCCGAGGGCGTGTTGTAGTACTTGCCGGAGAAGTCGACCTTCTCGGCGCGTTCCGGCGTGATCGACATGGACGCGATGATGGCGTCGAACTTGCCGGCCTGCAGGGCGGGGATGATGCCGTCCCAGTCCTGCGTGACCCATTCGCACTTCACCTGCATCTGCTCGCAGAGCGCGTTGCCGATGTCGATGTCGAAGCCTTCGAGCTTGCCGTCGGCGGTGAGGTTGTTGAAGGGCGGATAGGCGCCTTCGGTGCCGAGCTTGAGAACCTTGTCCTCGGCGTGGGCGACGCCCAGCGCCAGCATGGCGGCAGATGCCGCCAGGGCGATACGCAATGCAATACGCATGATGTTCCTCTCTGAATGGTCCTGACCGTTGTTGCAAACGGCTTCTTGGGACGGCGCCTGTGGCCGTCCGCTGGCGGATACTCCCACTGTTTCCAGCAAAAAAGCAACTGCAAAACCACGGTCCGGCGCTTTGGCGGGTATTGCTGGGCCAGAGGTCAGGCGATGCGTTGACAGACTGCGGCAACCTGTCGCCGCACAAGAATAAAATCAGCGGGCGAGTCCGGCGTCCCGTTCGACGAAATCGGCGATGGCGGCGATGTCGTCGAGGTCGAAGACGGGCAGCGTCTCGCCGGCCTGGACGGAATCGGCAGCGACGGCGACGATGTTGGGATCGGACGGCGAAAGCGGGTCGCGGTTCTTCGCCTCGCGCCTGCGGGCCTCGATCTTGCGATGCGCCTCGCGCTTGTAGCCCTCGACGATGACGATGTCGGCCGGTGCCATGCGCTGGAGGATCGCGGCCAGCGGCGGCTCCTCCTCGTCGCGCAGTTCATGCATCAGCGCCCAGCGGCGGCCGGAAACGATGGCCACCTCCGTTGCGCCGGCCTGGCGGTGGCGGAACGAATCGGCGCCCGGCTTGTCGATGTCGAAATCGTGATGGGCATGCTTGACGGTCGACACCCGCCAGCCGCGCCGCACCAGTTCGGCCACCAGTTTCTCGGTCAGCGTGGTCTTGCCGGAGTTCTTCCAGCCGGTGATGCCGAAGATGCGGCTGGCGGTCATGCAAGGCTCCGCGACAACCGCTCGGCCTCGGCGAGGTCCTGCGGCGTGTTGATGTTGAAGAAAGGATCGAAGGTGCCGCCTCCGGCCAGCTCTACCGGCGGGAAATCGACATCGACATGCGCGTTGGCATCGATGAAGGCGGTGACGCGCCGGTTGTCGTCTTCGACCAGCATGCGCCGCAGCGGGCCGGCAAGCGTGAGCGGCCACAGTGCGAAGGTCGGGTGCCGGCGTTCGCCGCAACGGGCGACCGCGATGGTGTCGGCCCGGCCCTCGGTGGCGGCGAGCAGGCGCCGGACGAGGCCTTCGGGAAAGAAGGGCGTGTCGGCTGCCGCCGTCACAAGCCATCGGCACGGCGTGGCGGCAGCGGTCCATTCCAGACCGGCGAGCAGCCCGGCCAAAGGCCCGGCAAAACCGGGGACGGTGTCCGCCACCACCGGCAGGGACAGGGCACCGAAGCGCGCGGGGTCGCCGTTGGCGTTCAGGGCCAGGGCGTCGACTTGCGGCCGCAGGCGCTGAATGACGTGAGCGAGCAGAGTGCTTCGGCCAAGCGGCGCCAGCGCCTTGTCGCCGCCGCCCATGCGCCGCGACAGGCCGCCCGCCAGGATGATGCCTGCAACGCCCTCGTTCATATCCGTCCCAAAACCGCGTTCGTGCCGGTCGGGCCTATATGCCGTCCGGGGCGAGGTTCGGTCCAGTGCTTTCGGATGCCGCCTTGCCGCGACCCGTGACGCGCTCGCGGTAGAGCGTATAGACCCCGGAGCCGACGATGATGAACGCCCCGAGGATCATGGCGGAATCGGGGAAGTCGCCGAACACCATCACGCTCAGCACGATCGACCACAGAAGGGCGGTGTAGCGGAAGGGCGCGATGAAGGAGATGTCGCCGATCCGCATGGCCATGATGATGAACTGGTAGCCGATCAGCACCAGTACAGCGGCCAATGCCAGGAAACCGGTATCTGCACGGGTCATGGGCGACCAGCCGCCCATGACGGGGAGCAGCGCGGCGCCCAGCACCGTCATGGCCACCGATGTCACGCCCGAGATCAGCAGGGTGGGGACATCGTCGGGTATGCGCCGGGTGACGAGGTCGCGCACCGCGCACGAGAATACGCTGCCCAGGACCAGCAGCGAATAGGCGCTGAAGCCGGCGAAACCCGGCCGCACGATGACCATCACGCCGGCGAAGCCGACGGAGATCGCCAGCCATCGCCGCCAGCCGACACCCTCGCCGAAGAACAGCGCAGCCCCCATCGTCACCGCCAGCGGCAGGGCCTGCTGTACGGCAGAGACGTTGGCGAGCGGCAGGTGGGCGAGCGCTAGAAGATAGCAAACGGTGCCTCCGGCCTCGCCGGCGACGCGCAGGGCGATCAGCGGCTGCAGCGCCAAACGCGGCCGGGCCAGCGCGCCCTGCTGCCAGGCGAGCAGGGCGACCAGAATGGTGGCGAAGACGCCGCGCACCAGCATCACCTGCGCCATGCTCATCGATTCGGAAGAAAATTTCGTGATCGCGTCGTTGAGCGTGAAGGCCGCCATGGCGACGACCATGAAGAGCGCGCCGCGAGAGTTGGGGGAAAGGGGCACGAGACGCTCCGACCGGGCGGTTCGGGATAGTCGATGGATGGTCCAGCCTTTACCCGAGACGGACGGGACAGCAACGCCAAAGCGATGGGCCACCGGCCACGACGGAACAGGAAACGACTGTTCTGCGGCAAATCCGCATGGCCGTCATGTCCGGATATGACAGGATTGTGCGCTGCGGCATATTGAAAGCTAAGCAGGCTTATAATATATGGCGCTCATGGTTTCCGACGGCATAGAAAGACTGGGATTTCTGATCCACGACGTGCAGCGCCACATGCGCAAGCGTTTCGACGCGCGCGCCAGCGCCTTCGGCCTGTCCGCCGCGCAGTGGCGGCTGATGGTGCGCGCCGCGAAAGAAGAAGGAATCACGCAGGCTCGCCTGGCGGAGCTTCTCGAAATCGAGCCGATCAGCGTCTCACGCCTCGTCGACCGCATGGAAGAGGGCGGTTGGGTGGAACGGCGAGCTGATCCTTCCGACCGGCGGGTGCGGACGGTTTATCCCACGCCCAGGGCCCGCGAGGCCTATGCGTCGGTCAAAAGCATGGCGGGCGATGTTTACGAAGAGGCGTTGGCCGGGCTTTCCCGGGATCAGCGGCGCACGCTGATCGTCTGCCTCGACAAGATCGTTGAGAACCTCGGGGACGGCGAGACGTCGTCCTGCGACATGGCAAAAAAGACGGAAAGCGTAACAGCATGAACGCGGTCACCAAAGTGGACGAGAACGTGACGAAGCTGGAAATGGAAGCCCCGACGCAGCCGGCGGCGCCTGCCGCGGTCATGCCGCCGCTGCCGGAGCCGGCCACACAGCCGAAAAAGAAGAAGCGCGGCCGCAGCCGTTTCATCCTCATGTTCGCGCTGCCGCTGCTGCTGGCGGCCGGCGGCGCCTATGTCTGGGTGACGGGCGGCCGCTATGAGGAGACCGACAACGCCAACCTGCGGCAGGCCCGGGTTTCGATTTCGGCCGACACCGCCGGCCGTATCGTCGAAGTGGACGTCGCCGACAACCAGTCGGTCAAGAAGGGCGACGTGCTGTTCAAGATCGACCCGCAACCCTACCGGATCGCGCTGGCGCAGGCCGACGCCGCGGTCGCCAACGCGCGCCTCAACGTCGAGCAGCTTCGCGCCGCCTACAGCCAGGCGATGGCGCAGGAGAAGTCGGCCGCCAGCGAGGTGAACTACGCGCAGTCGCAGTTCGACCGCGCTTCCGACCTCGCCAAGAAGGGCATCAACACGACCTCGGCCCTGGACGAAGCCCGCAACGACCTGGACAAGGCCAAGCAGCAGCTGGCCGTGGCGGAGCAGGGCATCGAGAGCGCCAAGGCCGCGCTCGGCGGCAATCCGGCAATCGAGACCGACGAGCATCCGGCCGTTCTGGCGGCACTGGCCCAGCGCGACAAGGCCGCCTTCGACCTGTCGCAGACCACCGTGGCGGCACCCGCCGACGGCGTCATCTATCAGGCTGCCTCGTTCAAGGTCGGCCAATATGTCTCCACCGGAACGCCGCTGTTTGCCCTGGTCGAAACCGAGGACACCTGGATCGACGCCAATTTCAAGGAGACCCAGCTTACCCACCTGAAGCCCGGCCAGACGGCCGATGTGGTGCTGGACACCTATCCCGGTCGGACCTTCAAGGCGACCGTCGAGGCGATCGGCGCCGGCACCGGTGCGGAATTCTCGCTGCTGCCGGCGCAGAACGCCACCGGCAACTGGGTCAAGGTCACGCAGCGCATTCCGGTGCGGCTGAAGCTGGACGACAACGCCGGGAAGCTGGCGCTGCGCACGGGCATGAGCGCCGACGTCACCGTCGATACCGGTCATACGCGCGGTTTCGCCGGCCTGCTCGGCGGCCACGCCGTGGCGGCGGAAGGCGAATAAACGTTTCCGGCCGCGGCATCCGCGGCCGATCCCATCGGAACAGCATCCCCACAGGTGCGGTTCCGTACTCCGGGTGGCTGGGCGATCAGCCGATGATCCCGGGACCGGCTATCCCCCCGTTGCCGGTCGCGAGATCGTCGTCTTAGCCGGCCACCCGGAACCCAGTTCACCGGCGGCAAGATTGAAAGCCCGGCCGCGGCCGGCAAGGTCCAGACAATGAGCACGCCCGAAACCCATAGCGAAGTTCCCCATCGCGGCCTGATCACCGTCTCCATCATGCTGGGGACGATCATGCAGGTGCTCGACACGACGATCGCCAACGTGGCGCTGCCGTCGATGACGGGCGACCTCGGCGCCTCGCAGGACACCATCAATTGGGTTCTGACGTCCTATATCGTGGCCGCCGCCATCATGACGCCGGTCACCGGCTGGCTGTCCGACCGGCTCGGCCGCAAGCAGCTCTTCCTGACTTCGGTGGTCGGCTTCGTCGTCATGTCGATGCTGTGCGGCATCGCCTGGAGCCTGGAGTCCATGGTGGCCTTCCGGCTGATGCAGGGCGTTTTCGGCGCGGCGATCGTGCCGTTGTCGCAAACCTTCCTGCTCGACATCAATCCGCGCGAGCGCCACGGCCAGGCAATGGCCATCTGGGGCGCCGGCATCATGGTCGGCCCGATCATCGGCCCGACCCTCGGCGGCTGGCTTACCGAGAGCTTCAACTGGCGCTGGGTCTTCTTCATCAACCTGCCGGTCGGCATCATCGCCTTCCTCGGCTCGGCCGCCTACCTGCCCAACATCGCCAAGCGCATCAGGTCTTTCGACTTCTTCGGCTTTGCCATGCTGTCGCTCGGCGTCGGCGCGCTGCAACTGATGCTGGACCGCGGCGCCGATGCCGACTGGTTCTCCTCGGTCGAGATCTGGATCGAGCTGGGGCTCGCCATCACCGGCTTCTGGGTCTTCATCGTCCATATGCTGACGGCCGAGCATCCCTTCATCGACCCGAAGATCTTCCTCGACCGCAATTTCGCGACGGGGCTGGTGTTCATCTTCGTCATCGGCGTGATCTTGCTCGCCAGCCTCGCGCTGTTGCCGCCGATGCTGTCGACCATCTTCGGCTACCCGACCATCACCACCGGCCTTGTCATGGCGCCGCGCGGCGTCGGCACGATGATCTCGATGCTGATCGTCGGCCGCATCGTGCGCATAGTCGATGCGCGTATCCTGGTGGTCGTGGGCCTGCTTCTGACGGCGCAGTCGCTCTACACCATGTCCGGCTTCTCGCCGCAGATGGATGCCTGGCCGATCATCACCACCGGCGTCGTCCAGGGCCTCGGCCTCGGCCTCGTCTTCGTGCCGCTGTCGACGGTGGCGTTCGCGACGCTGGAAGCGCGCTACCGCACCGATGCCACGGCGCTGTTTTCGCTGGTGCGCAACATCGGCTCGTCCATCGGCATCTCGATCGTGACGGTGGTGCTGACCCGCAACGTGCAGATCAACCACACCGAACTGGGTGCCTTCATCAATCCCTTCAATCCGGTTTTGCGGGCGGCTTCGCCGGCAGCGGCCGGGGGCGATCCCACCGCGCTGTCGCAGATGGACGGGATGGTCAACATCCAGGCGCTGATGATCTCCTACGTCAACGATTTCAAGCTGATGATGGGCGTGACCCTGCTCGCCCTGCCGCTCATCTTCCTGCTGCGCAAACCCAAGCACGCGCCGGCAGGTGGTGGCGGTGCGCCGGCGGCGCATATGGATTAAGGCAGTAAGGCAGTAAGGCAGTAAGGCAGTAAGGCAGTAAGGGCTATGCCTTCCTATTGCCCTACCGCCGTATTGCCTTACTGCCCTGATCCTTACTTCCCCAACACCATCGCCCAATAGCGCCAGTCGCCGTTCTTGCCGTCGCGGACATAGGCGAGGCCGAAGCGGGTGAAGCGCCGGTCCAGCATGTTGCGCCGGTGCGGCGGCGAGTTTTCCCAGGTGTTCAGCACGCGTGCGGTGTCCATGCGGCCGGCGGCGATGTTTTCGGCCGCTGCTCCGGCAATGCCGTTGGCCTTCACGCGAGCGGCGAAATCCTTGCCCCAGCCCGTCGTGTGCTCCATGCGGCCGGCGGCGGCCATGTAGCGGGCCTGCTGCAAGGCGGCCTGTTCCAGTTGCGGGTCCGGCGTCAGGGCGGAAAGCCCCTGTTCGGCGCGAAACGCGTTGAGGGCGCCGGCGGCCGCGCTCGACGCGCCGCCGCCTTCGCCCGTCGGCTGCATGCTGCCGCAGGCCTGCAGGGCCAGCAATGCGGCCAGCCAGATGCCCGCGATGGCCGTTTTTGCCGCGGTTCGAGAGAGTGTCGGCGGATTGTGCGGGGAACGGATGGTCATACCGTCTTGATAGCGGCGATCATGGCATTTGCCGGGCAGGGTGGGCGGCGGCGATCAGCCGCGCGGCGAGATCGGGCGTCAGTTCGTCGAAATGCGAGATCACCCGCGACGGCTCGAACTCGCTGACATGGCGGTCGGTGTAGCCGAAGTCGACGGCCACGACCGGAATGCCGGCTGCCTTGGCGGTATCGATGTCGGTCTGCGAATCACCCACCATGACGGCACGGTCGGGATCGCCGCCGGCCTGCCTGATCGTCTCAAGGAGGTGGCGCGGGTCCGGCTTGCGGAAGGCGAACGTGTCCTGGCCGGCAATGGCGGCGAAATGCTTCGTCATGCCCAGCGCCTCGATCAGCGCCACGGAGTTCGCCTCATACTTGTTGGTGCAGATCGCGAGCAGATAGCCGGCCTCCTCGAAACGGGCGATGGCCGGCAGGACGCCGGGATAGGGGCGCGACTTGCCGGGAATGTTGGTCGTGTAGTGATCAACGAACAGCGAATGCAGACGGTCGTGCTCGTCAACGGCGAGCGCCTTTTGCCGGGCGGCGAAGGCGCGCTCGATCATGACGCGGCCGCCATGGCCGACGAAGCCCTTGAAGCCGATCTCGTCGACGGCCGGCAGGTCGCCGGCGGCAAGGCTGTGGTTCAGGCTTTCGAGCAGATCGGGCGCGGTGTCGATCAGGGTGCCGTCGAGGTCGAATACGATGATGGGGCGCTGCATGTCGGGTCCTTCGCCTGTTACCGCTGCCGGATAGTCCTTGCGGGCGTGACAGGCAAGCCGCAGGACAGACTGCCCTTTGACGCATTCCGCAAAAATGCTAGGAGCCCGGCAGGAAAAAGCGGAACCGTCTGCATGAATGCCAGCGAACTGAAGGTCGAAGCCGCCCGCGCAGCGCTTGCACATGTCGGCGACGGCATGCGGCTGGGCATCGGCACGGGTTCCACGGCCGAGGCGTTCGTGCGGCTTCTTGCCGAGAAGGTGGCCGGCGGGCTCACCGTCATCGGCGTGCCGACCTCCGAGCGCACGGCGGCGCTCTGCCTCGAACTGGGCGTGCCGCTTTCGACGCTGGACGATACGCCCGAACTCGATCTCACCATCGACGGCGCCGACGAGATCGACCCGGACTTGTCCCTCATCAAGGGCGGCGGCGGGGCGCTTTTGCGCGAGAAGATCGTCGCGGCGGCCTCGCATCGCATGATCGTCATCGCCGACGCTTCCAAGATCGTCGATACGTTGGGTCGTTTCCCGTTGCCCATCGAGGTCAACAAGTTCGGCCTCAGGGCAACCGAACTCGCCATCGCCGCCGCTGCCGAAGATCTGGGCCTTTCGGGGCCGGTCGCCTTGCGCATGACGGGTGCGGCGCCTTTCGTGACGGACGGCGGCCATTTTATTCTCGACGCATCTTTTGGCCGCATTCCGGATACAAGAGCACTTTCGAACGCTCTCCACGCCATTCCGGGTGTGGTCGAGCACGGCCTTTTCATCGGTCTGGCCTCGGCGGCGATCGTCGCCGGCAGCGATGGTATCAAGACCGTCCACGCCCGATAAAAACCAGGGAGTCCTGTCGATCATGATGTTGAACAAGCGGGTTCGGTGCCTTGCAGCCGCGCTGGCGGCGTCCGCCGTCATCGCCTTTTCCCTGCCGGCACTGGCGCAGGACATATCCGAATCGCATCTCAAGGCGGCGCACGAGGCGGTTTCGGCGCTGCGCGCGACCGACCCCTTCGACAGCATCCTGCCTTCGGCGGCGGGCGCCTTGCAGCAGCAGCTCATCCAGAAGAACCCGGACATGGAGCAGCTGATCACCACCACCGTCTCCGAAAAGGCGCTGGCGCTCGCCTCGCGCCGCTCCGATCTGGAGAACGAGGCGGCCATGGCCTACGCCAAGTCGTTTTCCGAGCAGGAGCTGAAGGACATCGCCGCCTTCTATTCGTCGCCGTCGGGCAAGAAGCTGCTGGAAACCGGTCCTTTCGCCATGCGCGAATTGGTCAAGGCCGCCGACATCTGGCAGAACGGCATCGCGCGTGATCTGGCGCAGCAGGTGGGCGAGGCTCTGGCCGCCGCCGCCAAGACCAAGGCGCCTGCCGCGCCCGCCGACGGCGCCGCCGCACCCGCCGATGACGCAGCCAAGCCGGCCGACAGCGGCAACGGCGGCTGAGCCTCCGAAATATCCGTGTCAAAGGCCCGGCGTCGTCCGGGCCTTTTCTTTTGGCCCTCCGCCGCATACCTGTGAAACCGGTTCATCATCTTCGGGAGTTCGCCATGACGACCTACGACTACGACCTTTTCGTCATCGGCGGCGGCTCCGGCGGCGTGCGCGCGGCGCGGGTGGCGGCCGCGCTCGGCAAGCGCGTCGGCATCGCCGAGGAATATCGTTTCGGCGGCACCTGCGTCATTCGCGGCTGCGTGCCGAAGAAGCTGTTTGTCTACGCCTCGCAATTCCCCGAACATTTCGAGGACGCGGCCGGCTACGGCTGGACGGTGCCTGAGGCGCGCTTCGACTGGGCGACGCTGATCGCCAACAAGGACAAGGAAATCGGCCGCCTGGAGGCGATCTACAAAAGGAACGTCGAAGGCGCCGGCGGAGAAACCTTCCAGACACGCGCCACGCTGATCGATCGCCACACGGTGCGGCTGGAAAGCCTGAACCGGACCGTCACCGCCGACCAGATCCTGATCGCCACTGGCGGGCGGCCGGCGGCGCATCCGGCGCTGCCGGGCAACGAATTCTGCATTGTCTCCAACGAGGCGTTCCATCTCGCGGAGCTGCCGAAGGCGATCGCCATCGAGGGCGGCGGCTATATCGCCGTCGAATTCGCCAACATCTTCCATGGCCTCGGCGTCGAGACCACGCTGATCTATCGCGGCACCGAAATCCTCAGCCGTTTCGACATGGACCTGAGGACAATGCTGCACGAGACGATGGAGAAGAAGGGCATCCGCATCCTGTGCCGTTCGTTGTCGGAAAAGGTCGTCAAGCGCGCCGACGGCCGGCTCGACGTGACGGTGACCGGCGGCGAAGTGCTGACGGTGGACCAGATGATGCTTGCCATCGGCCGCGTCCCGAACACCGAATCGCTCGGCCTGGACAAGGCCGGCGTCGAGCTCGACAAGAAGGGCGCCATCGTCGTGGACGAGTATTCTCGCACCCGCGTCGACAACATCTGGGCGGTCGGCGACGTCACCGACCGGGTGCAATTGACGCCGGTGGCGATCCACGAAGCGATGTGCTTCATCGAAACCGCCTTCAAGGACAATCCGACCAAGCCCGACCACGACACCATCGCCACCGCCGTCTTCTCGCAGCCGGAGATCGGCACCGTGGGCCTGTCGGAGGACGAGGCGGCCAAACGGTTCGCCGAACTGGAAATCTATCGCGCTTCTTTCCGGCCGATGCGGCACACGCTTTCCGGCCGCCAGGAAAAGATGCTGATGAAGCTGGTGGTCGACGGCAAGAGCCGTAAGGTGATCGGCGCACACATACTCGGGCCGGATGCCGGCGAGATGGCGCAATTGCTCGGCATTCCGATCAAGGCAGGCCTCACCAAGGACGATTTCGACCGCACCATGGCCGTGCATCCCACGGCGGCGGAAGAACTGGTCACCATGTACAAGCCGACCTATCGGGTGAAGGACGGCGCGCGCATCGACTGACGCGCGCCGCCGCTGGCGCGATGCCTTAAAGAAGCGTGCCGCGCAGGATAACCAGCGCCACCGAGAAATAAATGGCGAGGCCGGTGACGTCGACCAGCGTGGCGACGAACGGCGCCGACGCACTTGCCGGATCGAAGCCGAGCCGCTTCAGCACGAAGGGCAGCATGGAGCCGGTGAGCGATCCGAAGGTGACGATGCCGATCAGTGCCACCCCGATCGTGGCGGCGATGAGATGCCAGTGCGGGCCGTAGTCGTAGAGGTCCAGATGTTGCCAAAGGGTGATGCGGGCGACGCCCACCAGGCCGAGCATGGTGCCGAGCATCAGGCCGCTCGGCAGT
>JBQCHN010000282.1:0-4586 GCA_051954615.1 Mesorhizobium sp. | reverse complement strand
GAGGTCGACATCTACGGCGACCGTTTCCTGATCGACCGGCCGCTGATGCAGGTGCTCAGGGCACCGGAAAGGCGGCTGCTGCTGGTCGACGAGATCGACCGGTCGGACCACGAATTCGAGGCGCTGCTTCTGGAATTCCTGTCCGATTTCCAGATCAGCATCCCCGAGCGCGGCACGCTCGCCGCCGCCAGCCGGCCGGTGGTCGTGCTGACCTCCAACCGCACGCGCGAGCTCGCCGAGGCGCTGAGGCGGCGCTGCGTCTACCACTGGATCGGCTATCCGGACGCTGCGCGAGAGGCCGCCGTCATCATGCTGCGCGCCGGCGAGGTGGCTGAGAAAACGGCCGAGGCGGTGGCGAAGGCGGTGCATGAGATCCGCGCCCGGCCGCTGGCCAAGCCGCCGGGCATTGCCGAGGCGGTGGAATGGGCCAACGCCGCGACGGTGCTGGAAAAGGGCGGCAGCCCGTGGCCGGAAGCCTTCCGCCGCGCCATCGGCGTGCTGATCAAGGACGAGGAGGATCTTTCGTACCTGACGCCGGAACTACCGAAGATCGTCGAGGAGGCGCTGGGGTGAGGAGTGGTCCGCGCAGCGGACGAAAAGCCCCCAAATGGGCTTTTCGAACGACGAACGCCCGAGGCCATAGCCGAGGGCAAAGTGGGAACAACGGCGATGGAAGGCCACAGCGCTGCTTGGCAGAAAGCTACAATCGCTGATGCCGGTGCGGCCCCTCACTTGCCTGCCAGCTCGGCCCCTCGCAAGCTCGGGGCGTTCGAAGCCTGTCGTGATGTCGCCGGCATCATGACTTTCTCGGCTCGCTCGAAACCGGCTTCTCACCCCCGTAACCTAGGAGAGGAGACGCTCCCCCGCGCGGCCGCACCCTTCCTGCATTTCGCGCGCCTGTTGCGGGCCGACGGCTTTGTCGTTGCGCCGGAGCAGGTGAGCGCCTTCATGGCCGGGGTGGCGCTGCTCGGGCCGCGTTCGATGGACGATATCCGCGAAGCGGCGCTGGCGACGTTGGCGCCGCCGCCGGATCGCCGCGAGGCATTCGAGGCGCTGTTCCGTGCCTTCTTCCACGGCGAGGGAACCGTGACGGCGGAAGGCGGCGAGGAGGACGAGGAAACGGTGGTGAAGGACGATGCCGCCGTGCGCGAGGAGGAAATGCCGGTGCTGCGCGACGAGGAGAGCGGCGCTGCGGCTTCGACGCTGGAGCAGCTTGGAACGCGCGCTTTCGTTTCCGACGCCGCGCGGCTCGACGCTTTCCGGCGGGCCTTGCCGGCGGCGTTGCCGCAACGGCGCTCGTTCCGGCATGTGCGAACCCATGCGGGCGGCCGGCTCGACCTGCGGCGCTCGCTGCGCGCTGCGGTCGCTGCCGACGGCGACGTTCCGGCGCCGATGCTGCGTCGGCGGCAGACGGTGGCGCGGCCGCTGCTCATCCTCATCGATGTCTCAGGCTCGATGAAGGAACATACGCAAGACTATCTCAGGTTGGCGCATGAGGCGGTGCAGGCGGCACCGCGCGCGGAAATCTTCACCTTCGGCACGCGGCTGACGCGTGTCACGGCGGCGCTGCGCACCCGCGACGCCGAGCAGGCATTGGCGCAGGCGGCCACCCTTGTCGACGACTGGGACGGCGGCACGCGCATCGGCCCGGCGCTGCTGGCGCTGCTTGCGATCCCGCGCTTCGCCGCCTTCGCGCGCGGGGCCGCGGTGATCGTGCTGTCCGACGGGCTGGAGCGCGGCGGCCATGCCGAGATGGAGCTGGCGATGCGGCGGCTTTCGGGACGCGCCTTCCGGCTGTCTCTGGCCACGCCGCTTGCCGGCGACCCGCGCTTTGCGCCGCGAACGGCGGCGTTGCAGGCGATCCTGCCGCTGCTCGACGATCTGGTCGACGGCTCGTCGGTCGAAGCGCTCGCTCCCTTCATCCTGTCGCTTGCCCGCCCGGCGCCAGCGGCGGCAACCGTCTGGCGGAGGACATCGTGATGCAGAAAATCATCGATTCGCATTTCCATATCTGGCGGCAAAAGGACCAGCCGTGGCTGGTGGGGCCGATGGTGCCGCGCATCTTCGGTCCCTACGAGCCGATCCGGCGCGACTATCCGATCGGCGAGTTCCTTCAGGATCAGGCCGGTTCCGGCGTCGAAAAGGGCGTCTACGTCCAGACCAACTGGGCGAAGGCGGATTTCGAGAAGGAAGTGGCCTTCCTGCAGAAGACGGCCGACGAGACGGGCTGGCCGCACGCCATCGTCGGCTATGCCGACATGACGGTGGACGACGTGCGGCCCCAGATCGACCGGCTGATGAAATACAAGCTGCTGCGCGGCGTGCGCATGCAGCTTCACTGGCATGAGGTGCCGGAGTTCCGCTTTGCACCGGACGCCAGGCAGGTGATCCACCCGTCGGTGAAGGCGAACGTGGCGCGGCTGAAGGACTACGGCCTGTCCTTCGATCTGCAGCTTTTCCCGGCGCAGATGCGCGACGGGCTGGAACTGGTCTCGGAGAATCCGCGAACGAACTTCATCCTCACCCATTGCGGCATGCTGACGGGGACGGACCCGGCCACGGTCGAGGCCTGGAAGGACGGGTTGCGAACGCTGGCACAGGCGCCGAACCTTTATGCGAAGCTCTCGGGGCTCGGCACCTTCGTCCATCGCAACGACCCGGCGCTGATTTCGCTGATCTACGACGCGGCGGTCGAAATCCTCGGCAGTGACCGGCTGATGTTCGGCTCCAACTTCCCGATCGAGAAATTGTGGACGACGCATGCCGACCTCGTCGCCGCGCACCGGGCGGCGGCGGCGAAATACAGCGCCGCCCAGCAGGCGGACCTGTTCCGGCACACGGCCGAAAGGGTCTACCGGCCGGCGTGAGAGACTGGGAAATCCGACGGCGGTCTTGCATCCGGTGCCGCGCGTCATAGGTAGAGGGGTGATCCGCCCTGACGCCACCGGGATGAACGCATGACCACCACCGCTCCGTTTCTCCGTTCCATCGTCGCCGTCCGCAGTTCGGTGCCCGAGGATGCCTTCACCGCGGAGGTTCTCGGCACGATGCGGGAAGGCAGCGGCGTCGTCATCCGCGACGACGGACTGGTGCTTACCATCGGCTATCTCATCACCGAGGCGGAGGAAATCTGGCTGACCGACCATGCCGGACGCGTGGTGCCGGCGCATGCGCTGGCCTACGACCAGGAAACCGGATTCGGCCTGGTGCAGGCGCTCGGCGGCCTCGATCTGCCGGCCCTGCCGCTCGGCGATGCCGCCGCCGCCGGGGTAGGCGACGCCGTGACGCTGGCTGACGGGCAGGGGCATGCGGTGCAGGCGGCGATCGTGGCCAGGCAGGAATTCGCCGGCTATTGGGAATATCTGCTGGACGACGCGATCTTCACCGCGCCGGCACATCCGTCCTGGGGCGGAGCCGCGCTGATCGACGCCGAAGGCAGGCTGCTGGGTATCGGTTCGCTGCGCCTGCAGATGGCGCGGGCAGGCGAGGTTGCCGACATCAACATGGTCGTGCCGATCGATCTGCTGGCACCCATCCTCGACGATCTCCTGACCCGCGGACAAGTCAACCGGCCGCCGCGGCCTTGGCTGGGCGCCTTTTCGGCCGAAAGCAACGGCGCGGTGGTGGTGATGAGCGTCGCCGACGGCAGTCCCGCCGAAAAGGCCGGCCTCAGGCGCGGCGACGTCATTTCCGATATCCGCAACGAAGAGGTCGAGGGGCTCGCCGATTTCTACCGCAAGGTGTGGGACAGCGGCGCGGCCGGCGCCGAAATCCCGATGCGGGTGGTGCGCGACGGCCGCGAGGCCTGGCTGAGAATCCGCTCGGCGGACCGCAACGACTTCCTCAAGCGACCGCAGCTACAATAGAGCATTTTGCAGCCGGACGGAATCGTCTGGCGTCGCACAAATGCGGCTAAACAAAGAGACAGGTCGTTTCGCCGTTTCCGTGAAACCGTGAAACGATCTGGCGCGGGTGGCACCCGAACCGTTGCGTTGCGGGGCTTCCAGCGGCGCGCCTTGCCGCTCGGCGCGAGGTGTGGGTACCTGACCGGAGGGGCGCCGAAACGGGGAAGCGGGCATTGACGCTTGTTCTCGCTGCTGTGACCGTGCGCCCGACGCCGGCCGCAATCGCCCGGGGACCATCCGGGTTTTCCTTCAGTCCGACGGTTTCGGACGCCGGCTCGTGCGTTCCCGGAGCGATCCCGGGATCGGCCGGCCGAGGCGCCGGCGTGCGACATCATCGAAGGCCGGCACGCCAGTAGCGCTTGTGTCTCGACGTTTGGGAGCGGATCATGGATTACCGAACAGCGACATCACTCGACCTCGCCGCGATCTTCCGAGACCTGTCCCTGCGCATGGCCGACCAGTATTCGGCCGCCGGGCTCAATATCGAGGAGGCCAAGGACGAATTCCTGATGAGCCTGAAGGAAGGCCGGGCCCACACGTTGGTGCAGGACGGCAAGCCTGTCGCCATCATCGCGTGGCGGGAAGTCGGGCATGCGGCGCAAACCGCTTTCGCGGCCCATGACAGCTTCTTTTCGCGACTGTCAGTGCGGTTCTGCAAGCAGCACATCAGGCGCATCCAGG
>JBQCHN010000281.1:0-20563 GCA_051954615.1 Mesorhizobium sp. | reverse complement strand
TGGCCGCTACGTGGCCGAGCCGATGGTGGCGTCGGTCACGGCCGACAGCCCGGCGGCCGAGGCCGGCATCATGCCCGGCGACCGGTTCGTCAGCGTCGACGGCGAGAAGGTGGAGACCTTCGCCGACGTGCAGCGCCTGGTTTCGGGTCGTGGCGGCGACGCCATCACCTTTGTCATGCTGCGCGACGGCAAGGAAGTCACCGTCGTCGCCACACCCCGGCTGATGGAGCAGCAGGACGCGCTCGGCAACAAGGTGCAGGTTGCCGTCATCGGCGTCGTGAACAACCAGGAATTCGGCCAGCCTCGCCTTGTCACCTATACGCCCGTCCAGGCGCTCGGCGCGGCGGTCTCCGAAACCGGCCATATCATCGAACGCACCGGCCAGTTCTTGAAGCGCTTCGCCGTCGGCCGCGAGGACAAATGCCAGCTCGGCGGGCCGGTGAAGATCGCCGGCATGGCCGGCCAGGCCGCCAAGCTCGGTTTCGAGTGGCTGGTGCAGCTTGTCGCGCTGCTGTCGGTCGGCATCGGTATCCTCAACCTGCTGCCGATTCCACCGCTGGATGGGGGGCACCTGCTGTTCTACGCCGTGGAGGCCGTCATCCGGCGTCCGGTGTCGGAAAGGATGATGGAGGCGATGTATCGCACCGGTTTCGTGCTAGTGCTCGGCTTCATGGGGTTCGTTTTCTGGAACGATCTGTTTGGCTGCTGAAATCATGAAGAAATTCGACTTCAGGCCGGCGGTCGTTCAGCGCGCGTTTACCATGCCGGGGGATAGGCGTGACGCGAAAGCCACGCCGAACGGTGAAGTAAATACAAATTAACCAGAAGCCTTGCGTGTAGGGAAAATCCGGTTATTACGGTACGGGAAATAGACCGCACGTCCGGTTTTCTCGCCGTGGGGACTACGAGAAAAAGGTTCTTAAGCCCGATGAAGGCAGTATCCAAGCTTCTGAGCGCCGCGTCCGCGGCGGCATTGTCCGCCGCTTTGGTTGTGCCGGGCGCCGTGGTCGTTCAGTTCGTCGCCGTTTCGTCTGCCGAAGCCGCGGTGGTCAGCCGGGTCGAGGTGCGCGGCAACACGCGTGTCGAGGCCGAGACGATTCGCAACTACATCCAGATCAAGCCGGGCAAGTCCTTCTCCAGCGGCGACGTTGATCAGGCCGTGAAGGCGCTGTTCGGCACCGGCCTGTTTTCCGACGTGCAGATCAACCAGGTCGGTTCGACGCTGGTGGTCACCGTTTCGGAGTACAAGGTCGTCAACCAGGTCCTGTTCCAGGGCAACAAGAAGATCAAGGACGCGCAGCTCGCCAACACGGTGCAGCTGAAGCCGCGCGCTTCCTTCTCGCAGGCGACGCTCGACGCCGACGTCGAGGCTGTAAAGGCGGCCTATGCGCATATCGGCCGCGACGACGCCAACGTGACGACGCAGATCATGGATCTGGGCGACAATCGCGTGAACGTCGTCTTCAACATCACCGAGGGTGGCCGCACCAAGATCGCAGCCGTCAACTTCGTCGGCAACCACGCCTATTCCGCGCGCCGGCTGGCCGACATCATCAACACCAAGCGCAGCAGCATCCTGTCCTTCGTGCTGCGCGACGACGTTTTCGACGAGAACAAGCTGAAGGCGGACGAAGAGCTGCTGCGGCGCTTCTACTACAACCACGGCTACGCCGACTTCCAGGTCGTCTCGGCCTTCGGCGAGCTGAACGACCAGACCAACGAATACACCGTGACGATCACGGTCAACGAAGGCGATCGCTACACGTTCGGCGACATCAGCGTCGACAGCACGATCCCGGAAGTCGATTCGAAGGCGCTCGAGTCGGTGGTCGAATCCCGCAAGGGCAGCGTCTACAGCGCCAAGGACGTTGAGAATTCGATCGTCGCGCTGACCGAGAAGGTGGCGGGGCAGGGCTATGCCTTCGCCCAAGTCACGCCGCGCGGCGACCGCAACTTCGAGAACCACACCATTTCGGTCGTCTATACCGTCGACCAGGGCACCAAGGCCTATGTCGAGCGCATCGAGATTCGCGGCAATTCGCGCACGCGCGACTACGTGATTCGCCGCGAATTCGACGTCAGCGAAGGCGACGCCTTCAACCAGGTTCTCATTCAGCGCGCGAAGAAGCGGCTGGAAGCCCTCGATTTCTTTGAAAAGGTCGACATCTCGACGGCGCCCGGTTCCGAGCCGGATCAGGTGGTGCTGGTGGTCGACGTGGTCGAGAAGTCCACGGGCGAGTTCTCCATCGGTGCCGGTTATTCGACCGGCGGCGACACGCCCGGCGCGTCGATCCAGGGCTCGATCACCGAGCGTAACTTCCTCGGTCGCGGCCAGTTCATCCGCGTGTCGGCCGGCGGCGGCAGGCATTCGCGCGACTACGGCTTCTCCTTCACCGAGCCGTATTTCCTCGGACAGCGCATCGCGGCCGGCTTCGACGTGTTCCGTTCGACGCGCGAATACGACGACTACGATGTCCAGACGACCGGCGGCACTGTCCGCTTCGGTCTGCCGATCACCACCAACATCACCACGCAGGTTGCGTACAATATCTCGGAGGAGAAATACTCCTACGATGACAATTGCGTGGATGTGAACGGGAACTACGATCCGGGCAAGTGCTATATCTCTAGCGCTATTCAGGACGGCATTGCCAATAGCCCGTGGATCAAGTCCTCGGTCTCCGGCAACCTGATCTACAACACCATCGACGACACCAAGAACCCGCATTACGGCATCTATGCCAACCTGGGCGCGGAGTTCGCGGGTCTTGGTGGCGACGCCAAGTACTACAAGCTCACCGCACGCGCCTCGGTCTACCAGACGCTGTCGGAAGAGATGGACATCGTCGGCCTCGTGTCGGGCGGCGCCGGCTACATCGCAGGCTACGGCGACAACGAGCTGCGCGTGTTCGACCATTTCCAGAGCACCGACCGCATCATCCGTGGCTTTGATTTCAACGGCATCGGCCCCGTTGCCTACAAGAACGGCATCAACGGCGCGGCCGGGTACGACCACCTCGGCGGTACGACCTACTTCAATGCCTCGGCCGAAGCGCAGTTCCCGCTGCCGATCGTGCCCGAAAGCCTCGGCCTGCGCGGCGCCGTCTTCGCCGATGCCGCGACGCTTTATGGCAGCAAGGTCAATGGCGTCGTCGCATCGTCCACCGAGATGGAATGGCGTGCCTCGGCCGGTGTCAGCTTGATCTGGGCGTCGCCCTTCGGCCCGCTGCGTGTCGACTACGCGGTCCCGCTCGCCAAGCAAGACACCGACGACGTGCAGGAATTCAACTTCGGCATATCGACCCGCTTCTGATCGCCGCAAGGCGATGCCTCCGGACCTTTCCGGCCCGGAGGCGAGCGACTAGCTGGACATTGCTCGCGAATGAAGGATCCGGTGTTCTTTGTGCCTTCACGCCGCTATACGGTGGCTGAGGTCGCGAACCTGACCGGCTCGGAACTTTCCAATTCCGCCTATTCCGAAACCGTCATCGAAACCATCGCCTCGGCCGGCGACGGCGGCGGTTCGGCGCTCGTTTTCGTCGAGGGCAAGCGCAACATCGGGCTGATGGAGACGCTGCACGCAGCCGCCGTTCTGTGCCCGCGCGAGTTCGCCGACAAGGCTCCCACCGGCGTCGCCGTCCTCGTCAATCCGCGTCCGCAGCAGGCTTTCGCCATGATCGGGCGGCTGATGTTCCCGGCCGCCGCCACGCCCGATACGCTGACGTCGGAGACGGGCGTTTCGCCGCGTGCCCATGTCGATGCCAGCGCTTACATCGAGCCCGGCGCGATCATCGAGGCCGGTGCCGTCGTCGGGCCGGACGCGGCCATCGGCAGCGGCACCATTGTTGCGCCGAATGCGGTGGTGGGGCACTCGTGCCGCATCGGCCGCGACAGCTATATCGGGCCGAATGTCAGCGTCCGCTACGCATTGATCGGCAACCGCGTCGTCATCCATGGCGGCGCCCAGATCGGCCAGGATGGCTTCGGTTTCGTCGGCGGCGCCAAGGGGCCGGAGCGGATTCCGCAGATCGGCCGCGTGATCATCCAGGACGATGTCGAGATCGGCTCCAACACCACCGTCGATCGCGGCGCCATGGCCGACACGATCATCGGCGAGGGCACCAAGATCGACAACCTCGTGCAGATCGCCCACAACGTGCGCATCGGTCGCGGCTGCCTCATCGCCGGCCATTGCGGCATTTCCGGCTCGGTCACCATCGGCGACTTCGTCATGCTGGGCGGACGGGTCGGCATCGCTGACCACCTGACCATCGGCGACCGGGTGCAGGTGGCGGCATCGGCCGGCCTGATGTACGACATTCCGGCCGGCGAGCGCTGGGCGGGCCTGCCGGCCCAGCCAATGCGGGATTTCTTCCGCGAGCTGTCGGCGATCCGCAACTTCACCAAGCATGGAAAGGGAGACAAGCATGGTTGAAGCGGCCGGCTCGACGCTCGAAGCGGTCGACATCGTGGGGCTGATGAAGCTCCTGCCCCACCGCTATCCGTTCCTGATGATCGACCGCATCGTCGACATCGACGGCGACAATTCCGCCGTCGGCATCAAGAGCGTGACGATGAACGAACAATATTTCCAGGGCCATTTCCCGGGCCTGCCGGTGATGCCGGGCGTGCTCATCGTCGAGGCGATGGCACAGACGGCCGGCGCCATCTGCATCCGTGCCGCCGGCGTGGCCAAACCCTCGCTGGTCTATTTCCTCACCATCGACGGCGCCAAGTTCCGCAAGCCGGTTGTGCCGGGCGACCAGTTGCGCATTCAGGTAAAAAAGCTCAAGAAGCGCGGCAACCTCCTGAAGTTCGCCTGCGAGGCGATGGTGGACGGCGGCAAGGTCGCCGAAGCCGAAATTCAGGCGATGATGGTCGTCGACGAGTAGAGAACGGGTATCCATGCAGGATCAGACAGTCATCCATCCCTCGTCCGTCATCGAGCCGGGCGCGCGGATCGGCAGCGGCGTGCGCATCGGCCCGTTCTGCCACGTCAGCGCCGATGCGGTGATCGGCGACCGGGTCGAACTGATCGGGCATGTCTCGGTGCTGAACGCCACCACCATCGGCGAGGGCGGCAAGGTCTATCCGATGGCGACGCTCGGCGCTCCGCCGCAGAACAACAAGCATACGGGCGGGCGCACGACGCTCGTCATCGGCGCCAACTGCATCATCCGCGAAGGCGTGACCATGCACGTCGGCACCGATACCAGCCGCGGCGAGACGATCGTCGGCGATAACGGCAATTTCCTCGCCTATACGCACATCGCGCATGACTGCGTGGTGGGCAGGAACGCCACCTTCGCCAACGGCGCCACGCTGGGCGGGCACTGCGAAATCGGCGACAACGTCAACATCGGCGGCCTGACCGCGGTGCACCAGTTCGTGCGCGTCGGCGACAACGCCTTCCTTGCCGGCTGTTCGGCCATCGTCGGCGACGTCATCCCGTACGGTCTGGCGTCCGGCAACCGGGCCAAGCTGCGCGGTTTCAACATCATCGGCCTGAAGCGTTCGGGCATGCCGCACAGCGAACTTCATGCCATGCGCCGCGCCTACAAGATGATCTTCGACCATGCCCATCCCATGGCCGAGAACGTCGAAAAGGCGAGGGCCGAATTCTCCGGTTCGCCGGTCATCATGAAGATCGTCGATTTCCTCTCCACCCGCGAAAAGCGCTATTTCATTGTGCCGCCGCTGAAGGGTGGTGGCAGCGACGGCAATGACGAGGACTGAGGCGCAGCAAGGCCTGCAACTCGCATCCGGGGCAAGGCCCGGCATCGTCGCTGGTGGCGGCGTGCTTCCGCAGGCGGTGGCGCGTGCGCTCAAGGCCCTGGGCAGTGACCCTTTCGTGCTGATCCTGGAAGGTGAGGCCGAGCCGGGTACGGTTCTGGAGGCATGCGAGCACGAGACGCGTCCGCTGGAGGATATCGGCAAGCTCGTCAGCATATTGAAGCGCCATCGCGTCACCCATCTGGTGATGGCGGGCGAGATACGCCGCCGTCCGAAACTGTCGGCGATACGCCCCAGTCTCGGCCTTGTCACCTTGCTGCCCAGCGTCATCGCGGGCCTCGGTAAGGGCGACGACGGATTGCTCAGGCTGATCATGCGATGGCTGGAAGCCAGTGGCATCCATGTCGTCGGCGCCCATCAGATCGTGCCGGAACTGCTGGCCATGGAAGGGCCCTGGACGAAGGCGAGGCCGAAGGCGGCGGACTGGCGCGACATCGAGGCCGGGCGCGCCGCCGCCGAGGCGATCGGCGCGCTCGACATCGGGCAGGGCGCCGTCGCCATCGGCGGCCGGGCCATAGCGCTGGAGGGCATAGAGGGCACGAACGGTCTCCTGGAGCGGGTGCGCGACCTGCGCGGCCACGGAAGACTGGCGGGCAAGACGGGCGGCGTGCTGGTCAAATGCCTGAAGCCCGGACAGGAATTGCGCGCCGACCTGCCGACGGTTGGGCCGGTCACCATCGAGCTGGCGCATGCGGCAGGCCTGTCCGGCATCGCCGTGGAAGCGGGCCGGTCGCTGGTCATCGACGGGCCGGAACTCGTCGCCCGCGCCGATGCGCTCGGCCTGTTCGCGCTCGGCTTGTCCGCGCGGGAGGACCGTCATGCCGGCTGAACCGTTGAAGATCGCCATCGTCGCCGGCGAAGAATCGGGCGACCTGCTCGGCGCCGATCTGGTGCGCGCCTTGCGCAAGGCTACCGGGCGCGAGGTGCGGCTGGTCGGCGTCGGCGGCCGGCATCTGGCGGAACTCGGCCTGCAGTCGGCCTTCGACGCGGGCGAGATCGCGCTGATCGGAGTGAGCGCCATCATCCGCGACCTGCCGCGGCTGATGCGTCGCATCGGCCAGGTGGCGAGCCTCGTCGCGCAGGAAAAGCCGGATTGCCTCGTCACCATCGACAGCCCTGATTTTTCGCTGCGTGTCGCCCGCAAGGTGCGCGCGGCGGCGCCCGCGATCCCGATCGTCCATTATGTCTGCCCGAGCGTCTGGGCCTGGCGGCCGGGCAGGGCGCCGGCGATGCGCCCCTATATCGACCGTATCCTGTGCCTGCTGCCGTTCGAGGCGAAGGAACTGGAACGGCTGGGCGGGCCGCCCGGCACGTTCGTCGGCCACCGCCTGACGCAGGACCCCGGCGTGCTTGCGGCCGCCGCCGAGCAGGCGAAGCCGCGCGACTTTTCGCTGGACCGCACCAAGACGCTGCTGATCCTGCCCGGCTCCCGGCGCGGCGAGGTACGCCGCCTGATCGAGCCGTTCGGTGAAACCGTCGCCATCCTTGGCCGGCGCGGCCACAAGATGCGGCTCATCCTGCCCACCGTGCCGCATGTCGCCGATCTCGTCCGTTCGGCGACGGCGAACTGGAATGAACGTCCCGAAATCGTCACCGATCCGCAAGGCAAATGGCGTGCCTTCGGCCTCGCGGACGCTGCCCTGATCGCTTCGGGTACCGTTTCGCTGGAACTGGCGCTGAGCGGCGTGCCGATGATCTCCTGCTACCGCTTCGATCCGGTCATGCAGGCGGTGCAGAGCCTCGTGAAGATCTGGACGGGGGTTCTGCCGAACCTCATCGCCGACCGGCCGGTAGTGCCCGAAAGCTACAACAGCTATGTGCGGCCGATGTCGCTGGCGCGCTACGTCGAGGGGCTGTGGAGCGACACGCAATTGCGCGGGTGGCAGAAGGACGGCTTCGCCGAAGTGCGCCGGCGCATGACGACGGCGAAGCCATCGGGCGAGATCGCGGCGGCGGCGGTAATGGATGTAGTGAAGGGGAATGAGGGAATAAGGGAATAAGGGAATAAGGGAGATATTCCGGCCCCTTACTCCCTTACTCCCTTATTCCCCTACTCACTTAATCCCTTACCTCTTGGCAATCGGCACGTAGTCGCGCTCGGTCGCGCCGACATAGAGCTGACGCGGGCGGCCGATCTTCTGGTGCGGATCCTCGATCATTTCCTTCCACTGCGCGATCCAGCCGACGGTGCGCGCCACCGCGAACAGCACGGTGAACATGGTGGTGGGGAAGCCGAGGGCCTTGAGCGTGATGCCGGAATAGAAGTCGACGTTCGGATAAAGCTTCTTCTCGATGAAGTATTCGTCCGTCAGGGCGATCTTTTCCAGCTCCATGGCGATGTCGAGCAGCGGATCGTCCTTGATGCCGAGTTCGCCCAGAACCTCATGCGCCGTCTTCTGCATGATCTTGGCGCGCGGATCGTAGTTCTTGTAGACGCGGTGGCCGAAGCCCATCAGGCGGAACGGGTCGTTCTTGTCCTTGGCGCGGGCGATGAATTCGGGGATGTGGTCGACATGGCCGATCTCGGCCAGCATGTTCAGCGCCGCTTCGTTGGCGCCGCCATGCGCCGGACCCCACAGGCAGGCGATGCCGGCGGCGATGCAGGCGAAAGGATTGGCACCCGAGGAGCCGGCGAGCCGCACCGTCGAGGTCGAGGCGTTCTGCTCGTGGTCGGCGTGCAGGATGAAGATGCGCTCCATGGCGCGCGCCAGCACCGGGTTGACCTTGTACTCCTCGCACGGCACGGCAAAGCACATGTGCAGGAAGTTGGCGGCGAAGTTCAGCTCGTTCTTCGGGTAAACGAAGGGCTGGCCGATGTGGTACTTGTAGGCCATCGCCGCGATCGTCGGCATCTTGGCGATCAGGCGCATGGAAGCGACCATGCGCTGGTACGGATCGGAGATGTCGGTCGAGTCGTGGTAGAAGGCCGACAGCGCGCCGACCACGCCGCACATCACCGCCATCGGGTGCGCGTCGCGGCGGAAGCCGGAGAAGAACTTCGACATCTGCTCGTGCACCATGGTGTGGCGCGTGACGCGATAGTCGAAATCGTCCTTCTGTGCCTTGGTCGGCAGTTCGCCGTAGAGCAGCAGGTAGCAGACCTCGAGGAAATCGCCGTGCTCGGCGAGCTGGTCGATGGGGTAGCCGCGATGCAAGAGGATGCCGGCGTCGCCGTCGATGTAGGTGATGGCCGATTCGCAGCTCGCCGTGGAGGTGAAGCCCGGATCGTAGGTGAAGGCGCCGGTGGTGGCGTAAAGCTTGCCGATGTCGATGACGTCGGGACCGACGGTGCCGCTTCGCACGCTCAGCTCATGCGTCTTGCCGGCGAATTCGAGCTTGGCGGCCGACGGCTGGTTCTTGCCGTCGAATTCCAGTTTCGTCGCAGCTTCGGGCATCACAAACTCCTTATCGTTTCCTCACCGGGCGGCAAGGCGAATTCCGCATCGCAGCAACCCGCCGAATGATCGGAAAAGCGTGCAGCGCAATCGCATCTGGATGGCTGGCCCTTATCTGGGTCCACACCTAATGTTGCACCGCAAAACGCTCCTTTCAATGTTAAACTTCTTGTGCCAGTTCGCCATCAATCGATTTGATCGGAAATGCGGGCAAGACTTTCGTCGCGTCCCAGCACCGCCAGCACATCGAAGACGCCAGGCGAGGTCGAACGGCCGGTGAGCGCGGCCCGCAGCGGCTGCGCCACCTTGCCGAGCTTGAGTCCTGCCTGTTCGGCATAGACGCGCACCACCTGCTCGGCGCTCGCCGCGCTCCAGTCGCCAAGCGCCTGCAAGCCGGGCAGGATGGCTTTCAGGATGCTCCTGGCATCGGCATCCAGGATTGCCGCGGCTTTTTCGTCGAGCGTGAGCGGCCGGTCGGCGACGATGAACCAGGCGCTGTCGGCCAGTTCCACCAGCGTCTTGGCGCGTTCCTTGAGGCCGGGCATGGCCTGGAGGAGCTGCGCCCTGGCCTTGTCGTCCAGCCTGTCCGCCAGCGCCTCGCCGTAGGGCAGGTGCGGCAGCGTCTCGATCAGGATCTTCGTCAGGGTCGCGTCGTCCATGGCGCGCATGTGGACGCCGTTCAGCGCCTCAAGCTTGGCGAAGTCGAAACGCGCCGCGCCCTTGTTGACATCGACGATATCGAACCAGGAAATCATGTCGGCGATCGACATCACCTCGTCGTCGCCATGGCTCCAGCCGAGCCGGGCGAGGTAGTTGAGCAGCGCTTCCGGCAGGTAGCCCATGGCGCGATAGGCCTCGACGCCCAGCGCCCCGTGGCGCTTGGAAAGCTTGGCGCCGTCGGCGCCGTGGATGAGCGGGATATGCGCCATCTTCGGCACGGCCCAGCCCATCGCCTCGTAGATGACGGTCTGGCGCGCGGCGTTGGTGAGATGGTCGTCGCCACGGATGATGTGGGTGACGCCCATGTCGTGATCGTCCACCACGACGGCGTGCATGTAGGTCGGCACGCCGTCCGAACGCAGGATGATCAGGTCGTCGAGATCCTTGTTGGGGAAGCGCACCTCGCCCTGCACGAGGTCGTGCACCACCGTCTCGCCCTCGCGCGGCGCCTTGATCCGTACCGCGCCCGGCACGCCCTTCGGCGCCTCGGCCGGGTCACGGTCGCGCCACTGGCCGTTGTAGCGGGGCGGCAGGCCCTGCGCCCGCGCCGCTTCGCGCATCGCAGTCAATTCCTCCGGCGTCTCGTAGGCGTAATAGGCCTTGCCGGCGCGCACCAGTTCCTCGGCGACTTCGCGGTGACGCGCCGCGCGCTGGAACTGCGAGACGGCGTCGCCGTCCCATGCCAGGCCGAGCCAGCTCAGGCCATCGAGGATGGCGGCGGTCGCCGCCTCGGTCGAGCGCTCGCGGTCGGTGTCTTCGATGCGCAAGAGCATCTTGCCGCCGGTGTGCCGGGCATAGAGCCAGTTGAACAGCGCCGTGCGCGCGCCGCCTATGTGCAGGAAGCCGGTGGGCGAGGGGGCGAAGCGGGTGACGACCGTGTCGGACATGGAGAAAGCTCGGGCTTTGTGCGGATGCGGCGCCGGACTTTTCCGCGCCGCGCGTTCATGTAGCATAGGAGGTCCACGGCGCAAGGGGCAGGGCCGATGGCCGGGCGGGACCGGGGAACGGAGCGCGGGAGAGGCGAAACGGACGGCGTCAATGAACGGGCGCTGTTTGCACCACCGGCTGCGCGTCTGTCAGCCGGCAACGATCCTGCTTTGGAACCGGGTTTTCCCGGCCGATCCGATGATCCGGTAGAACCGGATGCCGCATTGTGGAGCCTCACCGTTGATGACGAAGCCCCGGCGGACGCGCCGGCGGTTGGCGATCAGGCGACGGGAAAGCTCCCGGTTTCGCGGTGGCGGATGCCGACCACCCGCTTGCTGTCCATCCGGCGACAGGCCCGCCGGTTGGCGCGCATTCCGTCGCTGTACGGCGCGGTCGCCGGTTTGGCGACGGCGGCCGCGACGGAACTGGATCGCGGCGTTGCCTTCCTGCTGGTGCCGGTGTTCCTGTCCGGCGGCGCGATCTTCTACTTCTCGCTCGCCGCCGAGCCAGGCTTTGTCCAGCCGATCGCCTGCGCCGTTGCCCTTGTCGTGGCGGTGCTGCTGGCGCGCTCGCGTCCGCGACTGCAACTGGCGCTGGCGGCCGCGCTTCTGGTGGCGCTGGGGGTGCTGTGCGCCAAGGTCGAAACCTGGCGCGCCTCGACCCTGATGCTCGGCGCAGAGGTGTCGACACGGCTGACGGGCCGCGTCGTCGCCATCGACGCCATGGCCAGCGGCCGCATACGACTCACCCTCGATGTCCTCTCCACCCGGCGCCCGACGCTGCGCTACCAGCCGGCGCGCGTGCGCCTTTCGGCGCGCGCAGTGCCCGCCGGGCTGGCAGCCGGCGATAGTGTGAGCGGCTTCGTCCGGCTTTTGCCGCCGACCGGGCCGGTGCGGCCGGACAGCTACGATTTTTCCTTCGAAAGCTATTTCGCCGGCATCGGCGCCAGCGGTTTCTTCCTTTCCAACCCCAAGCTGGAGAAAGCGGTGCCGGCATCGCTCGCGGCACGCCTGCCGGGGATGGTGGAACGGGCGCGCGACGCTATCGCCGACCGCATTCGCGCCGCTATCGGCGGGCCGGAGGGCGAGATCGCCGCAGCTCTCATGGTGGGCGTGCGCGCCGGTATCCCCGAATCCATCAACGAGGCGATGCGCAAGACCGGCATCTACCACATCATTTCGATATCCGGCCTGCACATGGCGCTGGTGGCCGGCACGGTGATGGCCCTGCTGCGCGGCGCCTTCGCGCTGTTCCCGAATTTTTCCTCGCGCCGCCCGGTGAAGAAATACGCAGCTGGCGCGGCCTTGTTCGCCATCGCGGCCTACCTGTTCATTTCCGGCGTGGTCGTGGCGGCCGAGCGCAGCTTCATCATGCTGGCGGTGATGTTGACCGCCGTGCTGTTCGATCGCGCCGCACTCACCATGCGCAACCTGGCGATCTCGGCCATCGCCGTCGTCGTCGTGTCGCCGCACGAGGTGGTCGGGCCGAGCTTCCAGATGTCGTTCGCCGCCACCGCCGCCCTTGTCGGCGCCTATGCTGGCTGGAGCGACAGGCGTGCAGCGCGCGGCGGCGGGACGCCGCCGCCGAACCGTTCTTGGCCGGGCGTCGTCGCGCACCGGATGGTGGCCGCGACCGCCGCCCTGGCGGTGACGTCCATCGTCGCCGGCAGCGCCACGACCCTCTACGCCATGTGGCATTTCCAGCGCGTCGCGCCCCTCAGCCTGTTTGCCAACCTCGCGGTGATGCCGATCGTCTCGGTGCTGGTGATGCCGTTCGCCGTGTTCGCCGCCCTTGCCATGCCGTTCGGAGCGGACTGGCCGTTTCTCTACGTCATGGGCAAGGGGCTGGCGGCGATGATCGCGATTTCCGGCTGGATCGCCGAGCGTTCGCCGCTCGATGCCGTCGGGCTGGTGTCTGTCCAGTCGGTCCTGCTGGTCACGGTTGCGCTGGTGATCGCCACCATGACGACGACGTGGCTAAGGCTGGCGGCGCTGCCCTTCGCGCTGGCCGGGCTGGTGACGATCCATCAGGTCAGGACACCGGACGTGCTGGTTTCCGAGGACGCGCGGCTGGTGGCGCTGCCCATCGGCGGCGGCGAACTCGCCGTCAGCCGGGCGCGGCCGAACGAATTCACCGCCGACAACTGGCGGCGCGCGCTCGACGCCGAGACGCTGGTGAAACCCGAGCCGCTCAAGGGCAAGGATATGCGCTTCGTCACCACTGAAGCCGCGCTCGATCTGCCGCCCGGAACGCCGTTCCTGTGCGCGGGCAAGCTCTGTATCGCCCGCCACCACACGTCCGGCGCCATCGTCTTGTGGGCGCAGAAGGCCGGCGATGCACGACCGGGCTGCGCCTATGCGGCGCTGATCGTCATCGCCGACGCGACCGCGAAAAATCCCTGTCGGAATCTACCCGTCGCGGTCGTCACCGCCCGCGATCTGGCGCGCTCCGGCAGTGCGGCCGTCACCTTCGACCCGGCCACGGCCGACCGGCCGCCGCAGGTCCGTTTCGCGGTCGAGGAAAACTATCGCCCATGGCATGCCCAACGCGCCTTTTCGCGCGAGGCGAGGGGACTGGCGCCCTACCAGCGCCAGACCGGCGACAAGGAATGGCGGCGGAAGACGACAACTTCACGGCCGGAATGACGGCGTCGGTGCCGCTGCTCCCTCAATACCGCCGGATCAGGCCGACCAACTTGCCGCGCACCGAAACACGGTCTGGGCCGAAGATGCGGGTTTCGTAGGCGGGGTTGGCGGCCTCCAGCGCAATCGAGGCGCCCTTGCGGCGGAAGCGCTTCAGCGTCGCCTCCTCGTCGTCGACGATGGCCACGACGATCTCGCCCGGCGTCGCCGTGCTGGCGTTCTTGATGATCACGGTGTCGCCGTCGAAGATGCCGGCCTCGATCATCGAATCGCCCTTCACCTCGAGCGCGTAATGCTCGCCGCCGGAAATCATCTCGGGCGGCACGGTGATGGAATGCGTCCTGTGCTCGATCGCGGCGATCGGCACGCCGGCCGCGATTCGGCCCATGACGGGGATCGACACCGCTGAACCGGCGTCGTCATTGCCGGCGGCATGCAGGCGCTGCGCTTCCTTGGCGGGCCGTCCGGCACCCGGACCGCCTTGCCCGAGGCCGCCCTGGATGACGCCCGGTGAAAACTTCCTCGCCGCGTTGAGGCCCGGCGCGATGGAATCGGGGAGCCGCAGCACTTCCAGCGCACGCGCCCGGTTCGGCAGCCGACGGATGAAGCCGCGCTCCTCCAGCGCCGTGATGAGCCGGTGGATGCCGGATTTCGAGGCAAGATCCAGCGCTTCCTTCATCTCGTCGAAGGATGGGGGAATGCCGCTCTCCTTCAGCCTTTCGTGGATGAACAGGAGAAGCTCGTGTTGCTTGCGTGTCAGCATGGCGGAACCCCCAGGCGCTCGAAACAGAATCGGAAAACAAACCCGGAACAAACACTATCTGTTCCAGTTGTGTTCCGCAACCGTTTAAAGTTTCATGAATGTTTCGACGATTTGTTCAGCGCAGCATCAGCACCGGGCAGGTGTCGCCTTCGGCGGCGGCCGGCGCATGCGGCGCGCGCACGATCAGGCCGTTGGCGTCGGCCAGTTTGCGCAGCATCGAGGAATCCTGGATGCCGAAGGGCGTGGCGACGAGACGGCCGTCGTCCTCACTCACGACAGCCCTGACGTAATCCTCGCGGCGGTCGTTTTCCCGCATCGCGGCGCCGAGGTGGGCCACGCGAATGTCTTGCGCGAAGGGGCGGCCGCCGAGTTTTGCCAGGAGCGGTTTCAGGAAAAGCTGCGAACACACCAGGCTGGCGACCGGGTTGCCGGGCAAGCCGATGCAGCGGATGGCGCCCATGCGGCCGAACATCAGCGGCTTGCCGGGGCGCATGGCGATCTTCCAGAAATCCAGCGTCATGCCTTCGCCTGTCAGCACGTCGTGGACGAGATCGTGGTCGCCGACCGAGGCACCACCCAGCGTGACGATGACGTCGGCGCCCGCCGCGACCGCTTGTCGGACAAGCGCCGCGATGGCCTCCTTGCGGTCGGCGGCAATGCCGAGGTCGAGCGCCGCGGCGCCCATCGAGGCGGCGGCGGCGACGACGCCATAGGCATTGGAGGAAATGATCTGGCCGGGGCCGAGGGCGTTTCCGGGCGCCACCAGTTCATCCCCGGTGGCGATGATGGCGACCAGCGGCCGGCGCACCACGTCAAGACGCGGGTGGTTGGCGGATGCGGCGAGAGACAATGCCGCCGGGTCGAGCAGCCGGCCTTTTTCCAGCAGCAGGTCGCCCTCGCGGAAATCCAGCCCGGCGCGACGGATGTTGCGCTCGGCGGCGGTGGGCTCCAGCACCTCTATCGCGTCGTCGCCGAGAGCGCGTACGTTTTCCTGAATGACGATGGTATCGGCGCCATCCGGCAGTGGCGCGCCGGTGAAGACGCGCACGGCCTGGCCCGGCCCGACCTTACCGTCGAACGCGCGCCCGGCCGGGGCGGCGCCGATCATCGTCAGCCGCGCAGGGGCTGTGGCGACGTCGGCGGCGCGGGTGGCGTAGCCGTCCATGGCGGATGCGTCGAACGGCGGCTGCGTGCGCAGTGCTGTGACCGGCTCGGCCAGAATGCGGTCATGGGCTTCATGCAGGGCCACGCTTTCTGCCGGCAACGGCTCGACGCCGTCGAGCAGGCGGGAAAGCGCTTCCGCGACAGGCACCAGCGTCATCGGCCCGCTGCCCCGTCGTCGGCCCCGCCTTCGCTGGTCTTGTAAGTCCCGGACTTGCCGCCGGTCTTCTCGACCAGCCGTATGCCGGAAATCGTCATGGCGCGGTCGACCGCCTTGGCCATATCGTAAATGGTCAGGCAGGCGACGGACGCGGCGGTCAGCGCCTCCATCTCGACGCCCGTCTTGCCGGTGACGCGCGCCAGCGCCGTTACCTTCAGGCCGGGCAGCGCCTCGACCGGTTCGATGTCCACCGAAACCTTGGTCAGAAGCAGCGGATGGCAGAGCGGAATCAGCTCGTGTGTCTTCTTGGCGGCCATGATGCCGGCAATGCGCGCCGTACCCAGCACATCGCCTTTCTTGGCATTGCCGGCCACGATCGTCGCCAGCGTCTCGGGCTTCATCGAGACGAAGCCTTCGGCGATCGCCGTGCGCTCGGTCTCGGCCTTGGCGCCGACGTCGACCATATGCGCCTCGCCCTGGGCGCCGATATGGGTAAGGCCGGAAGCGCCGCCCATGGTCAGGCCTGCACCGCCATCGCGGCATCGAGGCCGAGCAAGGCGCGGGTTGCCGCCGTCACGTCGGGCTGCCGCATCAGGCTTTCGCCGACGAGGAAGGTGCCTATGCCCACCTTCTCCAGCCTCCGGCAGTCGGCATGGGTGAAGATGCCGCTTTCGCCGACAAGCAGCCGGTCGGCCGGCACCAGTTTCGCCAGCCGTTCGGAGGTTTCCAGCGTCGTCTCGAAGGTGCGCAGGTTGCGGTTGTTGATGCCGATCAGGCGCGAGGTGAGTTTCAGCGCCCGCTCGGTTTCGGCCTCGTCATGCACTTCGATCAGCGCGTCCATGCCAAGGCCGGTCGCCGCATCCTCCAGCGCGCGCGCCATGGCGTCGTCGACGCAGGCCATGATGATGAGGATGGCGTCGGCGCCCCAGGCGCGCGCCTCATAGACCTGGTAGGGATCGAACAGGAAATCCTTGCGCAAGGCGGGCAGGGCGGTCGCCGCGCGGGCGGCGGTCAAAAATTCCGGCGCGCCCTGGAAGGACGGCGCGTCGGTGAGCACCGACAGGCAGGCGGCGCCGCCGGCTTCGTAGGCGCGGGCCAGCGCCGGCGGGTTGAAGTCGGCGCGGATCAGGCCTTTCGACGGGCTCGCCTTCTTGACCTCGGCGATCAGCGCGAAGCGGCCTTGCGCGCGCTTGCGCTCGAGTGCCGCGCGAAAGCCGCGCGGTGCGTCGGCGTCCTTCGCCCGCGCCCTGATCTCGGCCAGCGGCAGGCGCGCTCTGGCGGCGGCGATCTCCTCGCGCTTGTAGGCTTCGATCTTTTTCAGGATGTCGGTCATCTTCTATTCGTTCGACACCTTGACCAGCTTTTCCAGCACGGCATGCGCCTTGCCTGCGTCGAGCGCCGCTGCCGCCGTCGCGATGCCGTCGTTCAGCGCCGCCGCCTTGCCGGCGACGACGAGGCCGGCGCCGGCGTTCATCAGCACGGTATCGCGATAGGCGCCCGGCTTGCCCGAGAGCACACCGCGCAGGGCCTCTGCATTGTAGGCTGCGTCGCCGCCGCGCAATTCGTCCTTGGTGTGGCGCGACAGGCCGAATTCCTCCGGCGTCAGCGTGAAAGTGCGGATCTTGCCGTTCGCCAGTTCGGCGACATGCGTCTCACCGGTCGTGGTGATCTCGTCGTAGCCGTCGCCATGCGCCACCCAGACGTGCGTCGCCCCCAGCGCCTTCAGCGTCTCGGCGACCGGGCCGACCCATTCCGGCGCGAAGACGCCGACCATCTGGCGGTCGACGCCGGCCGGGTTGGAAAGGGGGCCGAGCAGGTTGAAGATGGTGCGCGTGCCGAGTTCGACGCGCGTCGGCCCGACATGCTTCATGGCCGGATGGTGCGCCGGCGCGAACATGAAGCCGACCCCGGCCCTGGCGATGCAGCGGCCGATCACGTCCGGCGTGAGGTCGATCTTGACGCCGAGCGCGGTCAGAACGTCGGCCGCGCCCGTCTGCGAGGACAGGCCGCGATTGCCGTGCTTGGCCACCGGCACGCCGCAGGCGGCGATGACGAAGGCCGAGGCGGTGGAGATGTTGACGCTGTGCGAGCCGTCGCCGCCGGTGCCGACGATGTCCACCGCGCCGGCGGGCGCCGTAACGCGCAACATCTTGTCGCGCATGGTGGCGACGGCGCCGGAAATCTCGTCCACGGTCTCGCCGCGGACCCGAAGCGCCATCAGGAAGCCGCCGATCTGGCCCGGCGTCGCGTCGCCCGACATGATGATGTCGAACGCCTCGCGCGCCTCGGCGAAGGTGAGCGGGGAGCCTGCCGCAACCTTGGCGATATGCGGCTTGAGCGCGCTCATTGCTGCGCCTGCTCGATGGCGACTTGGTCGATGCGCACGTCGTACTGCGTCTGCAATTGCGCCACGAGTTCGTCGAGCAGATCGTCCGAAAGGCCGCCGGCGAAGGATTTCTGCGCATCCTCCGGAACGGAGCTGGCATCGGCGCCTGCCGGCTCGAACACTTCGGCGACCTTGAACAGGATCTCGCCGTCGCCGGTCGGGGAGGGCACGATGCCCGTGCCGCCTTCGCCGACGCCGAACATGATGGCAGCACCCGCCTTGCCGAAGTCGGCGTCGTCGGCCTCGCGCTTCAGGCCGCGCTTGGTCTGCTTTTCCAGCTTCAGTTCGGTTGCCAGCGCGTCGAGCGACGTGCCGTCCTTGAGCCGCTTTTCCAGTTCGGTCGCCTTGGCGGAGAGCCGCTTGGTGGTTTCCTCGGCCGTCCAGTCGGCGGCGACCTTCTGGCGCACCTCGTCCAGCGTGCGGTCGCGGGCGGGGGTCACCGAGACGACCTCGTAGAACAGGTAGCCGTTGTTCGCCGTGGTCAGCCCCTCGTTCTCGATGCCCGCCTCGGCGTCGAAGACGGCGCGAATGAGGGAAGCCGATTCCGGCAGGTCCTTGATGACGCTGCCGTCTGGCCGCTGGCCGGCGTGGTCGATGGCGTCGACGGTCACGACCTTGAGTTTCAGCTTGTCGGCAGCCTCCTGCAGGGTCGCGCCGCCGGCGCGGGCGTCCTCGTAGGAATCGTGCACGTCGAGCAGGATGCGGTTGGCCTCGCCGAGCGCGATCTGCTTGCGGATTTCGTCCGAAACCTCGGCAAGCGGCTTGACGACTTCCGGCGTGATCGCCGTGACGCGCAGCAGCACCGGGCCGAAGCTGCCCTGGACGACGCCGCTGACCTGGTTGAGGTCGAGTGCGAAGGCCGCGTCGGCGACCGCCTGGTCGGCGATCTTGTCCTTCGACAAGGTGCCGAGCGCGATGTCGGCCTCGGTCTTGCCCTGCGCCGTCGCGAGCTTGTCGAAGGTGCCGCCGGTCTTGAGCGAATCGAGTGCAGCCTGGGCCTCCTCGGGCGTCTTGAACACCAGCTGTTCGATCGTACGGGTTTCCGGAGTCGTATAGCGCTCCTTGTTCTTCTCGTAGTCTTCCTGGACCTGTTGATCGCTGACAGAGCTAAGGTCCGCGATGTCTTCGGGCTCGAGGCGAACATAGGAGAACTTGCGGTATTCGGGAGCTGCGTAGGTCTTCTTGTTGTCCTCGAAATAGGCCTTCAGCACGTCGTCGCTCGGGGCTTCGATCGGCTCGACCATCGACTTCGGCAGCGAGAGGTAGTCGATCGTGCGGTCCTCGCCGCGATAGAGCGCCACGGCCTTGAGGAAGGTGTCCGGGGCTTTCAGCCCGTCGGAAACGGCTTCGACGATCTGCTGGCGCACTGCGACCTGGCCGCGGTTCTTCAGGTAGTCCTCCGGCCGCATGCCGACCTGCCGTAGGACATATTCGAACATCTGCCGGTCGAACTGGCCGTTCTGTCCCCGGAAGGCGGGGTCTTCGCGGGTCAGTTCGGCCAGCCGGTCCTTGGAGAGGCCGAGGCTCATCTTGCGCGCCTGCTCGTCGAGCACGGCGCCGGAGACGAGCTGCGCCAGAACCTGGTTGTCGATGCCCAGCGCCTTCGCCTGGTCGCGCGTCAGCCGCTGGCCGAACTGCTGCGACATGGCGTTGATCTGGCGGTCGTAGGCGAGACGGTATTCGGTCACCGAAACGGAAGTGCCGCCGGCGGTGATGACCGACTCGTGGCCGGCGACGCCCGCTATACGGCCGGAGATGCCCCAGACCGCGAAGCTGAGGACCAGGATCGACAGCAGGGTCTTGGCTACCCAGGTTCCTGCCGCGTTTCTCAAAGTTCCGAGCATGATGCCGTCCAAATTGCCTGTCGCCAAGCGCAATAGCGTCCTTCCTTTCCAGTGTCGATTGCTTTGTGACCTGTTTTTGGTAGTGAGGACGCTCGGCAAACGGCCATCGGAGACAACAGCCCATGACACCCGGAATCCGCCCGCTCGTCGCCGGCAACTGGAAGATGAACGGCACCGGCGCCTCGCTGAACCAGCTTCTGATGATCGGCAACGGCTTCATGAGCGGCCTGGACGCCGAGACGGAAGCGCTGGTTTGCGTGCCGGCCACGCTGCTCACGCGGGCGGCGGAAATCCTGTCGCGCACGCCCGTCCATCTCGGCGGCGAGGATTGCCATGCCGAGGAGAGCGGCGCCCATACCGGCGACATTTCCGCCGAGATGCTGAAGGACGCCGGCGCCAGCCATGTCATCGTCGGCCATTCGGAGCGCCGCGCCGACCACGGCGAGGACGACGCGACGGTGCATGCCAAGGCGGCCGCTGCCTGGCGGGCGGGTCTCGTCGCCATCGTCTGCATCGGCGAGACGCGCGCCGAACGCGAAGCCGGCGCCACGCTCGACGTGCTGTCGCGCCAGATCGCCGGATCGGTGCCGGTGAGCGCCACCGCCGCCAACACAATACTCGCCTATGAGCCGGTCTGGGCGATCGGCACGGGACTGACGCCGACCGCCGCCGATGTGGCCGAAGCGCATGCGCACATCCGGGCGCGGCTGGTGGAGAAATTGGGGCCGGCTGCGGCGAAGATCCGCATCCTCTATGGCGGCTCGGTGAAGCC
>JBQCHN010000280.1:0-7018 GCA_051954615.1 Mesorhizobium sp. | reverse complement strand
ACGATCTCGCCGGTGGCGGAATCGTCCACCGGCAGGCCGTCGCCGCCGCCATCGATGAAGCGGCCGCCGACGAAGGGGCGGTGCGGCCGCGCCAGGAAGGCGGCGGCGGCGCTGCTGATCGGCGGCACGGCTCTTTCGTTCATGGAAACCTCCTCGGCGGCCCACTGCCGCTTGTCTCAAAGCGTTAGGAGCGTGACCGGGAGGGTTCAACCGTCGGCGGGGGCGAGTGCGCGCTCAGTCAAAACAAAGTTCCCGCTCGGACAAGACGGGACGAACGGGGCGGCGCACATTGCCGCCGTGAGGTCGGCGGACCCGGCATCTGGAGGGATCATGAGATTTTCCGGCAGGACGGCTTTCATCACCGGCGGCGGCACCGGTATCGGTGCTGCCGTGGCGCGCCGCATGGCCTCGGAGGGGGCGAACGTCGTCCTGATGGGGCGCCGGCGCGAGCCGCTGGAGGCCGTGGCGAAGGACACCGGCGGACTGATCGTCGAGGGAGATGCCGCCGACGCCGCCTCGGTCCGCGCGGCGCTGGAAAAGGTGCACGACCGCTATGGGCCGGTGGATATCCTGCTCGCCAATGCCGGCGGCCACGGCGTCGGGCCGACCATTTCCATGAGCGACGAGACCTGGGCGCTGGCCACAAGGCTCAACCTCGACACCGCCTTCGTCACCGCGCGCGAATGCCTGCCGGACCTGATTTCGCGCAAGGGCTCGATCGTCATCGTCGCCTCGATCGCCGGCCTGTTCGCCGGTCCGCAGGCAGCCGGCTACGTGACGATGAAACACGCCTGCATCGGGCTCGGCAAATCGCTGGCGCGCGACTACGGCCGGCAGGGCGTGCGCACCAACATCGTCTGCCCGGGCTGGGTTTCGACCGCCATGGCCGACGAGCAGATGGGCGTGATCGTCACCAAGCATAAACTGACATCGGTGGACGAGGCCTACCGGCTGGTGACGAAGGACGTACCGCTCGGCCGGCCGGCGACGCCGGAGGAAGTCTCCAACGTCATCTGCTTCGTCGCCTCGGACGAGGCGGCGATGATGAACGGCTCGATCCTCACCGTCGACGGCGGCGCCGCCGTCGTCGACCTGCCCACCCTAGCCTTTGTCGATTGAACCCGTGCAGGAGCGTTCCCGATGACCGACCAGAGCAGGCCGAAGGACTGGAAGCACTTCGACGATTTCGCCGCCGGCATCGCCACCAACAGGCTGCCCAACACGGCGGCGCTCGTCGGGCGGACGTTCAAGATTTCGCTCAACACCGGGCGCACCGTCGACCTTGCCTTCACCGCCGCGAACACGGTGGCGTGGAGCGAAGCGACCGACGCGGGCGCCGACTGGTACGAAGCGCTGGAAGTGGCGCCCGGCACCTTCTTCATCAACATGACCTTCGCCGCGCATCCGACCGAGGACGAGGCGTTTATCGTCAACACCCGCACCGGGCGTGTCATGTCGGTGCGCGAGCGGGTGCGCGAAGCCGCCGAAGAACCGGGTGAGCCGCGCGTCGCGCAGGTCTGGTCAGCAGGGGTGCTGGGCGATGCGCGGGCGCTTGACGGCATCGAGCCGGGGCCGACGCGCGACCTGATCGGCCTGACAGCGCACTACCGCTACAGCCCGAACCATCTCTACGAGCACATCTATCTGTCGTCGCAGCGCTATGCCTGGCAGAACCTCGTCGGCGTGCAGCGCGGCCATGGCGACGTCGACCTCGCCACGACCTGGAAGTTCGACGAGGGCCAGTACGTGTTCGGCTTCCGCGAATTCATCATCCCGGTCGCCTCGCTGTTCTTCTACAATTGGGAGACGATGCGCTCGACCGGAAAGTTCCTCGGCGTCACCAGCACCGGGGCCATCGAGAACAAGCCGGCCGGCGCCTTCATCGAGAAGAAATCCACCACCACCTACGACAAGGAGGCCGCGCCGGTCTGATCGGCGCGGGCAAAGCGCATGGGCAAGAACCACGAGACGATCAAGGCGCATTACGCCGGCTCCGACGCGCACGACATGGCGGCGATGATGGCGCCGATCACTTCTACTACGGCCTGGACCGAAATGGCGGGGTTTCCCTGCGCCGGCACCTATGTCGGTGAGCCGGCGATCATCGAAGGCGTATTCAAGCGCCTCGGCGAGGATTGGGACGGCTACACCTTCAAGCTGGAGCGGCTGGTCGACGGCGGCGACACGGTCGTCGGCATCGGCACCTATTCGGGAACCTATCGCAAGACCGGCAAGGCGATGTCGGCGCGCGTAGTTCATGTCTGGGACTTCAAGGGCGGCAAGGTCGAGCGCTTCGAGCAGTTCACCGACACCAAACTGGTTGCCGAGGCGATGCGCTGAGGCGACGGCAGACGGCGTGGCGGCGGGAACCGCCCAGGCCGTGACGATCAATGGGAGGAACGCATGCACAATACGCTGAAGGGAATTCTGGCGGGACTGGCGCTGTCGAGTGCGCTGACGTTCGGCGGCATCGCCGTGGCCGCGGACGGCGAGATCGTCGTCGGCGCGCCGATCTCGCTGACGGGACCGCTGGCCGGCGACGGCAAGGAACAGGAATGGGCCTATCAGCAGGCGGTCGCCGACATCAACAAGGCAGGCGGCATCGAGATCGACGGCAAGAAGCTGCCGGTCAAGCTGGTGGTGGCCGATGACGAAAGCTCGGAAAGCAAGGTCGCGGCGGCGCTGGAAAACCTGATCAAGGTGCAGAAGGTCGACATCCTTCTGTCGACGCATTCGGGGCCGATGAACATCGCCGGCGCGATCGTGGCGGAGAAATACAAGAAGTTCTACATGATCACGACCTGCTTCCCGTTCGAGTGGCAGCCGCTGAAGCTGAAATATTCGGCTCTGTTCTTCTTCCATCCGGGACCGGGTTCGGAAGTACCGTTCGAAATCTGGGAAAAGCTGCCGCCGGAGCAGCGGCCGAAGAACCCGGCGCTGGTGACGGAGGATTCGCCGGATGGCAAGGGCTTCGGCGCCGGCTTCGTCGCGGCGGCGGAGAAGTACGGCTACAAGTTCGCCGTCAACGATCCGTGGGCGATCGGCGCGACCGACGATTCGGCGCTCATAACCAAACTGCAGGCGGCGAACGTCGACGCCATGCTGGTCTTCGGCTCGCCGGCCGATACCATCACGCTGATCCGGCAGATGAAGGAACTGGGCTTCTCGGTTCCCTATTTCCACGGCTGGAAGGGTACCTGGACGGGTGAATTCCACGACGCGCTGGGAGCGGATTCCGACTATGTGCTGACGGACGGCTTCTGGTCGGAGAGCTTCCCCTACAAGGGCGCCAAGGAGCTCGGCGAGCGCTACGACAAGGAATTCAAGAAGGATTCCGTCACCGTCGGCGCCTTCTATGCCAACGCCCAGGTTCTGTTCCAGGCGATCGAGCGGGCCGGCTCAACCGACGCCGACAAGGTGCACGACGCGATCTTCAACAAGGAGTTCAAGGATACCGTCGTCGGCGACCTGAAGTTCGACGAAACCGGCTTCGCGCTCATTCCCTCGGTCGCCACGCAGTGGTGGCAGGGCCGCCACCAGCTGATCTATCCGAACGGCGACTGGACCTACAAGCCGGCCCCGGCTTGGGACAAGCGCTGATCGGGGGGCGGGACGGCGCCTCTCCGACGAGGGGGGAGGCGCCGTTTCCGCAACAAAATATCGTGGTCGGACGGGCGGTGCAGGGGTCGGAGATTTCGGGACAGGAAGTGACGATGCAGCAGAGCGAGACGATCCTCAGTCTCGAATCCATCCAGATGCGCTTCGGCGGCCTTGTCGTGCTCGACGGCATCGACCTTTCCGTGGCGCGGGCCGAACTGGTCGGCCTGATCGGCCCGAATGGCGCCGGCAAGTCGACGCTGTTCAACGTCATGACGGCGATCTACGCGCCGACGCGCGGCAAGGTTAGGTTCCTCGGCCACGACGTCACCGGCGTCGCCCCGCACAGGATCTGCCGGCTGGGCATTGCCCGCACCTTCCAGCTCGTGCGCACCTTCCTGACCATGACGGCGCGCGAGAACGTCATGGTGGGGGCCGTCTACGGCGCCCGCAGCCGGACGCAGAACGCGGCACAGGCCGCCGACGAAGCGCTGGACCTCGTCGGGCTTTCGGCCAAGCGCGACATGCCGACCCGCCACATGACGCTGTCGGACCGGCGGCTCCTGGAGATCGCGCGCGGCGTGGCCTCGCAGCCGGCGCTGCTTCTGCTCGACGAGCCGATGGCCGGCCTCAATCCGACGGAAATCCGGCAGATGGTCGACGTCATCCGCCGCACGCGACAGGAGCACGGCATCGCCATCCTGTGGGTCGAGCACAAGGTCGACGCCATCATGAAGGTCTGCGACCGTGTCGTCGTGCTCGACCACGGCGTCAAGATCGCCGACGCAACGCCCGCCGAAGTCGTCGCCAACCGCAAAGTGATAGAGGCCTATCTTGGCGAACCGGCTGCTTGAGGTTTCCGATCTCGAAGTCGCCTATGGCGACGTGCGTGCGCTGTGGGGCGTGTCGATCCATGTCGATGCCGGGTCGGTGGTCGCCATCGTCGGCGCCAACGGGGCCGGCAAGACGACTCTGCTGCGCGCCATTTCCGGCCTGCTGCCGACGCGGCGCGGCACGATCACGCTCGGCGGCGCTTCGCTGGCCGGGCTGGCGCCGGAGGCGATCGCCTGCATGGGCATCGCCCATGTTCCGGAAGGGCGCGGCCTGTTCCGGCAAATGACGGTGCTGGAAAACCTCGAACTCGGCGCCTTCCAGCCGAAGGCGCGGGTCAACATGCGGCAGGCGCTGGACAAGGCCTATGCGCTGTTTCCGCGCCTGAAGGAGCGCGCCGGCCAGAAGGCGGGTTCGCTGTCGGGTGGCGAGCAGCAGATGCTGGCGATCGCGCGTGCCACCATGTCGGACCCGAAGCTGCTGATCCTCGACGAGCCGTCCATCGGCCTCAGCCCGCTGGTGGTGCAGCAGATGTTTTCCCTGATCGAGACGCTGCACAGGCAGGGCGTGACCATCCTTCTGGTCGAGCAGAACATCCATCAGGCGTTGAAGATCGCCGATTACGCCTTCGTGCTGAAGACCGGCGAGATCGCCATGCAGGGCACGGGCGCGGAGCTGATCGCCGATCCCGAAATCCAAAAAGCCTATATGGGCGTGCTGGAGCTGTGACGATGTTCGACTTCCCGCCGCCACAGATATTCCTGCAGCTTTCCCTCAACGGCGCGCTGGGCGGCGCCATGTACGGCGTCGCGGCGGTCGGCCTCAGTCTCATCTTCGGGACGATGCGGCTGATCTTCCTGGCGCAGGGGGCGATGATCATCCTCGCCGCCTATTTCGTGCGCGCCCTTTTCCAGAGCTTCGGCATCGACCCGTTCCTGTCGCTGCTCATCGTCGTGCCGGTCGGGCTCGCCGCCGGCTGGCTGATCTACCAGGGCCTGTTCCGCAAGGCGGCTGTCGAGGAGGACCGCAACATCTCGCTGCTGATCGCCGTCGGCCTGATGTTTTTGGCCGAGAACCTGATGACGGTGATCTGGGGCGGCAACACGGCCGGCGTCGTCACCAGCTATACGGCGAGCGGCATCCATATCCTCGGCATCCGCACCTCGTTCACCCGCACCATGGGCTTCCTCATCGCGCTCGCCGGCACCGGGCTGGTGATGCTGTTCCTGCGCAAGACGCTGGTCGGCAAGGCGGTGCGCGCGGCGTCAGAGGACATGACGGCGGCCAGCCTGATGGGCATCAGCCCGCACCGCGTCAACGCCATCGCCTTCGCCGTCGGCATCGCGCTCGCCGGGGCGGCGGGCGTGGCGGTCGCCACCACCTTTCCGTTCAACCCGTTCGCCGGCTTCATCTTCAGCCTGAAGGCGCTGGTGGCGCTGGCGCTGGGCGGCATCGGCAGCGTCGCCGGCGCGCTGGCCGGCGGCATCATCCTCGGCCTGATCGAAGCCTATGTGCAGTTCTTCGTCGGCGGCAGCTGGACGAATGCGGTCGCCTACGGCGTCTTTTTGGCTGTGCTGATGTTCAAGCCCGAAGGCCTGTTCGGCCGGCCCTACAAGAAGGCATGACGATGCGCACGAGCACATGGATATGGGCCGTCATTGCCGCCGCGCTGGCGCTGCTGCCGTTCTGGCCGGGGGCGATCGACAGCTATGCCTTCAGCTTCCTGTTCTTCGTCTTCATCTATGCGATCCTGTCACAGGCCTGGAACCTGATCGCCGGCTTCGGCGGCCAGATCAGCCTCGGCAACCACGCCTTCTTCGGGCTGGGCGCCTATGCCACGGCGATCCTGTGGAGCGGCAACTACCTGTGGGGTTCGCTCTATGAAAGCCATCCGCGCATCTATTATTTCGACCCGGTGACGATGGCGATCGCCGGTCTGGTCGCGGCCGTCGCCGCGGCACTGGTCGGCTGGCCGTTGCTGTCGAAATTGCGCGGCGATTATTTCGCACTCGGCACGCTCGGCTTCGGCGAGATCGTCAAGGTGCTGTTCGTCAATGGCGGCGACTTCACCGGCGGCGCCTTCGGCATCGTGGCGCCGTCGAGCACCTTCGACACCTTGCTGCCGCACTACTGGACGGGACTCGGCCTGGTGGTCGCCGTCACCATTGCCATCGGCTTGCTGATGCGGTCGCGCTACGGACTGGCGCTGATCGCCGTGCGCGACGATGAGATGGCGGCCTCGGCCAACGGCATCGACACGCTGAAGGTCAAGATCGCTGCCTTCGCCGGAAGCGCCTTCATTTCCGGCGTCGCCGGCAGCCTCTACACCTACTACATCTTCCATGTCGGGCCGGACTCGGTCTTCGACCTCGACTGGATGCTGCTGCCGCTGATGATGACGGTGGTGGGCGGCACCGGCACGCTGATGGGGCCGGTGGTCGGCGCCTTCGTTATGTACGCCGTCTTCGACCTCGCGCGCATCCTCGTGCCGGACTACCACCCGGTGGTGTCGGGGCTGGCGATCATCCTGGCGATGCTGTTCCTGCCGAAGGGACTGGCGCGCATCGGCTTCGGCCTGCCGGGGCTGGTG
>JBQCHN010000279.1:0-14259 GCA_051954615.1 Mesorhizobium sp. | reverse complement strand
GACGCGACCGGATTTCATCCTCAACAACCTGATCGGTACCTCCTCGCACGCCTTCTTCCGCGCCTATGCTGAACTCGGCCGGAGCGATCCGCATTTCCGGCCGGAACGCTGCCCGATCCTGTCGTGCAACCTGACCGAATGCGAGCTGCCGGCGATTGCCGGCTTTGCAGAAGGCCATCTATCGGCCGGGCCCTATTTCCACGATGTCGAGGCGCGTGGCGGCGCCATGCCGGCTTCGTCGCTGGAGGCTGCTGCGGCGGCTTGCGTGCAGACGCTGGCGCAGATCCTTTTGATCGAGCCGGATGCCGGCTGGTCCGACCTTCCGCGCATCTTCGCGGAAAACGCGTTTGTCAGTTCGCTCGGCGAGATCGCCATCGATCCGCAGACCCAGCATGCGACGTTGCCCGTCGCCATCGGCCGCATCGAAGGCGAGGCGTTCCACACGATCAGCCTGACGCGCGCCGTCGCGCCGGACCCCTATCTGTCGCGCTATGACCGCAATGCGGTCTTTCCGCGCCCGAGCCTCAGGGTGGTCTCATGAGCCGGGCGACCCGCATTCCCAATCTCGGCGGCGCCAAGGCCTTCGTGCTGCATCGCCCGCATCCGACAGTTCAGGCAATCAGCCGCCAGCTTACGGCGATCGGCCTTGAGGTTCACGACTGCTGGCCGGAACTGCCGGCGGACGTGCTCGCAGGCGATTTCGTCTTCTTCGACGTCGACATGGGCTTTGACGATCAGTTCCCATGGAAACCGGGCGAAGCGCCCATGCCGCTGATCGCGCTGATCGGCTCGGAAGCGCCGGGGCGGATCGAATGGGCGCTCTCGCACAATGCCGATGCTCAGCTCATCAAGCCAATCGGCAATTCCGGCGTCTACAGCGCCCTGCTGATCGCACGCCAGGCGTTTGAGGCGAGGGCTCGGCTGGCAGCGGAGATCGCGGCGCTCGAAGCCCGCATCGGGGAGCGGCTGACCATCGTGCGCGCGGTCGCGGCGCTGCGCGGCCACGGCACGACGGAAGAACAGGCCTTCAGGCAATTGCGCTCGATGGCGATGAACTGGCGGGTCAGCGTCGAGGAAGCGGCTCGGCGCATCATGGCGACGGCAGAGGAGGCGGGGCGTGACGAATCCCACCGTGCCTGATCTCGCTTCGTCCGCCCTTTCGGCAGGGAGCCAGCCGCCGGCAAAGCCGCGGCCCGGCGTGCTCAGGCGGCTGGTGAAGCGCCGGCTGGCCGTGCTCGGCCTTGTCATCATCGCGATCACCGTGCTCGGCGCCATCTTTGCGCCATGGCTGACCGCCTTCGGGCCGGACGAGCAGTTGTTCGACGGGCTGACCCTGTCAGGTGAGCCGCTGCCGCCCAACGCCACCTATTGGCTCGGTTCCGACCTGCTCGGCCGCGACCTGCTCACCCGTATTCTCTACGGTGCGCGCACATCGCTGTTCATCGGTGTCGTCGCCAATGGTACGGCGCTGGTGATCGGCACGCTGATCGGCGTCACCGCCGGCTATCTGAGGGGCTGGGTCGGCGGCGCCCTGATGCGCTTCACCGACCTGATGATGGCGTTTCCGGCACTGCTCCTGGCCATCTGCCTTGCCGCCGTTTTCGAGCCGAGCCTGTGGATCGTCGCACTGGTGATCGCGCTGGTGAACTGGGTGCAGACGGCGCGCGTGATGTTCACGCAGACCAGTTCGCTGGTCGAGCGAGAATTCATCGCCGCCGAGCGTACCATCGGCGCCAGCGGCGCGCGCATCCTGTTCAAGCATATCCTGCCGCATCTGTTCCCCACCATCATCGTGTGGGGAACGCTCGGCATCTCGACCACAGTGCTGCTCGAGGCGACGCTGTCCTACCTCGGCATCGGCGTGCAGCCTCCGACGCCGTCCTGGGGCAACATCATCTTCGAGAACCAGACCTATTTCCAGGCGGCGCCCTGGCTGGTCTTCTTCCCCGGCATCGCCATCCTGGCGCTGGCGCTCGCCTTCAACCTCGTCGGAGATGCGCTTCGCGACATCCTCGACCCAACGCAGAGGGGGAGGGAATAATGCAGCGACAGGAACCAGCGGGAGGCCGGCCATGATCGCCTATCTCGGCCGCCGCATCGTCCAGTCCGTGCTGATTTTGCTCGGCATCTCGATCATCACCTTTGCGCTGCTCTATCTGCTGCCGGCGGATCCGGTGCGCCAGATCGCCGGCCGCAGCGCTACGCCGGCGACGGTGGAAAGCATCCGCCGCCAGCTCGGCCTCGACCAGCCGTTCCTCGTCCAGTACGGGCGCTATCTCGCCAACCTTCTGCACGGCGACCTCGGCCGCTCCTACATCCAACGTTCGGAAGTCTCCCAACTCATCATCTCGCGCCTGCCGGCGACGCTGCTCCTGATGGTTGGCGCGATCGTGTGCGAACTGCTGATCGGCCTCACCATGGGGCTGGTGGCGGCCGTACGGCGCGGCTCGCGTACCGACAACTCGCTGATGGTCGCCTCGTTCATCGGCGTCTCGGCGCCGCAGTTCGTCGTCGGCCTGCTTCTGCTCTATGTCTTCGCGGTGCGGCTCTCCTGGTTCCCGATCGGCGGCTACGGCACGTTCCGCCATCTCGTCCTGCCTTCGCTCACCGTCGGCATCATGGGCGCCGGCTGGTACGCGCGCATGATGCGCTCGTCGATGGTCGACGTGCTGCACCAGGACTACATCCGCACCGCCCGCGCCAAGGGACTTGGCCGGCTGAAGGTGTTGCTGGGCCACGCGCTGCCCAACGCGATCCTCCCCATCGTCGCCATGGTGGGGATCGACATAGGCATCCTCATGGGCGGCATCGTCGTGGTGGAAAGCGTGTTCGGCTGGCCCGGCATCGGCCAGCTCGTCTGGCAGGCGATCCAGCGTGTCGACATCCCCATCATCATGGGCGTGACGCTGGTTTCGGCGCTGGCCATCGTGCTCGGCAACCTGCTTGCCGATCTGGTCGCACCATTCATCGATCCACGCATAAAACTCAGATAACCAAGGGAAGGGAACGCCAATGAAGAAATATCTCGTCTCCACCGTCGCCGCGGCGGCGCTTTTGTTCGGGGCTGCCACAGCCATGGCCCAGGACGTCGATCCCAACGCCAAGCAGGGCGGCGAAATCGTCATCACCTACAAGGACGACGTCGCCACCCTCGACCCGGCCATCGGTTACGACTGGCAGAACTGGTCGATGATCAAGAGCCTGTTCGACGGCCTGATGGACTATAAGCCCGGCACCACCGAGCTGGTTCCGGACCTTGCCGAGAGCTACGAGATCTCGCCGGACGGCACGACCTTCACCTTCAAGCTGCGCAAGGGCGTCAAATTCCACAACGGCCGCGAGATGACGGCCGAGGACGTGAAGTATTCCATCGACCGCGTCGTCAACCCGACAACCCAAAGTCCCGGCCAGGGCTTCTTCGCCTCGATCAAGGGGTACGAGGAAGCCGCCGCCGGCAAGGCCGACGGGCTTTCGGGCATCACCGTCGTCGACCCGCTGACCATCAAGTTCGAGCTGACGCGGCCCGACGCCACCTTCCTGCATGTCATGGCGATCAACTTCAGCCATGTCGTGCCGAAGGAAGAGGTGGAGAAGTGGGGCGCCGACTTCGGCAAGAACCCGGTCGGCACCGGCGCCTTCAAGCTAGGCGAATGGACGCTCGGCCAGCGTCTCGTCTTCGAGCGCAACGCGGACTACTGGCACAAGGGCCTGCCGCATCTCGACAAGATCACCTTCGAGATCGGACAGGAGCCGATCGTGGCGCTGCTGCGCCTGCAGAAGGGCGAGATCGACGTGCCCGGCGACGGCATCCCGCCGGCCAAGTTCCAGGAAGTCATGAACGATCCCGAGCAGAAGGCGCGCGTGGTCGAGGGCGGCCAGTTACACACCGGCTACGTCACCATGAACGTCAACATCCCGCCCTTCGACAACGTCAAGGTGCGCCAGGCGGTCAACATGGCGATCAACAAGGACCGCATCGTCCAGCTCATCAACAACCGTGCGGTGCCGGCCAACCAGCCGCTGCCGCCGTCGATGCCGGGCTATACCAAGGACTACAAGGGATATCCCTATGATCCCGCCAAGGCCAAGGAACTGCTGGCCGAGGCCGGGCAGGCGGACGGCTTCACGACGGACCTCTACGTCATGAACACCGATCCGAACCCGCGCATCGCGCAGGGCATCCAGCAGGATCTCGCCGCCATCGGCATCAAGGCCAACATCCAGGCGCTGGCGCAGGCCAACGTCATCGCCGCCGGAGGCGAGAAGGAGGGCGCGCCGATGATCTGGTCGGGCGGCATGGCCTGGATTGCGGACTTCCCGGACCCGTCCAATTTCTACGGCCCGATCCTGGGCTGTGGCGGCGCGGTGCCGGGCGGCTGGAACTGGTCGTGGTATTGCAACGAGGACCTCGACAAGAAGGCCGCCGAAGCCGACTCCATCGTCGATCCCGCCAAGCAGGAAGAGCGCAACAAGATGTGGAGCGACATCTACGTGAAGATCATGGAAGACGCGCCGTGGGCACCCGTCTTCAACGAGCAGCGCTTCACGCTCAAGTCCGCGCGCATGGGCGGCGACGACAGCCTCTATGTCGATCCGGTCCACATTCCGATCAACTACGACAATGTGTATGTGAAAGATGTGCAATAACTGCAACTACACCATCCACGGACGCCACCATCACTTCGGCTGGGACAACTCGTTTGTCCCGGCCGAGAAGGTCGCGCCCGGCTCGACCATCCATTTCGAGTGCCTGGATTCGTCCGGTGGGCAACTGACGCCCGAAAGCACGGTGGCCGACATCGCCGCTCTCGATTTCGGCAAGATCAACCCCGTTACCGGACCGATTTATGTCGACGGAGCGGAGCCGGGCGACGCGCTCAAGGTGACGATCGAGCAGTTCAAGCCGTCGGGCTTCGGCTGGACGGCGAACATCCCTGGTTTCGGCCTGCTTGCCGACGACTTCAAGGAGCCGGCGCTGACGATCTGGAAATACGATCCGTCGTCGCTGGAACCGGCGCTGTTCGGCAGACAAGGCCGGGTGCCGCTGAAGCCGTTCGCCGGCACCATCGGCAACGCGCCGGCGGAAAAGGGGCTGCACTCGGTCGTGCCGCCCCGACGCGTCGGCGGCAATCTCGATATCCGTGATCTCGCCGCCGGCACCACGCTCTACCTGCCGGTGGAAGTGGCGGGGGCGCTGTTCTCGGTCGGCGATACCCATGCCGCGCAGGGTGACGGCGAGGTTTGCGGCACGGCCATCGAAAGCCCGATGGACGTGGTGCTGACGCTCGATCTGGTGAAGGGTGCCAATCTCAAGACGCCGCGCTTCACCACGTCGGGGCCGGTGACGCGTCATCTCGACGCCAAGGGCTACGAGGTGACGACGGGCATCGGACCCGACCTGATGGAAGGCGCGAAAAGCGCCGTCGCCCAGATGGTCGACCTGCTCGCCGGCCGCTACAAGCTGGACCCGGTCGACGCCTATATGCTGGTGTCGGTATGTGGCGATCTGCGTATCAGCGAGATCGTGGACATGCCGAACTGGGTGGTGTCGTTCTACTTCCCGCGCTGCGTGTTCGAATGAACGCAGGCGCTGCCGCTAACGTGACCGGAACGGCGGCCGCGGCTCAATCGGCCGCGGCCGCCCCGGTGCTCGACGTGTCCGGCCTGACGATTGCCGTGCGCGGCGAGGACGGCGAGCGGGAGGTCGTTTCCGATCTCTCATTCACGCTGGCGCGCGGCGAGACGCTATGCATCGCCGGTGAGTCCGGTTCAGGCAAGTCGATGACGTCGCTCGCCGTCATGCGGCTGTTGCCGAAGCCGGCCGCGCGGATCGCTGCCGGCAGCATCGGCTTTGCCGGCGAAGACTTAGTGGGACTCGACGAGCGAGCCATGCAGGCGATCCGCGGCAACCGCATCGCCATGATCTTCCAGGAGCCGATGACCTCGCTCAACCCGGTGCTGTCGATCGGGCGGCAACTGATCGAAGCGATCGAGACGCATACTGATCTTTCGCGCGGCGAGGCGCGCCGGCATGCCGTCGAGGCGTTGAAGGCGGTGCGCATTCCCGAGGCCGAAAGCCGGCTTAAGCAGTATCCGCACGAGCTTTCCGGCGGCATGCGCCAGCGCGTCATGATCGCCATGGCGCTGGCATTGAAGCCCGACGTGTTGATCGCCGACGAACCCACCACCGCGCTCGACGTCACCGTTCAGGGCGAGGTTCTGGAACTCTTGCGCGACCTGCAGCGCCGCCACGGCACCAGCATCATCCTCATCACCCACGACATGGGCGTCGTCGCCGAGATGGCCGACCGCGTCATCGTCATGCGCAACGGCCGCATGGTCGAGCAGGGCAAGGTCGGCGATATTTTCGCAGCGCCCCGGGAAGTCTATACCCGCGAGCTTCTGGCCGCCGTGCCTCGCATGGGCAGCGGTGCCGCGAGCCCGGAGGCGGCCGCGCCCTCCGAATCCGTCATCGACGATATCGCCGCCGTTCGCAACCTCACCGTGCGCTTCGACAGGCGCAGCGGCTTTTTCAGCCGGGTCACCCATCGTGTTCATGCCGTCGAGGGCATCTCCTTCGGCATCCGTCCCAACGAGACGCTGGCGCTTGTCGGCGAATCCGGCTGCGGCAAATCCACCACCGCGAAGGCGATCGCCGGGCTGGTGCCGTTCACCGGCTCGATTTCCGTCAACGGGCGCGATTTCACCGGCCTGTCGGGCGAAGCGCTGAAGGCGGTCAAGCGCGACGTGCAGATGATCTTCCAGGATCCCTATGCCTCGCTCGATCCGCGCATGCGCGTCGGCGACCTTGTCGCCGAACCCATGTTGATCCACGGCATCGGTTCGGCGTCAGAGCGGCGAGAGCGGGTGGCGGCGCTGTTCGAGCGCGTCGGCCTGAAGCCCGATCAGATGGAGCTTTACCCGCATGAGTTCTCCGGCGGCCAGCGGCAGCGCGTTTGCATTGCGCGTGCGCTGGCGCTGCGGCCGAAGTTGATCATCGCCGACGAAAGCGTGTCGGCGCTCGACGTTTCGGTGCAGGCAAAGGTGCTGGAACTGCTGAAAGAATTGCAGACCGAGTTCGGCATCGCCTACCTGTTCATCTCTCACGACATGGCCGTAGTCGAGAACATCTCGGATCGTGTCGCGGTCATGTTTCTCGGCCAGATCGTCGAGATGGGTACGCGAGCCCAGGTCTTCGGCAACCCACGCCATCCCTACACGAGGCGGCTGATCGAGGCCGTGCCGATCCCGGACCCAGTCCGGCGGCGTGGCAACTTCGCCCGACTGGTGAGCGAAATCCCGAGCGTGACGCGGCCGCTCGGGAACGAGCCGGAAAAATTGCCGCTGGTCGACGTCGGCAACGGTCATCTGGTCGTGGCGGAGGCCGGTTAGGAGACCGCGCCCTTTTCTTCATCCGCCGCAATCGGCACCGCGCCTAATTTGGACGGTCGTATCGCGGACAGAATTAGAACCGCATGCGACGCGATCCTATCGAGGCGGACTTGCGGACTCCTGCTTCTAGCGAGAAATCAGGCACTTGGCGGCGGATCGTCGAATGCACTCGACGAGCAGGTCGAGGGTGGCTGTGCCCAGTCGCCAGTAGTGCAGATACAGCGGGACCACCAACCGGGAACGGGGTGCGATTGCCACAAGGTCGCCGCCGGCAATTGCCTTCGATGCCATCAGGGTGGGAACAACGGCCCATCCCATTCCCTCTACCGTGGCCGCAAGGATGGCATTCGAATCCGGCAGATAATGGACACGGGCCGTCCCCTCGACCGGCTTCATCTGTTCGGCAACGCGTTGTGAAAGCGAATCCGAATATTCGAACATGAGCACAGGGCAGCCGTTTCTCGGCCTTCCAGCATCGTCAAACCATGTCTCAAGAAAAGCAGGGGTGCAGACCGCCACATATTCCAGCCCGCCCAGGAGGATGGCTTCGCAGCCTTGCGGCGGTTCCGATTCGGCCGAAATCGCGGCAACAGCCGATCCGGAACGCAGCAGCGAAGAGGTAGCGGCCTGATCGGCACAGCGGATGTCCAGCGTTGTCGCCGAGCGGGCGGCGAAATCGATCACCGCCTGGAGGAACCAGCTCGCCAGCGAATCATGGTTCACCGCGACCGTTGCAGATGACGAGACGTCGTCGTTGGTCAGCGAACGGATGGTGTCGGCCATTGCCAGTTCGACCTGTTGAGCCAGGCCCAGCAGGGTCTCGCCGGCGGTGGTCAATCGAACCGGGTTGGTCCGCACCACCACGATCTGGCCGAGCCTGTCCTCGATCTGCCTGATGCGCTGGGACATCGCCCCTGGCGTGATGCCCAGAGCGCGCGCGGCTGCTTCGAAGCTGCCGGTACTGGCCAATGCGCGGACGGATGTGAGGTCTCTGATTTCCAGCATCACGATAGCATCGCTAAAGGCGGTTTAGGCTTATTCGATTGCTTACAGGCAAGTGCTTGTCTAGCGCGAGGGGACAATAAGCGACTTCGGGAGCATAAGCGCGTGTTGCAAGGCAATGGTTCCACCTCGGCGCCCGTCCGGCCGTTTCTGGATTGGCCCGTCGTCACCGACCCCACGAAGTGGAAGAACATCGCAGCCGCCGTCATCGGCATCCCCTACAGCGAACCTTATTCCGGCGAACCCCTTCCCAACGACCAGGCGAATGCGCCAAGCGCCATCCGTCTGCAATCGGGCCAGTTCTGCGATGGACCGGCCCAGTGGGACTTCGATTTCGGCGGTACGCTTGAAAGCATTCTTCCCGGCAAAGGTGTCGATGCCGGAGACTGTCCGCGCTGGTCCGGCAGCTTCGAGGACTATTTCGCGGCAACGGTGGCTCACCTGAAAGTCCTTTTCGCCAACAGCGGCATGACCTTCATCCTGGGCGGCGACCACGGCATCACCATTCCGGTCCTGCATGCCCTGGAGGTGGTCGGCAAGCCGGTGCACCTGGTCCAGATCGACGCCCATATCGACTGGAGGGACGACGTCCGCGGCTCAAGGCTCGGCTACAGCAGCCCGATCCGGCGCGCCAGCGAACTGCCGTGGATCAGCGGCATCACCCAGATCGGCATGCGCAGCACCGGATCGGCCCGTGCCGGCGAGGTCGAGGCGGCGCGGCGTTATGGCGCGAACATCATTACGGCGGCCGAGCTTCATGCCGGGGGAATCGGACAGGTCCTGTCTCATCTCAAGGGAAAGGGCCCCTTCTACCTTACCGTCGACGCGGACGGGCTCGATCCTTCCGTCATGCCGGCGGTGCTGGGGCCGGCCCCTGGCGGCCTTCGTTTCGAGCAGGTTCAGCCGATCATCCATCAACTGGCCGAGGACGGGCCGCTGGTCGGAATGGACGTTGTGGAAGTCGCGCCGAGCATCGACCTGCCGAACAAGATAACCAGCCTCACCGCAGGGAGGCTGATCCTGAACGCTCTTGGCGCAGGGCTGCGCAACCGGAAATCGGAGACCTGATGATGAAGAAGACAACGGTATTTGCGATTGCCATGTCAGTTGCGATGGTCGCCGGCTGGGGCCAGGCCTATGCCCGTGACAAACTCCGTCTGGGCACGGAGGGGGCCTATCCGCCATTCAATTTCATCGAGCCTAACGGTAAAGTCGGCGGCTTCGACGTCGAGATTGGCCTTGCGCTCTGCGAAAAGATGGATGCCGACTGCGAGGTCGTGACGCAGGATTGGGACGGCATCATTCCGGGTCTCCAGGCCAAGAAGTACGACTTCATCATTGCGTCGATGTCGATAACGGACGAGCGCAAGCAGCAGGTGGCCTTCACTGACCCCTACTATAAGTCGGCGCTCGCTCTGGTCGCACCCAAGGACAGCGACATTGTCGACGTAAGCCCCGAGGCTCTGGCAGGGAAAGTCATCGGTTCCCAGGCCGGAACGACGCAGGGAAATTATGCCGAGACCTTCACCCAATCCGACGTGAAGCTCTATCCCACCCAGGAAGAGGTCAATCTGGATTTGCTGAACGGCCGCCTCGACCTGCAGGTCAGCGACTACCTGCCGATGCTGGACTGGGTCAACAACTCGCCCGAAGGCGCGTGCTGCAAGTTCATCGGCAAGCCCGTCACTGATCCCGCCTTTGTCGGCGAGGGCATCGCGATCGCGCTGCGCAAGGATGACGACGATCTCCGCAACAGGATGAACGAGGCGCTGAAGGCCATCCGCGCGGACGGAACCTACGCCGCCATCAGCGACAAGTACTTCCACACGGATATTTTCGAATTCGAATGAGGCGGGAAAGGCCTTAGCCCCCGCCATTTCGAAGGTCGTGAATATTGATGGAGCCCGAAAACGGACTGCCAAAACAATCGCTCGTTTCGCCGTAGCTTTGCGACCATCGCGCCGAGCTGCGGCAATCGCCTAGCCCCGCTGTTTCGAGCTATGGCCTGTAGCGTGCTGTCTGGCCATGATCAGAATTTGCACAGGCAACTCGCCCAAGCCCTGATCGACAAGATCACCCAGCCGGTCGCGTAAATCGCGTATCGTGGAGAAGATGTATTCCGTCTCCGCGATCCGCGTGTGGGCGAATCTTGCCGCATAGGTTTGATGAACCTAGCGGGAAGTGCATTTCCGCGAAGACCAAACCGGAATATCTATTAAATTCAAATTGTTGGATGGTGGGCGTACCAAGGATCGAACTTGGGACCCCTACGATGTCAACGTAGTGCTCTCCCGCTGAGCTATACGCCCATCCAAGGCCGCGCATACACCACTTTTGCCCCGGCGCGTCAATAGCGGCATAGCGAAAAGATCGGGCTATTCGCAGAGCCGGAATCGATGGCTCCGTCATACGGCGGACAAGGGCGGGTACGCCCCGGCCGCCCTCCCGTCTCAGGCCGCCTGCAGCATCTTTTCGACCTCGTTGACGAGGTCGCGCAGATGGAACGGCTTCGACAGCACCTTGGCGTCCTTGGGTGCCTTCGAATCGGGGTTGAGGGCGACCGCGGCGAAGCCGGTGATGAACATCACCTTCAGGTCGGGATCGATCTCCGTGGCGCGGCGGGCCAGCTCGATGCCGTCCATCTCGGGCATGACGATGTCGGTCAAGAGCAGCGAGAAGGGCTCTTCGCGCAGGCGCTCGTAGGCGCTCGCGCCATTGTCGAAATCGCTGACCTGGTAGCCGGCGCGCTCGAGCGCCTTGACCAGGAAGCGGCGCATATCATCGTCGTCTTCCGCCAGAAGGATGCGTGCCATGTCGATTGCCGTCCGAATCACCCAGCGGGATGCTGGAGCGCGATCCCGTTAACCATCCTGTATATGAGGTGGCGAGGGTAAACATCAAGTGAATGATGCCGTTGCGCAAGCTCCGTGCAAAGCGCCGCAAGCCGTTGAAAAGCTGGACAGGTGGGCGCCGAGGTGGCAGGCTTTGCCGATGATGTTGCGGTGCTTGCCAGCAGGTTGGAATTGACGACGGTCGCCGAGGATTTTTCGGGCGTCGCGCCCTTCGAGGTCCGCACGGGCGCCGAACAGCGCGTTCCCTTCGTCTTCTCCTCGCCGCACAGCGGCCGTTTCTATCCCGAGCGTTTCCTGGCCATGGCAAGGCTCGACAGCACCGCCATCCGTCGGTCCGAGGATTGCTACGTGGACGAGCTTTTCGGCGCGGTGGTGGCCCTCGGCGCGCCACTGCTGGCGGCGAATTTTCCGCGCGCCTATCTCGACGTCAACCGCGAGCCGTGGGAACTCGACCCGCGCATGTTCGCTGAGCCCGTGCCGTCCTATTGCAACATCCGCTCTGCCCGCGTCGCCGGCGGACTGGGCACGGTGCCGCGGCTGGTCGGCGAGGGGCTCGACATCTATGCCGGGCGGCTGCCGCTGGCCGAAGCCGTGGCGCGCATCGAGACGGTCTATAAACCCTATCACGAGACGCTGAAGCGACTGATCGCGCGCACCCATGCCGGCTTCGGCTATGCGGTGCTGATCGACTGCCATTCCATGCCGGCCAGCGTGCGCGTCGGCGACAGCGGCTTCAGGCCGGATTTCATCGTCGGCGACCGCTTCGGTACGGCGGCGTCCGCGGCGCTGACGGAGCGGGCAATCTCGCTCCTGTCGGCCATGGGCTACACCGTGGCGCACAACAAGCCCTATGCCGGCGGCTTCATCACCGAGCATTACGGCCGGCCTGCCCGGCGACTGCATGCCCTGCAGGTCGAGGTCAATCGCGGGCTCTATATGAACGAACGCACGCTGCAGAAGACGGTCGGCTTTCCCGCGCTGGCCGAGGATCTGGCGCGCTTTTCGGCTGACCTCATGGCGATTCCGGACCATCATTTCCTCGATCTGCCGCTGGCGGCCGAATAGTTTGCGCGCGGCACTGCGGCGCGTGACATTCCTGTCGCGCTTTTGCTATGCAGCGATGGCCGCGCCGGATCGCGCGGGCGGAGGAGGGCGTCTTGGACATCTCGACCGATTTCTTGCGGCGCATCGCTGCTGCTGCTGCCGCTGAGACCCTGCCGCGATTCCGCAGCCAGGGCGCGGTCGCCAACAAGGAAGCGGCCGGCTTCGACCCGGTCACCGAGGCGGACCAGCAGACCGAGCTGGCGATCCGCGCGCTGATTGCGGCGGAGTTCCCCGACCACGGCATCCTCGGCGAGGAACATGGCAGCCAGAACCTCGCCAGCCGGCATGTCTGGGTGATCGATCCGATCGACGGCACGCGCGCTTTCATCTCCGGCCTGCCGACATGGGGTACGCTGGTCGGCTTGACGGTCGACGGCGAGGCGGTGGCCGGCATGATGTCGCAGCCTTTCACCGGCGAACTTTTCTATGCCAACGGGTCCGGCGCGCATTACGAAGGCCCCGGCGGACCGCGCTGGTTGCAAACGCGCAAGACAACGCGCATCGAGGAGGCGACGCTGTTCACCACCACGCCGGCCCTGTTCAAGAACGAGGCGCGCGACCGCTACGACCGCTTCGAGCAGAAGGTGCGGCTGGCGCGCTACGGCACCGATTGCTACGCCTTCGCCATGCTGGCGGCCGGCAGCGTCGATATCGTCACCGACCCCGGCCTGAAACCCTACGACATCGTTGCGCTCATCCCGATCATCGAGAAGGCTGGCGGCATCGTCACCACCTTCGATGGCGGCCCGGCCGAGAACGGCGGCGACATCGTGGCCGCCGCCACGCCCGAACTGCACGAAGCGGCGATGGCTGCCCTTAGGGAATAGGGCCTCAACCTTCCGCGTCGGACGTCGAAGCTTGCAGGGCACCATCCTCGGTGCCGGGGATGAAGGCGTCGAAGGCGGCGAGGAACTGTTCGCGGTAGAGGTCGGCTTCCTGCAGGATCTCGTGGCGGGCTCCATCGATCATCAGGAACGAACCCAGCCGCAGGTACCGGGCATAGGATTCCACCGCCCGGGTGGAGACCACCTCGTCGGCACCGGCACCGACGATCAGCGTCGGCACCTGGAAGCGGCCCATATAGTCCTGCGCGCTGACGGCTTCGGCGGCGATCGCCGCCGCCCGCAGCCAGCGCACCGTCGGGCCGCCCAGGGCGAGCTTGGGATATGTCTCGTAAAGCAGGGTGTTGCGCCGGTAGCGGACGGGATCGGTGGTCAGCTTGTTGACGGCGAAAGGCGTGGATTCCTTCGGCCGCGGACCCCAGGCAGCGTACATGCGGCCGAAGCCGAGAAAGGTGAGCAGGGTGGTGACGCGCCGCACCCAGCGCATCGAGACCTTCTGGCCGGGCAAAGCGAGGAAGGGCGCGATCAGCACCATGCGGCGCACGCGGTTGGTCATGAAGGGGGCGGCGAGCAGTGCCACCGTGGCGCCGGCCGAATGGGCGAGAATGTAATAGGGGCCGCGACAATCGGGCAGCACGATTTCCTCGAAGAATTGCTCGAGGTCGGTCGTATAGGCGGAGAAATTCTTGACGTAGCCGCGCTGCGGATTGGAGAGCAGCCGGTCGGAACCACCCTGTCCGCGCCAGTCCAGGATGGCGCTGCCGAGGCCGCGGCCGGCAAGGTCGCGGATCGTCTCGAAATATTTCTCGATGCACTCGTTGCGGCCGGTGAGGATGACGACAGTGCCCTTCATAGGCCGGCCGGTCGCGGCGAAGCGGGCGTAGCGAACGCGGCGCCCGTCGCGGGCGGTAAAGAAGCCGCCCTCGGCATTCTCGGGCCGGGGATTGCCGGGGATGTCGTGGAACAGATCGTCCGTCATGCGGCGCTTCGGCTGATGTGAGGTTGCCTGCGGGAGGGCCACACGGTGATAGAAGCAAATGCGCCAGAATGCAAAGACGACAAGTCTG
>JBQCHN010000278.1:0-4054 GCA_051954615.1 Mesorhizobium sp. | reverse complement strand
CAGCCCCTGCCGCACTACCTCGTGCACCGGCAGGTTGGAGAGCACGATGTCGTCGAGACGTGCGCTGCCGCTCCACACCGGCAGGGCGCCGGCGATGGCTTTCAGCAGCGTGGACTTGCCGCAGCCGTTCGGCCCGAAGATGCAGGTGATCTTGCCGGCTTCAGCCGCCAGCGAGACGCCGTGGACGATCTCCTGCTTGCCGTAGCCGGTGACGATTTTTTCGGCGGCCAGCGTGCTCATTGCGGCCGCCCCAGATAGGTCTGCATGACTTCGGAGTTGCGCACGATGTCCTCGAAGGCGCCGCTGGTGACGACGCGGCCGGAATCCATGACGATGATGCGGTCGCAGACGCTGCGCACCATTTCCATGTCGTGCTCGATGACGAGGAAGGAGACGCCGCGTTCGCGCAGGCTGGCGATGGCCTCCAGAATGATCTTGCGAATGTTGGGGTGCACGCCCGCCGTCACCTCGTCGAGCAGGATGAGGGTCGCCTGACGCATGACGGCGCGGCCGAATTCCAGCAGCTTCTGCTGGCCCCCGGAAAGGTCGGAAGCGCGGTTGTCGGCGACATGCTCCAACCTGAGCAGCGCCAGCGTCTCGGCCGCGCGCTCCTGCGCGCCCGGCCAATGCCCCTCGGCCGCCGCCGCAAGCAGATTTTCGGTCACGCTCATATTGTCGAACAGGGCCGGGATCTGGAAGGTGCGGGCGAGGCCAAGCCGGGCGATGCGATGCGCGCTCATGCCGGCTATGGCCTGGCCGTCGAAGCGGATCTCGCCCTTGTCGGGCGCCACCGTGCCGGAGACGAGGCTGAACAGAGTCGACTTGCCGCAGCCGTTGGGGCCGATCAACCCGGCGATCTCCTGCCGGCCGACCGCCAGGTCGACGCCGTTGGTGGCCTTGATGCCGCCGAAATGCTTGTAGAGCCCGCGCACCGACAGGATGGGATCGGCGGAAGCCTGTGCCGAGGCGCTCATCGCTCCCCTCCCCCGCCAACGAGCTTGTCTGCCACTTTGTCGAGCGCGTTCGCCTTGCGCCTGACGAACAGGCCGGCGATGCCGTTGGGCAGGAACAGCACCACCAGCACGATGGCGGCTCCAAGGATGGCGATGTAGAAGGCGGTGTCGCCCCAGTGCATCCAGATCAGCCGGTTGACGACGAACAGCGCGACGCCGCCGATCGCCGGCCCCCACAGCGTGCCCAGCCCACCGAGCAGCACCATCACCACCATCTGGTCGGTGATGTCGCCGCCGAACACCGACTTCGGATTGATGAAGGTGACCCAATAGGCGAAGATGGCGCCGAAGACCGACGCCGTGACGGCGCTGAGCACGAAGGTCTGCAGCTTCACCAGCGCCGTGTTGATGCCCATCGCCTCTGCGGCCGGCTCGTGGTCGCGCAGCGCCTTGACCTTGAGGCCGAAGCGCGAGCGCTCGAACAGCGCCCAGGCGACGAGATAGGTAAGTGCTGCGGCACCGAACATGGCGTAGTAGAAGAAACGTTCGTTGAGGAAAGGCGGCAGGCCGATGCCGCCGATGCCGCCGGTGAAATCCATCGCCGAAGCGAACTGGATCAGCACCTCGGCGAAGGCCCAGGTGGCGATGGCGAAATAGGCGCCGCGCAGGCGCAATGTCGGTGCGCCGATGATGACGGCGAACACGCCTGTCACCACCATGCCGGCCGGAATGGTGGCGAGGAAAGGCAGGCCGAACGGGTCGTTCATCAGGAAAGCGGTGACATAGGCGCCGAGGCCGAAGAAGGCCGAGTGGCCGAAATTGATGTAGCCGGCATAGCCGCCCAGCATATTCCAGGAGCAGGCGAGCCCCGCCCACATCAGCGCGCCGGTGGCGACGCGCAGCCAGTAATTGTTGACCAGCAGCGGCATCAGCGCCAGCACGACGAGGATGGCGGCGAGCAGCAGAAGGCCGGGCCAGCGCGATTTCATGGGTTGCGCGGCCATATCAGAGGCCCCTCCGCAAGATTCCCTTCGGGGACGCCAGAAGGACCACGAACAGCGTGGCGAAGATGGCGAGCAGCGAATAGCTGGAGCCGACATAGGTCGACACGAAGGCCTCGATGACGCCAAGCATCAGCGCCGCCACCACCGCGCCGCCGACCGAACCCAGCCCGGCCAGCACGGCGACGAAGAAGGCGAACAGCGTGTAGCGCAGGCCGACTTCGGGATTCACCGAATAGATGGCGCCCATCAGCACGCCGGCCATGGCGGTTATACCGGCATAGAGGCCGTAGACGTTGGCGCTCAGCCGCCGGATGTTGACGCCCATCAGGGCCGCGTTGTGGCGGTTCTCGGCGGTGGCGCGAATCGCCAGCCCATAGCGGGTGCGATAGAGGAACAGGAACAGCCCGCCGGCGATGGCCACGGCGAAGACCGCCGCCGCGACACGGATCAGCGGCACGATGACCGGGCCGACCGCAAGGCTTTCGCCGCTGAGCATGGTCGTGACGTTGCGCGTGTTGAAGCCCCAGGCCGTCAGCATGCCCCCGCGCAGCAGCGTGAACAGGCCGAAGGTCAGCGCCAGCGCCATCAGTTCCGGCCGCGCCGTGCGGCTGTTGCGGACGTTGTAGAGCACCGGGCCGATCAGGTAGCCGAGGGCGCCGAACAGCACAAAGGCCAGAGGGATGGCAACGAAGCCGTCCAACCCCAACAGGGCGGTGACGTAGTAGCCGAGATAGCCGCCCAGCACGACCCAGCCGCCAACTGCGAAGTCGATGACGTGCAGCACGCCGAAAGTAAGCTGGAAGGCGATGGTGAAGGTGGCGATCACGCCGCCGATCAGAAGGCCGTTCAGCAGGGTCTGGAGGAAAAGATCCAAGGCAGGAGCCGTCCGTCCGTATGGGTGGCGGGAAGGTCTTCCCGTCTGGACACGGCGGCCGCGCGGCCGGCCCGCATCCGCGAGGGTTCGGCGGCGCGCGGTCTCGCACGCGCCGCCGAGGAGATGCTATTTCCAGGCCGGCAGCGGATAGATGTAGTCGGCGGCCGCGGCCTCCTTCGGCCCCACGGCGACGACCTTGCCGCCCTGGATCTGCACCAGCACCGGCACCGGCTGGACGTTGTCGTGATAGTGCGGGCCGTCCTTCTCGAACTTGATCGGGCCGTAGAAGGTCTGGATATCGGTTTCGGCAATGGCGTCCTTCAGCGCGACGCGGTCCTCCGGCGTCAGCGCCGGCTTCTTGCCGAGCCGTTTCAGCGCATCGCCGAGCACCAGGCCGCTGGCCGCGCAGCCGGCCGCGGTATAGTCGGGTTCGCCGCCGAGCTTCTTCGTCGCCATATCGGAGAATTCCTTGGCGGTGCCGAAGACGTCGTCCTTGTAGGTCACGGTCGGGAGCCAGACCACCACGCCGGTGACGCCGTCGGCGTCGGCGCCGAGCGCCTGGGCGAAGGCCGGGTTGGTGATGCCGTAGTGCATGATCAGCGCCTTCGGCCGGTAGTTCAGCGACTTCGAGGTCTTGACCACGTTGATCAGAATCTCTTCATGCCCGCCGACCGCGACGACGTCGGGCTTGAGCGCGGCGATCTTGGAGATGACCGGGGTGAGGTCGCCCTCCGGCGGCACCAGTTCATAGGCGACCAGTTCCAGCCCCGCCGCCTTGACGCCGTCGCGGAAACCTTCGCCCGTTTCCTTGGAAAACGGCTCGTTGACGCTGATCACCGCAACCGTCTTGGCCGCAGGATTGGACGTCTTCGCCAGCACGCCCAGCGACAGGCCGGAGGTCGTGTCCACGGACGGAATGATGCCGAAGTTGAATTCGGGCTTCGCCTTCCAGACGTTCGGCGATTCCGCCGAGCCGGAGATCATCGGCACCTGGTATTTCTGGCAGATCGGCTGCACCGCGATGGTCGAGCCGCTGGTATAGGGGCCGAACAGCACATCGACCTCGTTTTGTACGATCAGCCGTTCAGCGGCATCAGCACCGGTAGCGGGATTGCTCTGGTCGTCGCCATAAAACATCTCGACCTTGAAGCGTTCGCCGGCCACCTCGACGCCGCCCTGCTCGTTGACCTTGTCGGCCCACAGGTCGTAGCCGCGCTTGGTCA
>JBQCHN010000277.1:0-3447 GCA_051954615.1 Mesorhizobium sp. | reverse complement strand
CTGAAAGGCCTGGAGGTGGTCGTCGTCGGCCATTCCGAGATCGTCGGCAAGCCGATCGCTTTCCTGTTGATGAGCGAGGGCGCCACGGTGACGGTGTGCCACCACATGACGCGCTCGGTGGCCGCGCATGCGCGCCGCGCTGACGCGCTGTTCGTAGCTGTCGGCAAGCCGCGCCTCATCAAGGCCGATATGGTCAAGCCGGGTGCTGCCGTCATCGACATCGGCATCAACACCGAGATCGGCCCCGACGGCAAGGAGCGCATCGTCGGCGATGTCGATACCGACAGCGTCAAGGATGTCGCTTCCTGGATCACGCCGGTGCCGGGCGGGGTCGGGCCGCTCACCGTCGCCATCCTGCTGCGCAACACCATGGTGGCGCTGAACCGCCAGCGCGACCTCTATCGTGCCACCTATGGCGTGGCGGATGCCGCCGGCGTGAGGTTGGCTGCGGAATAGGCCCTTTGCGCTCGACTGGTCGGTACCTGCCGTCGGCCCTGTGGGAATGCCGTGGGCGGCGGCCGTTCCGATTCGTTTGATGAAAATCAACTTGCGTCCCGGCGGGACAATGTAAGTTGCCGACCACACAGGCACTGCGGAGACTAAACATGCCCAAGCACATCCTGATCCCGACCGACGGATCCGAAACCGCGCAAAAGGGGGTTGACTACGGTCTGGCCCTGGCCAGGGACCTTGGCGCCAAGGTTACCGTGGTCACGGCGACCGATCCCTACCCGATGCCCGGACTGGCCCTGGGGGCGGGCTGGATACCGTCCGAAGAGGAGATGAACGACTACAACGCCGCGCAGAAAGCAGCGGCGGACAAGCTTCTGCTGGCGGTGAAGGAGGCGGCCGACAAGCTCGGCGTCCACTTGGCGAGCGTCCATGTGGCGGACATTCGGCCTGCCGATGCGATCCTGGAGACGGCCAGGGCGCGGGGCGCTCAACTGATCGTCATGGCTTCGCACGGACGCCGCGGCGTCTCTCGCCTTGTCCTGGGAAGCCAGGCGGCAGAGGTCGTGGCGCTCGCGGATATCCCGGTTCTCGTTGTGAAATAGCGGGTCGGGCCTGCGTCCTCCCGTCAGCCGTTCCGCGGCAGTCCGGCCGGTTTTTCCCCGCCATAGGCCCAGTCGAGCAATTGCACTGTATGCACGACCGGCATTTTTGCCGCCGAGGCGATCTGGGTGATGCAGCCGATGTTGCCGGTGGCGACCAATGCGGCCCCCGTCGCCTCGATGTTCTTCACCTTGCGATCGCGCAGGCGCGCCGAGATTTCCGGTTGCAGCATGTTGTAGGTGCCGGCCGAGCCGCAGCACAGATGCCCCTCGCGCGGCTCCTTCACCACGAAGCCGGCGCGCGCCAGAAGCTCCTTCGGCTGGCGCGTGATCCTCTGGCCGTGCTGCATGGAGCAGGCCGAATGATAGGCCACCGCCATTCCCGGCTTCTTCGCCGGTTCCGGCAGGTCCAGCGTGGCGAGATATTCCGTTACGTCCTTGGCCAGGGCCGAGACTTTCGCCGCCTTGTCGGCATAGGCCGGATCGAGCCGCAGCATGAAGCCGTAATCCTTGATCGTCGTGCCGCAGCCCGATGCGGTAATCACGATGGCATCCAGCCCGCCGGCCTCGGCCTCGCGTGTCCAGGCATCGACGTTGCGGCGCGCGGCATCGAGTGCCGCATCCTCCTTGCCCATGTGATGCACCAGCGCGCCGCAGCAGCCTTCGCCGCGCGGCACCACGACTTCGACGCCGAGGCGGGTGAGCAGCGAAACGGTCGCCTCGTTGATGGCCGGATCGAGAACGGATTGCGCGCAGCCGGTGAGCAGCGCCACACGCCCGCGCCGCGTCCCCTTTGGTGCGTGGCTTCCGGGCCGCGACACCGGCGAAGCGGCCGGCACCGTCTTCGGCGCCAGTTTCAGCATGGCGGCGAGCGGTTTCAGCGCCGTGCCCTCGAACAGGCCGGCGAAGGGGCGGCCGAGCCTTGCCAGCCTCAGCGCGGCGCGGAAGCGGCCGGGGTAGGGCAGCACGAAGGCGAGCAGCGCCCGCACCAGCCGGTCGGGCAGGGGCCTCTTGTAGGTCTTTTCGATGTGGGCGCGGGCATGGTCGACCAGGTGCATGTAGTTCACGCCCGACGGGCAGGTCGTCATGCAGGCTAAACAGGAAAGGCAGCGGTCGATATGGGTGACGATCTCCTTGTCCGCCGCCCGACCGCCTTCCAGCATATCCTTGATGAGGTAGATTCTTCCGCGCGGCGAATCCAGTTCGTTGCCGAGAGTCACATAGGTCGGGCAGGTGGCCGTGCAGAAACCGCAATGCACGCATTTGCGTAGGATCTTCTCCGATTCCGCCACATGCGGATCGGCGAGCTGCTCGGGCGAGAAAGTCGTCTGCATGATGTCCGCCTAGGCCATGCGGCCGGGGTTGAGGATGGTCTTCGGGTCGAACTGTTCCTTCAGCCGCGCGGAGAGCGCCGCCAGCGCCGGCGGCTGCGGCTGGAAGACCGGCGCTGCCGCGCGCTCGGCCGGGGTGGCGCGCACCAGCGTGGCGTGGCCGCCGCCGTGCTTTCTCACCAGCGTGCGTATAAGGTCGGCTTCCGCATCGCCGCCTTCCATGCGCAGCCAGGCGAGCCCGCCCTGCCAGTCGTAGAAGGCATCGACGGCCGTCTGCCGGCGCAGCGCCATGACCATGGCGTGGCCGTCGGACGGCGCCATCGAGACGCGCCAGACCGGCCGCTCGTCGTCGCCGGCGAAGGGCGTACTGTCGCGTACCTCACGCCACAGCGCTTTCGATGCCTCTCCGGCGATTTCCTCCAGCGGTCCCGCATTCTTCAAGAGCGCCGTCAGCATGGCGAGCCGGGCAGCGACGGACGGCGCGAAACCCTCGACGCGCAGCAGCGTCGCGGCATCGCTGCCGAAACGGCCGCCGTTGACGCGCGCGACCGCCGGATAGGGCAGGTGCGCCGCACTTGAGACTTCCGCGCTGGAGCCCATGGCGAGCGCCATGGCGGCCACCGCCTGCTCGTCATAGAGCCCACGCACGGCAAGTGTCGTCTCGGTCTCGGCGGCGGGCAGCACCTTGAAGGTGACGTCGGTGGCGACGGCCAGCGTGCCCCAGGAACCCGCCAGCCCCTTGGAAAGATCGTAGCCGGTGACGTTCTTGACGACGCGGCCGCCCGACTTGAAGGCCTCGCCGCGCCCCGACACGGCATGGATGCCGAGGATGTGGTCGCGCGCCGCGCCCGCCTTGAGCCGGCGCGGGCCGGCAAGGTTCGCCGCCAGAACGCCGCCGATGCTGCCGCGCCCCGGTGCCTCTCCGAGCAGTGGCCCGTAATCCATCGGCTCGAAGGCGAATTGCTGGCCGTTTTCGGTGAGCAGGGCCTCGATTTCGGCAAGCGGCGTGCCGGCTTTCGCCGACAGCACCAGTTCGGCGGGTTCGTAGAGCGTGACGCCGGTCA
>JBQCHN010000276.1:0-2638 GCA_051954615.1 Mesorhizobium sp. | reverse complement strand
CGTGCGCCCCTCAAACACGCCTTGCGAGTGTTGACGCCCCGAACCGGTTCACCCGGTTTCGTTGGCGAGCCGTCGGTCCCTGGCCGCGGCTGGTGTCAGGACACTAGACACGACGAAATCTTATTTCAACAGCCTCCTTGGGTGACGCAAGGCAAGCTCACATCCAGCCGCCCCGGTCTTTTCCCACAGCCTCATCGGCACAACTCGATAACAATCTTAAGTTGCATACTCGATTCAACCTTCCAACAGGTCGCCGATGCATTCTGCAACCATGCACAATCTCTTGTTTAGCCGATCCAATTTCACGCGTTTCCGAAACGATGGAACGGCTACTTCGGCCATCGAATTCGCCATGCTGGCACCGATTTTCATCCTGCTCCTACTCGGTATGGTTGCGTATGGAATCTATTTCGGAGCAAGCCATTCTGTTCAGCAAATCGCCGCCGACGCCGCGCGAACCGCGCTGTCCGGCCTGGATCAAACCGAAAGGCAATCGCTGGTGGCGGCATTCGTCCAGCGCAATGCCGCAGGCTATCCGTTCATCGATCCGGGCAAGCTCTCGGTCACCGCGCAGGACAGCGCGGCCGATGCCGACCAGTTCGTCGTCGCGGTGCAATACGACGCGCGCGACCTGCCGATCTGGAACCTGCTCAGCGACCTGCCCTTGCCCGGCACGACGATCGCCAAACGCTCGACCATCCGCATCGGGGGCCTGTGATGCAGCAGCGCTCGATCCTTCGGGATATCCGCCGCCGGTTCGTTTCCGACAGGCGCGCCAATTTCGCCGTCATGACGGCGATCACCGCTCCCCTGGCGATCACACTGGCGGCCTTCGCCGTCGACGAAGGATCGCTCTACACCGAACGCCGGGCAGCGCAGTCGCTGGTCGACATTGCCGCCATCACCGCCGCCGCCAACATCGGCAATGCCGAGGCGGCCGTGCTTGCGACACTCACGGACAACGGCCTGCCGTCCGCCATCGTGCAGAGCGCAAGCGGCGGCAGCCAGCCCGCAGGCACCTCCGATGACGGCATGCCGGTCGCAACCGTCGTGCGCGGCCATTATTCGCCCGACCCGGCGGTTGCGGCGGCCAATCGTTTCGTGCCGGAGGCCCAGCCTTACAATGCGGTGAAGGTGACTTTGCGCAAGAAGGGCACCCTGTTCTTCGGCTCGGCCATCATGGCTGCGCCGACGATCTCGACGACCGCCATCGCCAGCACCCGGGCGCAGGCCGCATTTTCCGTCGGATCGCGATTGGCCAAAGTCGACGGTGGCATTCTCAATGCCCTTCTTGGCGGCCTGATCGGCGGAAGCCTTTCGCTCAGCGTCATGGATTACAACGCCTTGGCCGCCGCCGATGTCAGCGCGCTCTCCTTTCTCGACACGCTTGCCGTACAACAACATCTGACGGCGGCGACCTATACGGACGTGCTGCAATCCAAGGCCACGGTCGGGCAGATCGCCACCGCTCTCGCCAATACCAGCGGGGTCGGCCAGGCCAGCAAGCTCGCCTTGCAGGCCATTGCGGCCCGCTCGGCGATCGATGCGAAAATCCCTCTCAGCAAGGTCATCGACCTCGGTTCGGTGGGCCGCCTCGGGCTTGGCCAACGGCCGGCGGGCCTGCCGGTCGACGCCAGCGCGCTCGGCCTGCTGACAGCGGCCGCGACCCTGGCGAACGGATCGCACCAGGTCGAAGTCGACCTCGGCGCGTCGGTGCCCGGCCTGCTCTCGACCAAAGTGGCCATCGCCATCGGCGAACCGCCGCAATCGTCGCCATGGCTGACCGTGGGCGAAACGGGAACGGTGGTGCGCACCGCCCAGACGCGGCTCCGCCTCAAGGCGACCATTGGCGCCGCCGCCCCCAATCTCGGCGGCGGCATCAAGCTGCTCTCCGTGACGCTGCCCCTGCATGTCGAAGTGGCCTCCGCCGAAGCCCGGCTGGCGAACATTTCCTGCCCGGCCGGCAGGCAGGGCAATACGCGGGTTTCCGTCGCGGTACGCCCCGGCCTCGCTTCGCTCCGGCTCGCCGAAAGCGACGCAGCGGGCTTCGCCGATTTCAGCAGGCCGCAATCCTTCCGCGACGCACGGATCGCCGAAGTCAGCCTCAAGCTGCTGTTTCTGACGCTCGACCTTCTGGGCGTGGACGGCTCGGCCTCGGCCGCATCGACCAATATGAACCCGACCGTGCTGACCTTCGACAGCGCCGACATCGCCAACAAGACCGTGAAATCCACATCGACGCGGAACATCACGGAGACCTTGACCGTATCGCTGATCAACGACCTGTCCCTGTCGGTCAATGCGCTCGGCCTCGGACTCGACGTCACCGGGCTGCTGGGGACCGTCAAGCCTGCCGTCGTGACACTGCTCAAGTCAGTCACCGAGCCGGTCGATATCCTGCTCGACAACGTCCTTGCCGCTTTCGGCGTGCGGCTCGGCGAAGCCGACGTGCGCGTCACCGGCGCAACATGCGGGCGTGCACTGCTGGTTCAATAAGGACAGCAGGAAGCCGCTACCCGATCTGGCCGATGAAGGCGCGCAGGCCCGGCAGCGACAGGGCATTTCCCTGCAAGGCCGCGCCGTAGCCGGCGTAATCGACAGCCGTGACCGGGCCAAGGTCGGCAGGCAGCGGCCAGCG
>JBQCHN010000275.1:0-4580 GCA_051954615.1 Mesorhizobium sp. | reverse complement strand
CGCTGGAAGAAGCTTCGGCCGATCTCGGCGAAAGCGCCTTCGGTACTTTCCGGCGCGTCACGCTGCCGATGGTGACGCCGGCGATTATCTCCAGCCTGCTGGTCTCCTTCACCATCTCGCTGGACGAGTTCATCATCGCGTTCTTCCTGACCGGCACGGAAGCGACGCTGCCGATCTACATCTGGGGCCAGCTCCGTTTCGCCGCCAAGCTGCCCGGTGTGCTGGCGCTCGGCACGCTTCTGCTCGTCGCCTCCTTCATCCTCCTGTCCATCGCCGAAGTGCTGCGGCGCCGGGCAGCACGGCGCACCCAATCCGAGGGAGGGCTGTATGCCTGAACAGAGCGCGCGGCCGATGGGCGAAATCAGGCCCATGATCGAAATCAGGAACGTCACGCGCAGCTACGGCGCCTTCAAGGCACTGGACGAGGCGAACCTTTCCATCAACGAGGGCGAGTTCTTCTCGCTGCTCGGCCCGTCCGGCTGCGGCAAGACCACGCTGCTTCGTATGATCGCCGGTTTCGACAATCCGACGACCGGCTCGATCGTGGTCGACGGCCAGCCGATGGACGGCATTCCTGCCAATCGCCGCCCCACCAACATGGTGTTCCAGTCCTACGCCATTTTCCCGCACCTCAATGTCGAGCAGAACGTCGGCTACGGGCTGAAGCGGCTGAAGCTGGAGGCAGGCGAAGAAAAGCGCCGCGTCGAGGAGGCGCTGGCGCAGGTGTCGCTGACGGGCCTCGGCAAGCGCGGCGCCACCGAACTTTCCGGCGGCCAGCGCCAGCGTGTCGCGCTCGCCCGCGCGCTGGTGATGCGGCCCAAGGTTCTGCTGCTCGACGAGCCGCTGTCGGCGCTGGACAAGAAACTGCGCGAGCAGATGCAGGTGGAACTGCGCCGCCTGCAGCAGGCGATCGGCATCACCTTCGTACTGGTCACCCACGACCAGTACGAGGCGCTCGGCATGTCCGACCGTATAGCGGTGATGTTCGGCGGCCGCATCGCGCAGGTCGCCTCGCCCAAGGAAATCTACCAGCGGCCGGTGAACCGCCAGGTCGCAGACTTCCTCGGCGGCATGAATTTCGTCAGGGGCGAGATCGTCGAGGAAAATGGCGCCTCGCTTACCCTCGACACGCTGGGATTCGGCCGCGTCAACACCGAGAAGCCGACTGCTTTCGTGCGCAACGGCGGCGCCGCGACGCTCGGCATCCGGCCGGAACGGCTGCGCGTGTTGTGGGATGACGAGACATCCCGGTTCCAGGTGACCGGCACGGTGGTGGAGCGCCATTACTTCGGTGAGATCACCCATCTCGTGGTCGAGATACCGGGGCTGGAAAAGCCGCTGTCGGTGACCGAGACGAACGACTTCGGGGCCGACGATATTCCGGTCGGCGCGCCGATCCGGCTGGCCTACGACCCCGAAGCGCTGGTGGCGATGGCGGATTGAAGGGTCCCGATGATCTTCTTCGCGCCCTTCCGCCCTGCCACGATGGCGCCTTCGACATAGCCCGGATAAGACGGCGACAGTTCCGAGGCGGCGAAGAACAGCGGCGGCGCACCCGTCCGCAGCACCTCCTCGGCGTCGGTGGCGCCCATGTCGACGACGAGATCCGAATAGGCGCCGCCGCTCCAGCGGTCGTTCGTCCAGTCGCGCAGCATGACGTCGAGCGGTTCACCGGCCTGCGGACCGAGTGCGGCGACGAGCCAGGCGATCGCATTTTCCTTCACGCGGGCGTCGCCCAGTGCCCGCGTTTCCTGCGCGATCGGTCCGCCGATGAAGAAGCCCAGCGTCGGATGCGCATCGTCCGGACTGACATCGAAGGCGAAGAGGCCGGCCGGGTCGCGCCACATCACGACGCCGGAAAGGCCGTGCTCGCGCCAGAAGGCGTGCGGATAGCGCAGGAACAGTTTTATCACCGCGCCGCTGCGCCAGGCGCCGAGCGCGCCGGCAAGGCGGGCCGGCAGCACAGGCGCGTAGTCGAGCTTTGCCGCCGTCGCCGGCGGCAGGCAGATCAGCACGGCGCGGGCGGCGAACATAGGGGCGGCGTCCTTGCTTCCCGTTTCGCCAGTCGTCACGCGCACGCCCGTCTGGTCATATTGGATGCCCGTCACCTCCGTGCCTAGCCGGATACGCTCTCCCAAATCTCGCGCCATCGCCTGCGCCAACGCATGCGCGCTGCCGGCAATGAAATACTGCAATTCCGGTGCTTCGTTGGTGACACGCCGGTCGTTGGACACCAGATACCAGGCCGGCAGGTCCTCCAGCGCCAGACACCAGAGGCCTTCGATCATCGAGCGGAAGCCGTCTCTGGCGTCGTCGTCGTCGGTTTGGCGCGCCAGCCAGTCGGCCACGGTCAGGCCGGCGAGCGACGGATCATCCGACGAGAACCCGTTCAGCCGGTCGCGGATCGCCATCGCGCCGGCATAGGAGTGCTCGATCTCCGCGACCGACAGCGGCGGCTGGCGGACGGGCGCGCCGTCGAACCGCGTCTCGACCAGTTGCCTGCCGTAGGTCCTTGCCAGCGCCAGGAATTCCGGCATGTCGTCGCACAGGAACTGGCCGCCGGTATCGACCCGTTCGCCCAGTCCGTTCAGCCGCGATTCGACGCGTCCGCCGACGTGGTCCTGCGCTTCCAGCACGACGAAATCGACGCCCGCGTCCTTGAGCGCGTGCGCCGCCGACAGCCCCGCGAAGCCGGCACCGACGATGACGACGGCCGTCGCATGTGCCGCGCCGCTCAATAGCCGGCCTTGATCTTCTCGAATTCCCCGACCATGCGCTGTTTCAGTTCCGGCGGCACCGGCTGCTGGAACAGCGTCTTGTCGAGGAATTTGTCGAGATTGTCGAAGCCGCGCTCGAAAAGCAGCGTGTGGTCCGTGGCGGCCATGCCGGCGGCATTGCCGTGGCCGTAGCCGAAGGTCGTGACCATATAGCTGGAAACCTCCGGGGCGTTGACGGCCGAAAGGAAATCGTAGGCCTGCTCAGGATGCGGCGCGTCCTTCATGAGCACATAGCCGCAGACCCAGGTCGAGAGACCCTCGTCCGTGTCGCGGTTCATGGCGATCGGCACACCCTGCCCCTTCAGCGTCACGAACGTCTCGTTCCAGCCCCAGACGAGATCGACCTCGCCGCTCGACACCGCCTGATTCAGATCGGTGTCGTCGGTCCAGTAGAAGCGGACATTCTTGTGCACCTGGCGCAGGAAGTCGGAGGCTTGCCTGAACTGGTGGTCGGTCATCTTCGTCCAGTCTTTCAGCCCGATGACAAGGCTTGCCAGCGCATAGGCGTCGTCGACATTGTCGCCGATGGTGACGCGGCCCTCGAACTTGGGGTCGGCAAAGATCTTCAGCGACTTCGCCTCATCCGCCGTGACGTGGTCGGTGCGGTAGAGCAGCGAGGTGTTGCCCCAGTCGAACGGCATGAACCAGGCCTTGCCGTCGGCGGTGGTGGCGAGGTCCTTCATCTTCATGATGTCGGGGTTGAGGTCGTTCCAGCCGGCGATCCTCGACGTGTCCAGCGGTTGAATGATGCCGGCGTCGCGCCACTTCACCACGCTCTGCGAGCAGGGATGGCCGACATCGGCCTTGAAGCCGGCGCGCACCTTCTCGAAAGCCTCGTCCTCGTCGCCGAAGAAGGAGAAGCTCGGCTCGCCACCGTATTTGGCGGTGTAGGCGGGGTGCAGCAGCGGGTCCTCATAGCCGGACCAGTCGAGCACGACCAGATCCTTCGGGTCGGCTGCGACGGCGAGCGCGGCGCTGATGGCGGGGATGGCGCAGGCGGTTGCGAAGGCAAGGCGACGAAGCAGGCAATTCATTGGCTACCCCCAAGCGCTGAATGGCTCGAGCGGACGTTATGAGAATTCCGCGGAATTGGCGAGAGGGTGGAGATTCCGGTGGCGTCCGATTCGAGACTCCGCCCTGCGGCCCTTGTGGCGTTTCCCGCGAGGCTGTTTTCACCCGGCTGGCTCTCCGGCCGGGTGAAGACGCAGGAAGGCAGAGGCGGCCTCGCGCGCGCGCTCACCGACCTCCTCGGACGTCGGCGTTTCGACGAGACGAAGCAGCAAATTGATCATCAGCTCTCCCCACAGCAACACCAGGAATTGCCTTGCCAGTTCGGCGGGAGGTCCTTGCAGAAGTTCGTGCGCCTGTGCCTTCACCAGCATCGCCGCCAGTTCGTCGCGCGCCGCTGCCCGGCCTATCGAGTCCAGCGCCTGCGCGATCTCCGGCGCCCGTTCGGCTTCGGTGATTGCCAATCGGAAGACGCCGACGACGATCGGGTCGGTGACTTCGCGCAGCAGCCGTTCCCCGAAGGCTGCCAGCGCGGCGGCGAGACTTTCGCGGTCGCGCGGTTCGGGCATGTCCGCCGCAGAACGCATACGACCAGCGCGCTCGGCAATGCAGGCGACCAGCATGTCGTGCTTGTTGCCGACCAGGGCGTAGAGTTCGCGCTTGGAGACTTTCGCGCGGGTGGCGATTTCCAGCATGCTGGTCTGCGCATAGCCCTGCGCGCTGAAGGCCGCAAATGCGGCGTCCAGGATGCGTGCCCGCGCGGGTGACGCCTGCGAGCCTGTCGGCAATGATGAA
>JBQCHN010000274.1:0-4215 GCA_051954615.1 Mesorhizobium sp. | reverse complement strand
CCCGCCGGGCCGCGAAGCCTATCCGGGCGACGTCTTCTACCTGCATTCGCGCCTGCTCGAGCGCGCCGCCAAGCTCAACGACGACAATGGTGCCGGTTCGCTGACCGCGCTGCCCGTCATCGAGACGCAGGCCAACGACGTTTCGGCCTACATCCCGACCAACGTGATCTCGATCACCGACGGCCAGATCTTCCTCGAGACGAACCTGTTTTTCCAGGGTATCCGTCCGGCCGTGAACGTCGGCCTGTCGGTGTCGCGCGTCGGCTCCGCCGCGCAGATCAAGGCGATGAAGCAGGTCGCCGGCTCGATCAAGGGCGAGCTTGCGCAGTACCGCGAAATGGCGGCCTTCGCGCAGTTCGGCTCCGACCTCGACGCCTCCACGCAGCGCCTCTTGAACCGCGGCGCCCGCCTGACCGAACTGCTCAAGCAGCCGCAGTTCTCGCCGCTGAAGACGGAAGAGCAGGTCGCGGTGATCTTCGCCGGCGTCAACGGCTATCTCGACAAGCTGACGCTGCCGCAGGTCGGCAAGTTCGAGCAGGGCCTGCTGACCCACATGCGCACCACCGGCAAGGCGGTTCTCGACGCAATCCGCGCCGAGAAGGCCCTGTCGGACGACCTGCGCGGCAAGCTGAAGGCCGAGATCGACGCTTTCGCCAAGACCTTCGCCTGATCGGCGAAGGACAGGATCGGACGCGGAAACAGAGTTTGAAGCATGGCGTCACTGAAAGACCTTCGTAACCGCATCGCCTCGGTCAAGGCGACGCAGAAGATCACCAAGGCGATGCAGATGGTCGCCGCGGCGAAGCTGCGCCGCGCCCAGGAAGCGGCCGAGGCTGCGCGTCCCTATTCCGAGCGCATGGGGGCGGTTCTCGCCAACATCACCCAGGCGGTCGGCGGCGGCGGCGATGCGCCTGCGCTGATGACCGGCACCGGCAACGACGACGTGCACCTGCTCGTCGTCTGCACGGCCGAGCGCGGCCTGTGCGGCGGCTTCAATTCGCAGATCGCCCGCCTCGCCCGCGACCATACCCGCAAGCTTCTGGCCGAGGGCAAGACGGTCAAGATCATCTGTGTCGGCAAGAAGGGCTTCGACATCCTGCGCCGCGACTTCGCTTCGCAGATCATCGACCGCGTCGACCTGCGCGAAGTGCGCCAGCTCGCCTTCACCCATGCCGACGGCATCGCCCGCAAGGTGATTTCGCTGTTCAACGAGGGCGGCTTCGACGTCTGCACGCTGTTCTATTCACAGTTCAAGTCGGTGATCTCGCAAATCCCGACGGCGCAGCAGATCATCCCGGCAGCGGCACAGGCGGATACGGCCGATGCCGGTACCGGCGGCGCCGTCTACGAATACGAGCCGGAGCCGGGCGAGATCCTCTCCGACCTCATCCCGCGTAACATCTCGGTGCAGATCTTCCGCGCCCTGCTGGAGAACGCGGCCGGCGAGATGGGCGCCAAGATGAGCGCCATGGACAACGCCACGCGCAATGCCGGCGACATGATCAACCGCCTGACGATCACCTACAACCGTCAGCGCCAGGCGCAGATCACCAAGGAACTGATCGAAATCATTTCGGGCGCCGAGGCGCTCTAACGCGGACGGCGGGCCGGCGGCCCGCGCGTCTTGCGCAAAACGAAGGACGAAAAGGGTAGAGACGATGGCGAAAGCAGCGACTCCTAAGACGGCGGCCGCAAAGACGGCTCCCAAGGCCGCGGCAAAGACGGCTTCGGCTGCGAAGGCGGCTCCGGCGAAGAAGGCAGCGGCTCCGGCCAAGGCGGCCGCAGCCAAGCCGGCGGCAAAGGTGCAGACCACGGCCAACAAGCCGGCGATGCGCGCCACCGGTCCGAAGGGCAAGGTGCGTCAGGTCATCGGCGCCGTCGTCGACGTGCAGTTCGAGGATCATCTGCCGGCCATTCTGAACGCGCTGGAGACCGACAACCAGGGTCATCGCCTCGTCCTCGAGGTTGCCCAGCATCTCGGCGAGAACACCGTGCGCTGCATCGCCATGGACTCCACCGAAGGCCTCGTACGCGGCCAGGACGTCGCCGACACCGGCGCGCCGATCTCGGTGCCGGTCGGCCCGGGCATGCTCGGCCGCATCATCAACGTCATCGGCGAGCCGGTCGATGAGGCAGGTCCCGTCGACGGCGTCGAGCTTCGCGCCATCCACCAGCCCGCCCCGGCCTATGTAGACCAGTCGACGGAAGCCGCCATCCTGGTCACCGGCATCAAGGTCATCGACCTGCTGGCCCCCTACGCCAAGGGTGGCAAGATCGGCCTGTTCGGCGGCGCTGGCGTCGGCAAGACCGTGCTGATCCAGGAACTGATCAACAACATCGCCAAGGCCCACGGCGGTTATTCGGTGTTCGCCGGTGTCGGCGAGCGTACCCGCGAGGGTAACGACCTCTATCACGAGTTCATCGAATCGGGCGTCAACAAGAAGGGCGGCGGCCAGGGCTCCAAGGCCGCGCTCGTCTACGGCCAGATGAACGAGCCGCCGGGCGCCCGTGCCCGCGTCGGCCTCACCGGCCTGACGGTTGCCGAATACTTCCGCGACCAGGGCCAGGACGTGCTGTTCTTCGTCGACAACATCTTCCGCTTCACCCAGGCGGGTTCGGAAGTGTCGGCTCTGCTCGGCCGCATCCCCTCCGCGGTGGGCTACCAGCCGACGCTCGCCACCGACATGGGCGCGCTGCAGGAACGCATCACCACCACCACCAAGGGTTCGATCACCTCGGTGCAGGCCATCTACGTGCCGGCCGACGACCTGACCGACCCGGCGCCGGCCACGTCCTTCGCGCACCTTGACGCGACGACCGTGCTCAACCGCGCCATCTCGGAAAAGGGTATCTACCCGGCCGTCGACCCGCTGGACTCGACCTCGCGCATGCTCGACCCGCTGATCGTCGGCGAGGAGCACTACCAGGTCGCCCGCCAGGTGCAGTCGATCCTCCAGCGCTACAAGTCGCTGCAGGACATCATCGCCATTCTCGGCATGGACGAGCTGTCGGAAGAGGACAAGCTGACGGTTGCCCGCGCCCGCAAGGTCGAGCGCTTCCTGTCGCAGCCGTTCTTCGTGGCCGAGGTGTTCACCGGCTCGCCGGGCAAGCTGGTCGACCTCCAGGACACCATCAAGGGCTTCAAGGGCCTCTGCAACGGCGAGTACGACCACCTTCCGGAAGCTGCCTTCTACATGGTCGGCGGCATCGAGGAAGCGGTCGAGAAGGCTCAGAAGCTCGCGGCTGAAGCTGCCTGATCAAGGGCAGTAAGGCAGTAAGGCAGTAAGGCAATAAGGAGAGAGTGGAATAGGGAACACGGTGGTCTGGTCCAAGGAGAGCTTTCTCCTACTGCCCTACTGCCCTACTGCCCTATTCCCCTGGACACATGGCTGAAGCTTTCAAGTTCGAACTCGTTTCCCCCGAGCGCCTGCTTGTTTCCGAACAGGTGGAATCGGTCGTCATTCCCGGTGCGGAAGGCGAGATGACCGTCATGGCGCAGCACGCGCCGGTCATGACCACCATCAAGCCGGGCGTCGTGACCGTGAAGGCCGCCAGCGGCCAGGAAGAGCGCTATGTGGTGTTCGGCGGCTTCGCCGACATCCTGCCTTCGGGCTGCACGCTGCTCGCCGAATCGGCGGTGTCGGTCAAGGACATCGACCGCGCCGACGTCGCCCGCCGCATCCAGGAAGCGAAGGAAGACGTGGCCGATGCCAAGGACGACGTCAGCCGCAGCAAGGCGGAGCAGTTCCTGCATCAGTTGACCACGCTGGAAGGCGCGATCCTGCCGGCGTAAGGCGCTCCATCGAAGTAACAACAAAGCCGGGCTCGCCCGGCTTTTTTGTTGCCTGCATTTCCCCCATCCGCTGCCGTCGAGGCATGAAAAAACCCGCCACGAGGGCGGGTTCTTCAAAACACGAGAAAGCGGCTGATTACAGCCCGAAGCCCTCGAAGCGCTTCTTGAACTTCGACAGGCGGCCGCCGCGGTCGACCAGGGTCTGCTGGCCGCCGGTCCACGCCGGGTGGGTGGTCGGGTCGATATCGAGGTTCATCGTATCGCCTTCCTTGCCCCAGGTGGAGCGGGTCTGGTACTCGGTCCCGTCGGTCATCACGACCTTAATCGTATGATAATCCGGATGAATTTCGGCTTTCATGGCAATTCCTGGGGCGCCCGGCGCCTTGCTTGAGTGACTATCGATGACGGATTTGCGGCGGTCT
>JBQCHN010000273.1:0-3670 GCA_051954615.1 Mesorhizobium sp. | reverse complement strand
CTTTTCATCGTGCTTTGGCTGCGCGGCCGGGCGCAGCGCCGAAAGGAGAACCGCTGATGCGCATCCTGATCACCGGAGCGGCCGGCATGATCGGCCGCAAGCTGACCGAGCGGCTGGTGCGCGACGGCACTTTGCGCGGGCAGAAGATCACCGCGCTCGCCTTGCACGACATCGTCGAGCCGCCGGCGCCGGCCCCCGACGGTGTGACGGTGACGACCCACGCCAGCGACCTTGCGCGGCAGGGCGTGGCGGAGGAACTGGCGGCGACCGGGCCTGACGTCGTGTTTCATCTTGCCGGCGTCGTCTCGGGCGAGGCGGAGGCGAATTTCGACCTCGGCTACCGCGTCAACCTCGACGGCACGCGCGCCCTGTTCGACGCGCTGCGGCTGGCGCAGAATGCGCCGCGCGTCGTTTATACATCCTCGATCGCCGTATTCGGCGCGCCGTTTCCCGACGTGATCCCGGACGAGTTCCATCCCACGCCGCTCACCTCCTACGGCACGCAGAAGCTGATGGGCGAGGCGCTGCTGGCCGACTATACGCGGCGCGGTTTCTTCGACGGCATCGGCATTCGCCTGCCGACGATCTGTGTCAGGCCCGGCAAGCCGAACAAGGCCGCCTCCGGCTTCTTTTCCGGCATCATCCGCGAGCCGATTGCGGGGCTGGAGGCGATCCTGCCGGTGCCGCGCTCGGTCGTCCACACCCATGCCAGCCCGCGCTCAGCGGTGAATTTCCTTGTTCACGCGGCGGAAATCGACGGCGCCAAGGTCGGGCCACGCCGCAACCTGACCATGCCGGGCGTCGCGGTCAGCGTCGGCGAGCAGATCGAGGCGCTGGGGCGCATCGCCGGAGCGAAGGCGGTGGCGCTGATCCGCGAGCAGCCGGACGAGGCGGTGTGGGCGATCGTGAAGAACTGGCCGACCCGGTTCGAGGCGAAACGCGCGCGCGAACTGGGCTTTACGGCCGAGGAGAGTTTCGACGAGATCGTGCGCGCCCATATCGAGGACGAACTCGGCGCCTGAGCGCGACGCTAAAGCGTGTCGCGATCTTTCAGATTCGCTCCGCACGCTTTAGAGTCTTGATTTTACGCATGTCTTTGTCCCGAAACCGGGTCCCATTTTCGGGAGACATGCTTTAAGCCTCAATGTTCCTTCGCGGCCTCGGCCGTTTCCTTGGGCGCCGGTTTCGGCGCTTCCTTGCGCCGCACGGCGTTGTCGCGGATCTCGTCCTTTGACAGGAAGTTGACCTGGTCGATCAGTACGTCGTGGACGATGTCGGCGCCGATCCGCTTGTTGATGGTCTCGCGGATGTTGTTGCGGAAGGCGTCGAGGTCGAGGTCGGCCGTGTTGGTGAAATCGGTCTGCGGATTGGAATAGAGGTAGGAGTAGACCTGGTCGGTCATCAGCGCCGAGGCCGGGACCGACAGCTTGGCCATTTCGGCCGGATCGACCGTGTAGACAAGCTTGGTCAGGAAATAGCCCTGGATGGTGGCGTCCTTCACCATCGGCACCGAGATCATGTCGGTGTTGATGTAGTCGAGGCCGCCCAGCAACGGCTTGGGCGGGTCATCGGCCTTGGCACCGGCGTTCTGGAACGAATAGATCGCGGCACCTGCGGTAACGGCGCAAATCCAGACGGCGGCGACGATGAACTTGATCATCGGCGGCTCACGGGCGCGCCCAGCCGAATTCCCCGGCCGAATAGGTGCCGTCGGCTTCCGCGTTCTGGATGGCGCTCTTGAGCAGGTTGGCCACTTCGTTGACGGCGTTGAGGTGGGCGAGGATCGCTGCCTCGTTGCGCGCCAGCTTCTGGCGCAGCCGCGTCAGTCCCTCGCTGTTCTCGGCGAGGAATTCGGCTTGGCCGGGTCCTTTCATGGCGCGGTTCAGTTCGTAGAGGTAGCGGCTCTTGCGGGCGTTCGAGGCCTTGAGGTCGAATGAAACGCCGCTGCGGATGCCGGCCGTCTCCTCCTCCACCGCTTCCTCTATGCGGCCGATGATGGCGGCCAGGTTTCCGGGCCGGGCCGAGCCGGAAACCACGTCCGCGACGCCGGTGCGGGCGGGCAGGTTGGAGGCGAATTCGGAATACTCGTTCATGGTGACCCTGTCAGATCTTCGTTGCCGCGGTCGCCGCTGCCGGGTCGTCGCTCAGGGAGCGGACCATGCGGCGCTGAATTTCCTGCACGAGCGAATTGGAAAGGCTGGACTGGGCGTCCCGCGCCGCCTGTTCCGGCCCCCCAGAGACGGCGCCTACCGGCACGACGCGCTTGCCTTCGAGATAGTGGTCGGCCAGCATCGAGCGCGCGATGCCGATGCCACCGCGATCCGCCATGACGTCGGCGAGGTGCTCGGCCAGCTGCGATTTCCACATGTCGCCCGCGAGACCCTTGCCGTAGACGCCCTCGGCATCCTTGGGCAGCATGTTCTGGATGAACGTCTGCAGCACCATCGCCTCGAAACGCTGGTAGTTCTTTGCCGGGCCGGCCTGCTCGGTGTCCGCCCTGCGCGCAGCACCTGCCGCTTCGACGGTGAAGGTGGCGGCCGCGGCGCCGGCGCGTTTCGTCAGCGCCGCGCGCGCGGCCTCGATATCCTGAGGCTCCGCCGCGCGGGCGACGTCGAGCACGATGTCGCTGGGGGGAGAGATCGCCAAGCCGAAGCTGCCTTCTGCCGTTTCCGTCAACCGATCATCGCCGAACAAGCTTGCCGCAGGCTTGCCGGCGCGGCCTCGCTACTTGCCGCGCTTCTGCTCGATGATCTCCAGCCGCTCGCGGTCGCCGCGTCGGCGTTCGTCGTCGCGGCGTGCCGCCTTGTAGGCGCGCTCGACCATGTTGGTGCGCGCCGTGGCGGCGGCCACCTTTGCCGCCTCGGCGCGGGCCTCTTCCAGGCTTTCATCCTGTCGCCTCAGGGCACCGGCAATGCGGTTGTGGTAGAGTTCCGGAAACAGGCCGGCCAGCGAACCCTCGGCGTCGAAGCGGTCGGCCAGCGCCTTGGCTTCCTGTCCGGCGGCGTTCGCTTCGGCCAGAAAGCCGGCGCGCCGCGTCTCGTGCAGCGCCTTCAATTGCTCCTGCACCTCGACCAGCTTCTTCAGGCGGTTCTTGCGATCGGTCATCGGCCTATCTCGACAGGGCCAGGTCGATGAAACCGTCGGCGAACAGCGACAGCATGGTGGCGGCGGCGAAATAGAACATGACGATGCCGCCGACGATGATGATCGGCTGGGCGATGAAGTAGACCGGGATCTGCGGCGTCAGCTTGTTGACGAAGCCGACCGTCAGGTTGACCAGGATGGCGTAGGCGACGAAGGGGCTGCCGAGCCGGATGACGAGGAAGAAGGCGTCCGAAATGGTATCGGCGACGTCGACCAGCGCGGCCTGCGGGTTGAAGAAGACGTTGAGCGGAGCGACTGTATAGGAGGCCACCAGCGCCCGGATCACCTCGTGGTGAAAGTCGAAGACGAACAGCATCAACAGCGCCGAAAGCGAGATCAGCGCCGCAAGCGGGGCCTGCGGCTCCGGCTCCTCGACGGCCGTTCCGCCGTTCGAGTTGAAACCGATCAGCATGGCGAGCCCGGCACCGATGAAGCGCAATGCCTCCATGTAGAGGCGCGTCATGATGCCGATCAGGCCGCCCACCAGCAGTTCCGATGCGATCATCGGCACCAGCACCGCGGGATG
>JBQCHN010000272.1:0-4756 GCA_051954615.1 Mesorhizobium sp. | reverse complement strand
TAAGGTCGGGCGCCGCGCCATTCGCGTGATGGATTTGGCAGACTTGAACACATTGCCCGCAAAGGTCGACCGCCTGCTGACGCATCACAATGCGCTGCGGCGCGGGCTGGGCCACGCCGAGGTGGCGCATGAGACGATCATGCAGGAGCTGACCTCCGTCGCCGACAAGATCCTGCCCTATATGGACCGCGTCTGGAAAGTGCTCGACGACAAGCGCCGCGCCGGCGAGCGCATCCTGTTCGAGGGCGCGCAAGGCACGCTGCTCGACATCGACCACGGCACCTATCCCTTCGTCACCTCCTCCAACACTGTCGCCGGCCAGGCCGCTGCCGGCTCCGGCGTCGGCCCCGGCGCGATCGACTATGTGCTGGGTATCACCAAGGCCTACACCACGCGCGTCGGCGAAGGCCCGTTCCCGACCGAGCAGCAGAACGAGGTCGGCGAGTTCCTGGGCACCCGCGGCCACGAGTTCGGCGTCGTCACCGGGCGCAAGCGTCGCTGCGGCTGGTTCGACGCGGTGCTGGTGCGCCAGGCGGTCGCCGTCAACGGCATCAAGGGCATTGCGCTGACCAAGCTTGACGTGCTCGACGGGCTGGACGAAATCAAGGTCTGCACCGGCTACCGGCTCGATGGCGAGGTGATCGACTACCTGCCGGCCAGCCAGGGCGCGCAGGCGCGCGTCGAGGCCGTCTACGAGACGCTGGAAGGTTGGAAGGGCACCACCGCCGGCGCGCGGAGCTGGAACGACCTGCCGGCGCAGGCAGTCAAGTATGTCCGCTACATCGAGGAACTGATCGGCGCGCCGGTGGCGCTGCTTTCCACCAGCCCGGAGCGGGACGACACCATCCTGGTAACCGATCCGTTCCAGGATTAACCCCAATTCCCCGCCGGACGAGCGGATCGGCGGGAGGAAGCAAGTACAGGTCGACTGAAGCATGGCAGATTTCGTTGCTGTTCTGAAAAAGACAATCGACGGCATGGGCGAGACGACCCCGCAGATGCGCGAGCGCGTCTACGACAAGGCGCGCTCGACCATTGCGGCCAAGCTTGCGGCCATCGTTCCGCCGCCGCCGCAGGAAGTCGCCGAGCGCCAGAAGCGCACGCTGGAAGACGCTATCGCGTCGGTCGAGAAGAGCTATGCCAAGCCGGCGCCGCCGCCCGCATCCGATCCGCTGGCGGAACTGGAAAACATCTTTTCCTCCATCGACCGCAACCGCAACACGCCGAGCCATGTGCGGCCCGCACCGTCGTCGGCGAAGGCCGCCGCCGAGCCGGTTCGGCAGGTACCCCCACCGCCGGCGGCTCCCACCGCCGCGCCGGCTGCCTTCGACGGCCAGCCGTCCAAGGTCGCCCAACCGACGCCGCCGCCGGCCGCCAAGGCCGCGCCGCCCAAGGCACCCGCCGCCGACAAGCCGGCTCCGGCTGTTACGGCCGAGCCACCGGTATTCGAGCCGGAGCCGCGTAACGAGGAATTCTCCACGCACCACCTGCCGGGCGGTTCCGGCGACCTTTTCCAGGAGCCCGCCCGACCGCGCCGCTGGGGCCGCCTGACCGCCGCCGTCGCCGCGCTCGTCGTGGTTGCCGGTGCCGCCTATGGCGTCTGGCTCAACGGCGATGCCTTCAAGGGCATGATCGGCGGAGACGAGGCCAAGCCGCAGGCCGTCAAGGTGGAACCGCTGGCCCCGGCCAAGCAGACCGCCGAGGCGGAAAAGCCTGCCGCCACGCCGCCGGAAACCTCCGAGCCGCCCGCCGCCGCGCCGGAGGCCGTCGACAAGCCCAAGTTCACCCAGCGCCTGACACCGGAAGGAAAAGAGATCGACCCCGGCCCGGCCGGCGGTGAAAGCTCGATCGGCGAAGGAACGTCCGTCGTCGCGCTGACCACCCAGCCGTCCGGCCAGACGCCGGCGGACCAGCCGGCAGAAGCGGCAACGCCGGAATCGAACGCCTCTGCCGCCGACCCGGCGACCACGCCCGCCACGGAAAACGCGCCCGCGCCCGAAGCGACGCAACCGGCGCTCGCCGTCGGCCAGAAGGCGATCTTCTACGAGGAGCGCACCAGCACCGCCGAGGGCTCCGCGGAGCCGGGCAACATTGTCTGGTCGCTGGTGCAGGAATCGCCCGGCGGCGAAGCCCCGCCCGAGCCGGCGATCCGCGCCGAGGCCAATATTCCCGGCAAGAACATCCAGTTGCGTATGACCATCCGCCGCAACACCGACGAGACGCTGCCGGCCAGCCACATCGTCGAGCTGATCTTCCTGACGCCCGAAGGGTTTGAAGGCGGCGGCATCGACAATATCCTGCGCATCGCCATGAAGACGTCCGAGCAGGATGCCGGCAGCCCGCTGATCGGCATCCCGGCCAAGATCGCCGACGGCTTCTTCCTTGTCGCGCTCAACGACACCAAGGCCGACGAGAACGCCAACCTGACGCTTCTGCGCAACCAGGACTGGATCGACATCCCCGTCGTCTACAAGTCCGGGCGCCGCGCTTTGCTGACGATGGAAAAAGGCATCCCCGGCGAAAAGGTGTTCGACGAAGCGCTGAAGGCCTGGCAGGCCAAATCGTCGGGGTGAGGAGCGGCTGGCCGCATCCCCATCGCCGCTGGCATGCGGCAACGCCGGATGCTATGGTGAGCGCGATGGGGATGGAGTTCCCCCGAAACCGCCGATGAGGCTGATGACTCCTACCGCGACAACCAGCGGTGGGAGTGCGTCTGGAAGCACCCGCCGCCCGGCGGGTTTTTCATGCCCGCTTAGAAGAGGAAGCGAGCATGTCCTTCACCACCTGTCTCATCGTCATGATCGGAGGCGCCTTCGGCACCCTGGCGCGCTACCTGGTCTCCACCGTCGCCTTGCCGATCAGCGACCGGTTGCCCTGGGGCACCATTCTCATCAACATGAGCGGGTCCTTCCTGATCGGCTTCTTCGGCACGCTGACGCTGGCCCAGGGCCGCTTTCCGGTGTCGGAGAACCTACGGCTGTTCGTCATGATCGGCGTCTGTGGCGGTTACACCACCTTTTCCTCCTTTAGCCTGCAGACGCTCGACCTGATGCGGCAAGGCGCCCTTACCCGGGCGCTCGTGAACGTTGCGGCGTCGGTCGTGCTGTGTGTCGCCGCGGTCGCCGTCGGCCACCAACTGGCGGCGCTGATGAACGGCGGCGCGCAAGCGGTGGCGCAACTGCCGATCGAAGAAGAGGCGTCGTAGGCTCCGACCGCCGACGCCCCACGCGTCAAAGCCATGCGCCCCGATACTGCGGGCACCGGCAAGGCCGCCATGCGCAAACCACTTCCCTTCGGCCCGGCCTTGCTCTTAGATATACTGGTCGAAGAGGAGCCCCTCCCATGGAAATCGTCATACCGAGCGCCGGCAGTCTCGGCCTGTTCGTCGTCGCTGCCTTGGCGCTGCTGGTCGTTCCCGGCCCGGCGGTGCTCTATATCGTCGCCCGTTCGGTGGCGCAGGGACGCAGGGCGGGTTTCGTCTCGGACCTCGGCATCCATTCGGCGACGCTCGTCCATGTCGCGGCGGCCTCGCTCGGCCTGTCGGCGCTGCTGGCGTCCTCGGCCATCGCCTTCTCGATCGTCAAATATGCCGGCGCCGCCTACCTGATCTGGATCGGCTTGCGCAAGATCTTCAGCCGCGAGGACAATCCGGACGTCGACGTCGCCCTCAAGCCGCGCAGCCATGCGCGGCTGTTCCGTGAGGGCTTCGTCGTCAACCTGCTCAACCCCAAGACGGCGCTGTTCTTCCTCGCCTTCCTGCCGCAGTTCGTCGAGGTCGGGCGCGGGCACGTCGCCATGCAGATCGCCTTCCTCGGCATTGTCTTCACGCTGCTCGGCCTGATCAGCGACGGCTGCTACGCCTTCGCCGCCGGCACGCTGGGCGACCGGCTGCGCCACAGCCGCGCCTATCTGCGCTTCGAACGCTATGTCAGCGGGGTGGTGTTCATCGGCCTCGGCGTCACTGCGGCATTTGCAGGCAACCACCGCAAGTAGAGCGGCCAGGATTGGGGGGCGTTCAGCCCTCCAGCTCTTCCCTGAGCATCTCCAGCTCCAGCCATTCTTCCTCAAGCGCCGCCAGCGTCGTGCGCTCCTTGTCGAGCGCGGCGATGGTTTTCTGGAAGCCCGTCGGGTCGCGCTCGTAGTAGGCCGGATCGGCGATGGCATCCTCCAGCCGCGAAATGGCGGCGCCCACGGCCTCGATTTTCTTCGGCAGGTTCTCCAGCGCGAACTGCTGCTTGTAGGACAGCTTCTTCGCCGGCCCCTTCGGCGCGGCCGGCTCGATCCTTGCCGCCGCCGGCGCGACATCCGCCTTCTTCTGCGCTTGGCGCGCGTCGAGGCGCTTGCCGCCGCGCTGCGCCAGCATGTCGGAATAGCCGCCGGCATAGTCCACCCAGCGCCCGTCGCCCTCGGGCGCGATGACGCTGGTGACGGTGCGGTCGAGGAAATCGCGGTCGTGGCTGACCAGCAGCACCGTTCCGGCGAAGCCCGCCACCAGTTCCTGCAACAATTCCAGCGTCTCCATGTCGAGATCGTTGGTCGGCTCGTCCAACACCAGAAGATTGGCCGGCCGCGCCAGCACCCGCGCCAGGATCAGCCGCGCCCGTTCGCCGCCGGACAGTTCCCGCACCGGCGTGCGCGCCTGTTCCGGCTTGAAGAGAAACTCCTTCATCCATGATACGACATGCCGTTCCTCGCCATTGACGAGCAGCGTCTCGCCGCGACCGTCCGTCAAGAAGTGGGCGAGCGTTTCGGCGGG
>JBQCHN010000271.1:0-3902 GCA_051954615.1 Mesorhizobium sp. | reverse complement strand
CCACCATCGTGTCGATCTGCTCCTTCGTGATGATGAGCGGCGGGCTCATCACGCACATGTTGATCAGCGGCCGAACAAGCAGGCCGAGTTCGTGGCAGTGGCGGTCGATGCGCTTGCCCACGGCATTGTCGAGCTCGAGGGGATTGTTGCTGTCGCGGTCGGCGACGCATTCGACGCAGGCCATGAGGCCCATGCCGCGCACTTCGCCGACCAGCGGCAAGGCCTCCAGCGTCTTCAACTGCGCCTGGAAATAGGGCGCCACCTCGCGGGCATGGGCGAGAATCCCGTCTTCCAGCAAGTCGAGGTTCTTCAGGGCGACGGCGCAGCCGATCGGATGGCTCGTGTAGGTCAGGCCGTGGGCGAACATGGCGTCGGGATGGTTGGACCTACGCAGCTCTTCCAGCAGCCGGCCGGAGATGACGACGCCGCCGAGCGGAAAATAGCCTGAGGTGACGCCCTTGGCGAAAGTGATCATATCGGGGTCCAGCCCGAAGACTTCGCCCGAGGCGAAGACATGGCCCAGCCGGCCGAAGGCGGTGACCACCTCGTCGGAAATGTAGAGAATGTCGTTGGCACGGCAGATCTCGCGGATGCGTTTCAGGTAACCGTCCGGTGGCACGATGACGCCGCCCGAGGCCTGGATCGACTCGCCAACGAAGGCGCCGATGCGGTCGGCGCCAATCTCCTCCACCGTCTGGCGGAATTCCTCGACGAGGAAATCGGCGAAGGTTTCGCGGCTGATTCCCGCGGGTCGCCGGAACGGGTTGGGCGCGGTCAGCTTGACCACGAGGCCGTCGGCGCCGTCCATCCAGTCGCGGTCGCGCGGGCGGCCGTTGAGGGAAGCCGACAGATAGGTCGAGCCGTGGTAAGCGCCGCCGCGCGACAGGATAAGCTTTTTTTCCGGCCGGCCGCGCACGTTGTTGGTGAACTGCATGAAACGCAGCGCCGTTTCCACGGCAGAAGAACCGCCGGTGGTATAGAAGACGTGGGAAAGGTCGCCCGGCGCGTGGTCGGCGATGCGTCGCGCCAACTCCGCCGAGGGTGCGTTCATCGTATACCACGGCGTGTTGTAGGAGAGCTGCATCGCCTGCTCGTACATCACCCGCGCCAGTTCCTCGCGGCGGTGGCCGACATTGATGCACCACATGCCGGCCGGCCCGTCGATGAGGCGCTTGCCGTCGCCATCGGTGATGTGGATGCCGTCGCCTTCGCCGATCAGGGCGCGCGCCTCCGCCCCCGCCGATCCGGCGACCGGCCAGGGCTGGACGAGATGGCGCGTCGCGAGGTCGACCGCGTCATCGCCGTGGCGGCCGAAATCATCGGTCGGTTTCGTGTCGCGCAATGCCGCCATCTTCACCTCCTGCGACGGCGGAATCCGCCGCTTCACCGGGAACGCCAGGTCGCTCGGAAGCGGTGCGTTCTTCACTTCATTTTGAATGGTCGTTCAATCAATATCGCAGAAATACCGCTTGATTTCAATCTGCGGATGCGTTCATGATGAAACAAAGTCGGTCCGCCTGGACGCCAGCCCGGAAGCTGGACGCCGCAGGTGAATGGGGAACAGACCGACGGCAAACGGGATGGCAGCGTGGCGGGACGATCCAGGCCAGCGACCGGAATGCGATCCGAGGCCCTGCCATGACGGCGGCGGCGGAAGGATCGGCCCCGCTTGCCGCATCGCGGCCTGGGAGAAAGCCCCTTCTGCAATCGGAATCGGCCCAGGGCCTCGCCCTGATAGCCCCGACCTTCCTCTACGCTCTGGTATTGCTGGTCCTGCCGATCCTGGTGGTGATCGCGCATTCCTTCTGGACGCAGCACTACCTTACCATCGACCGCACCTTCACGCTGGAGAACTACAGGATTGCGCTGACCGAGCCGATCTACCGCGATCTCCTGTGGCGCTCGCTCTATATCTCGCTCACCACCAGCGTCGCCACCGTGGTGCTGGCCTATCCGATCGCCTACTACATCTCCTTCCACGGCGGGCATCGCAAGGGCCTGTGGCTGTTCCTCATCACTATCCCGTTCTGGACCAGTTACCTGCTGCGCGTGATGTCGTGGAAGGTCATCCTCGGCTACAACGGCGTGCTCAATTCCGGCCTGATGGGACTGGGCATCATCGACGAGCCGATCACCGCTCTCCTCTACAATTCCAACTCCGTCATCATCACGCTGGTGCATGCTTGGGCGGCCTTCGCCATCCTGCCGATCTTCGTGTCGTTGGAGAAGGTCGACCGCACGCTGATCGAGGCGGCCAAGGACCTCGGCGACGGGCCGCTGCGCTCCTTCCTCAGGGTCACCCTGCCGCTGTCGGCGCCTGGTGTCATCTCGGCCCTGCTGATCGTCATGATCCCGACCGTCGGCGACTACGTCACGCCGAAGCTGGTGGGCGGCAAGGACGGCGTGATGATCGCCAACGCCATCCAGGCGCAGTTCGGCAAGGCGTCTAACTGGCCGCTGGGCGCAGCACTTTCGGTCACCACGATGATTGTGGTGACGGCGATGGCCGGGGCGGCGGTGCTCATCATCCGCCGCGCGGCGAGGCTGGCGCGATGAGCGGGTTGAAACGGCTCCTGCCGGGCGGCTGGCTCTCCGTCTACGCGGTGCTCTACGTCGCCTTCCTCTACGTGCCGGTGCTGTTCCTGCCGGTCTTTTCGGTCAATACGGCGGCGACGCCGAAGTTCCCGCTCTCCGGCTTCACCTGGAAATGGTACGAGGGTCTGCCGCATACGCCGGAACTGCTCAACGCCGCCTGGAACAGCCTGATCGTCGGCCTGTCGGCGTCGGTGCTTTCCACCGTCTTCGGCATTCTCGCGGCGCGCGCCATTACCCGCTACCGCTTTCCTGGCCGGCGCCCCATCAACGGGCTGATCATGGCGCCGCTGGTGCTGCCGGAAATCATCGTCGCCATCTCAATGCTGCTTGTCATCCTCCAGCTCGGCCTGTCGCTGTCGCTGTTCACCGTCGTGCTCGGCCATGTGCTGGTCTGCATCCCCTATTCGATGACGGTGCTGACCTCGGGCTTCGAGGGCTTCGACCGTTCGCTGGAAGAAGCCTCGGCCGATCTTGGCGAAAGCGCCTTCGGTACCTTCCGGCGCGTGACGCTGCCGATGGTGACGCCGGCAATCATCTCCAGCCTACTGGTCTCCTTCACCATCTCGTTGGACGAGTTCATCATCGCCTTCTTCCTGACCGGCACGGAAGCGACGTTGCCGATCTACATCTGGGGCCAGCTCCGTTTCGCCGCCAAGCTGCCCGGTGTGCTGGCGCTCGGCACGCTTCTGCTCGTCGCCTCCTTCATTCTCCTGTCCATCGCCGAAGTGCTGCGGCGCCGAGCAGCACGGCGCACCCAATCCGAGGGAGGGCTGTATGCCTGAACAGAGCGCGCGGCCAATGGGCGAAACCAGGCCGATGGCCGAAATCAGGCCCATGATCGAAATCAGGAACGTCACGCGCAGCTACGGAGCCTTCAAGGCGCTGGACGAGGCGAACCTTTCCATCAACGAGGGCGAGTTCTTCTCGCTGCTCGGCCCGTCCGGCTGCGGCAAGACCACGCTGCTTCGTATGATCGCCGGTTTCGACAATCCGACGACCGGCTCGATCGCGGTCGACGGCCAGCCGATGGACGGCATCCCGGCCAACCGCCGCCCCACCAACATGGTGTTCCAGTCCTATGCCATTTTTCCGCACCTCAATGTCGAGCAGAACGTCGGCTATGGGCTGAAGCGGTTGAAGCTGGAGGCAGGCGAAGAAAAACGCCGCGTCGAGCGCGACCTGGTGCGCGAGGCCGATACGGCGCGTCTCCGCTCGGAATTGGAGCAGCGGTTCGAGACCGGCGACCCGATCGACGCCGGTCTGCGCGCGCTCACCTATGTGAGCCAGGCGGAGGGGGCCTTCGACGA
>JBQCHN010000270.1:0-3199 GCA_051954615.1 Mesorhizobium sp. | reverse complement strand
TGCAGAAACGCTCGGAGCACGACATCTACGCCGGGCCGTCGACGCGCTATTGCCCCGCCGGTGTCTATGAGTGGGTGGACAAGGACGGCAACGCCGCCGCCGATCCGAACGCTAAGGACGTACGGTTTGTCATCAACGCGCAGAATTGCGTCCACTGCAAGACCTGCGACATCAAGGATCCGAACCAGAACATCAACTGGGTGCCGCCGCAGGGCGGCGAGGGGCCTGTCTATCAGGGCATGTGATGTAGCGCCGCCGCGAGGCGGCGACGGAAAGGGATAAACGACGTTGCCGGGCGTTGAATCCTTGTGCCCCTCATGGTCTGTTTGATCGTTGCCGCGGAAACAGGCCATGCGCTCGATCGCTGTCAAGACGATGCTTGCCGCCGTGATCGGCGGTTGCCTGACGGCTCCGGTCCAAGCCGGCGTCAAGGTCGTGACGCGCACGCAGACCTATCCGATCGTCGGCGGCACCGGACAGGCGCTGGTCGACGCCATGGACCGCAACGGACCCAGGCAAGGTTTCATGACGCGCGCCATCGCCCAGACCACATACACGGTGGATTGGCGGTTCGAGGTCAGGTCGACCGGCAAGGCATGTCGCCTGACCGCCGCCGACGGCACATTGAATCTCGCCTATGTGTTCCCGCGCGTAACGTCATCCATGCCAGCGTCGCTCGCCGCCCGCTGGAAGCGTTTCTTCGCCGGAGTGCGCAAGCACGAACACACGCATGGACGCATTGCCCGTACCATGGTGGCGGCCGCCTCGAAAGCGGCGCGCGGCGTTGCCTTTGACGAGGATCCCTCCTGCCGGCGCACGCGCCGCGAGGCGAAACGGCGCATCGATGCGGTCTATCGCACCTACGAGGCACGGCAGGTCGCCTTCGACAGGCGGGAACATGGCGACGACGGGCCGGTCGAGCGGCTGGTCGCCGCCTTCGTGCGGGAGCGCTGATGCTTCAGCTTTTGGCGCCGAGCCTGGCGATGCGCTCCGGTTCGGCCGACACCGTGGCGGTCTGGTTCTCGTCCTGCGGCTTTGTCGGCCTCACGCTGAACTCCACCAGGATCGGCAGATGGTCGGAGCCGGCCGGCTCGAGCTTGCGCGCCGAATGGATGGTGACTCCGCCCTTGGAGAAGACCTGGTCGATGGGCAGGCCGACGGAGCGCAGGGCATCCGGCAGCCGCCGCCAGAGCCAGGTGGCGCCGACGGACGGCATGATCGTGAACCCGCCCTTGCCGGCCAGCCGGTGCACCGCCGCGCTCCAGGCGGCGGCATTGCAGTCGCCGGCCATGATGGCATCGTCGCCGAAAGCAGCCAGTGGCGCCGACAGGTTGTCGATCTGGCGCACCTGCCGGCGGGGCCAGGGCCAGCCGAGATGGACCGCAGCCACGTCGATCACCGTGCCGCCGAGATCCACCTTCGCCGTGGCCAAAGTGCCGGAGTCGTAGCAACCTGGCTCGTTGCCCTCCACGAAGGGCCGCCGCGACATGATCGTCGTCCCGAACTCACCGCCGCAACCGATGTGATAGGGATAGGCGTGGGCGACCAGCGACAGCTTGTCTTCCCACATCTGTGAGGTTTCCTCGAAGGTGATGATATCGGGCTGCACAGAGCCGATCAGCGACAGCACCTTTTCCGGGGCGGGATTGTTGAAGCGCAGGTTCATCTGCAACAGCCGGTAGATCGGCTGGCCGTTCGCCGCGGCTATCGAGCCAGCCTGTACGGGAGCCGTCAGCCCGAACACGCTGGCGGGAAGGGTGGCGAGGCAGGCGACGGCGAAGATGAGCACCGAGCCTGCCGTCAGCCGGAATCGCGTCGCCAGAAGCAGCAGAGCCAGCAGCGCCGACGCCGCTGCGAAATGCACACGGAAATGGCTGAACGCGTCGAGGAAGGAAGAATAAGCGCCGAAATAGCCGGCCAAGACCATCAGCGCCAACGCCAGCATGGCGGCGTAGGCGGCCAGAACGATGAGATGCGGCTTCGACGCGGTTTTCATAATGCCGGATCGACCTGAAAAATACGGCTCATTGATGGTAGGCGATAGAGCATTTTGCAGCCGGACGGAACCGTCGGGCGTCGCATAAATGCGGCAAGGGAAAACCGGCATTTTGCAGCCGGACGGAAGCGTCCGGCATCGTATGAATCCGGCAAAGGACAATGGCTGGGAGCGACGGATTGCGTTCGTCGCGACGCCGCTGCTCTGGCGCTCGAAGGCTCGATGAGGCAATGAGAAGCGTCAACGGAAGACCGATCATGCCGCATCCCCGCCTACTGCCCATCCTTGTGTTGTTGTCGATGGTCTCTTCGCCGGTATGGGCCGACGGACAGATTGCCGAGAAAGTCGCCACCTATCCGATAACCGGAAAGACTGGCGAGGAACTCTATGTCTCCATCGGGGAGAACGGCCCTACAGCCGGCGGCAGCCGTGCCATTGCCCACACGACCTTCGACCTCAAATGGTCGCGCAAATACGAAAAGCGCGGCAGCGCCTGCGTTCTGGCCGCGGCCAAGCCGTGGCTCACCATCACCTACACGGTGCCGAAGCCGACCACCCGTTTGCCGGATGCCGTGCGCCGGCGCTGGGATACGTTCGCCGCCGGCGTTCTGGCCCATGAAAAGGTGCACGGCGACACGATCAAGGCGATGGTCAGAACGATCGAAGGCTTTTCCGTCGGCTTCACCGTCGAGAACGATCCGAACTGCAAGGTTATCAGGCAGGAACTGACCAAGCGTCTCAAGGCCGCGTCCGACGCGCAGCGCCAGCAGGGCCGCGACTTCGACCGCGACGAATTCCGCGACGGCGGCAACATGCACCGCCTCATCCTGGGGCTGGTCAACGGCGGTTGAGGCCGGCCGCTACTGGAAGGCCGTCTCCGAAAAGCTCCTCAGCTTGCGCGAATGGAGCCGCTCCATCGGCATTTCCGCAAGCTTCTCCATCGCCCGGATGCCGATGGTGAGGTGCTGCGCCACCTGCCGCTTGTAGAACTCGGTCGCCATGCCCGGCAGCTTCAACTCGCCATGCAGCGGCTTGTCGGACACGCACAGCAGCGTGCCGTAGGGCACGCGGAAGCGGAAGCCGTTGGCGGCGATGGTGGCCGATTCCATGTCCAGCGCGATCGCCCGCGACTGCGACAGCCGCTGCACAGGCCCGCGCTGGTCGCGCAGTTCCCAGTTGCGGTTGTCGATGGTGGCGACCGTG
>JBQCHN010000269.1:0-8291 GCA_051954615.1 Mesorhizobium sp. | reverse complement strand
CCTGTCGGATACCGTGCGCCTCGTCGTCGTGGCGGGCTTTGCACTGGCCGCGCTGGCCGCGCTCTATCCCTTGCGTTTCTTCCGCCTGCCGACGGCCGCCGAAGTGGACCGCCGCATCGAGGCTGCAAATGCCTTGCTGCATACGCCCTTGCAGGTCCGCACCGACCGGCCAAGCGGCCACGGATCGGCCTTCTCTCAAGCGTTGTGGGATGAGCACCAACGCCGGATGGCGGCCCGTCTCAACCGGCTTGGTGCCGACCTGCCGCGCCCGCGCGTGCCGGACCGCGACCCCTGGGCGCTGCGCGCGGTGGCGGCCCTCGCCCTTGTCGCAGCAGCCGCCTTCTCGCTCGGTCCGCAAGGCGGCAGCGTCGCCGATGCCTTCCGCCAGCGGCCGACGGCGGAAACCGTGCCGCCGCGCATCGACGCCTGGGTGACGCCGCCGGCCTATACCGGCAAGCCGCCGATCTTCCTCACCGCCGACGCCAACCAGGGCGCCGGCGCCTTCAGCGTGCCGCAGGGTAGCGACGTCACCCTGCGGGTTACCGGCGGGACGGGCGACGAAACGCTGGGCTATCGGGACACCGGCGGCAACACCCGGCAGATCGAGGCCGCGCAACCCAAGGCGACTAGCGCCAACACGCCCAGAGCAGGAAGCACCGGCGCACCCGCGACAGGTCCGGCCGTTCGTCAGTTCGCCGGCAAGCTCAATACCGACGGCGAACTCGTACTGAAATCCGACAAAACCGAGCGCGGCCGCTGGCGTTTCGCCGTCGTACCGGACACCGCACCGCAAATCCGCTTCGCCGGCGAACCGAAGCGCGCCGCCAACGGCACGATGGAACTGAACTACCAGATCGACGACGACTACGGCGCCGCCTCGGCACGAGCCGACTTTGCGCTAGCCGATCCGCCCGCACCGGGTGCCCGCCCGCTCTATCCCGTGCCGGAAATGCCGCTTTCCCTGCCGCGCCGCGGCGGCAAGGCCAAGGCCGCCCGCACCACCAAGGACCTGACCGAGCATGTCTGGGCCGGCTCGACCATCCGGCTGACGCTGGAGGCGACCGACGACGCCGGTCAGGTCGCCCGTAGCGAGACGAAGACGCTCACCATGCCGGAACGGCCCTTCACCAACCCGCTGGCGCGCGCCGTGATCGAGCAGCGGCGCCTGCTTGGGCTGGATGCCAACGCCCGCCCGCACGTGCTCGACCTGATGGACGCCATCACGCTGCGTCCGGAGGATACGTTCGACAACATGGCGCATTACCTGGCCATCATGAGCGCCCGCAGCCGGCTCAAGCTGGCCGACAGCGACGACCAGTTGCGCGACGTCGTTTCCTACATGTGGGACATCGCACTTGGCATCGAGGAAGGCGACCTGTCGGCGGCCGAGAGGAAGCTCAGGCAGGCGCAGCAGAACCTGCAGGATCTGTTGAAGAACGGCGCCAGCGACGAGGAAATCGACAAGGCGATGAAGGAATTGCGCCAGGCGATGCAGGATTTCCTGCGCGAATTCGCCGAACGCCATCCCAATGACAGGAACGCCCCGCGCATGCCCGACGGCGCCAGGGAACTCAGCCAGCGCGACCTCGAGCGGATGATGGACCAGATCGAGAATCTGGCGAAGTCGGGAGACCGCGACAAGGCGCAGCAGTTGCTGTCGCAGCTCGAAGACATGATGAACAACCTGCAGGCCGGCCGTCAGCAGCAGCAAAGACAGGGCCAGAGCGAGATGCGCCAGCAGATGGACAAGCTGGGCGAGATCATGCGCCGCCAGCAGGAGATGATGAACGAAACCTTCCGCATGGACCGCATGCAACCCGGACAGCAGGGCGACGAGCAGCAGTTCGGCGAGAACCAGGGCATGCCGGGCGAGCAGGATCAGCCGCAGAACGGCCAGCAAGGCCAGCAGGGCGGCGGCAAGCCGATGACGCCGCAGGAATTCGCCGATGCCTTGAAGCAGTTGCAGGAAGGCCAGGGCAAGCTGCAGAAGGACCTGGAACAGCTCGGCAAGAGCCTGGAAGGCTTGGGGCTGCAGCCGAACCAGGGTTTCGGCGATGCCGGCAAGGAAATGGGCGGTGCCGAACGTTCGCTCGGCGAAGCGGATGGCAACGGCGCCGTCGGCCATCAGGGCCGGGCGCTGGAGGCCCTGCGCAAGGGCGCGCAGGACATGATGCAACAGTTGCAGGCCATGCAGGGCGACGAGGGCGGCGCACAGTCGGGCGGCCGCCAGCAGAATGCCGACCGCGACCCGCTCGGCCGTCCCCGCGCCACCGAAGGCCCGGACTTCGGCGATTCGGTGAAAGTGCCGGACGAGATCGACGTGCAGCGCGCGCGCCAGATCCTCGAAGCCATCCGCAAGCGGCTGGGCAACGCGCTCTCGCCCGACGTCGAGCGCAGTTACCTGGAACGCCTGCTGGAATTGAAGTAGGGCCCGATCCGAACCCTGTCCCTACGGGCATTCTATCCTGCGATGGTGAACGATGACGAAATTCGGCGACGTAACGCCCATCCTGCGCATCTTCGACGTGGCCAAGGCGCATGAGTTCTATGTCGGCTTCCTTGGCTTCACGATCGACTGGGAGCACCGCTTCGACGACAACGCTCCACTCTATATCGGAATCTCGCGCGATGCCTGCGTCCTGCATCTCAGCGAACATCATGGCGACGGCACGCCGGGTTCCGCTGTTCGCATCCGCACGCAGGACGTGGCGGCCCTCCATCAGGAGTTGATCGGGAAGAGGTATCGCTTCGCGCGGCCAGGCCTGGAACACACGCCATGGCAGACCCGGGAAGTCACCGTCGCGGACCCTTTCGGCAATCGGCTGACCTTCTGGGAAGAAGCGGACGGACAGGGTGCAGAGGCGGAACCGGCTTCGTAGTTCCGGGCAGCGGCTCGATACCCGGCAGTCAGTTCAGCGCGCGGCTCACCCGCTCGCGGATTTCGGCGAGCGTGAACGGCTTCTGCACGACGTCGCGAATGATGCCGTTCAGTTCCTCGGCGCGCTCGCGCTGGTCGGCATAGCCGGTGACCAGCATGATGCGCATCGCCGGATAGGCGGCGGCCGCGGCCTTCGCCATCTCGATGCCGTCCATTTCCGGCATGCGGATATCGGAAACGACGAGGTCGTAGCCGCCAGCCGCTGCGCGGATCGAGGCCAGTCCGGCCGCGCCATCGGCGGCGACATCGATCTGGTGCCCGGCGCGTTCGAGCGCGCGGGCCGCGAGTGTGCGGACGGATTCGTCGTCCTCGACGATCAGAAGCTTTGCCATGGCGCGCACCATGGCGGCTAAGCGTTAAACTTTTGCTGATCCCGGCCCGGCCTCACGGGATTTCACGCGTCGCCGCGCACGATGCCGACAAAGGGCAATTCGCGAAAAGCGTGCCCGACATCCATGCCGTAGCCAACGACGAAGAAATCCGGGCAGTCGAAGCCGACATAGTCGGCATTCAGCGTGGTCTGGCGGCGCATGCGCTTGTCGAGCAGCACGGCGATCGAGCAGCTTTTGGCGCCGCGCGACAACATCAGCTCGCGGGTGAACTTCAGCGTCTTGCCCGATTCCAGGATGTCGTCGATCAACAGCACGTCGCGCCCGGCAACCTCGTTGTCGATGTCTCGCAGTACCCTCACCTCGCCGCTGCTGGTGCCGGCGCCGTAACTGGAGATGAAGATGAACTCGACCTCCGGCGCAAGACCGGCGTCGTGCATGGCGCGGATGAGGTCGGCGGCGAAGATGAACGATCCCTTCAAGACCGAGATGACCAGCAGGTCGTGGTAGTCGCGCGAGGCGATCTCCTTGGCCAGCTCCAGATTGCGCTGGGCAATGGCCGACGCCGAAAACAGCACCTCGATGGATTTGCCGCGAACGACTGGCATGCTGCGTCTTCCCCTATCGTTCAGGGTTTGTGAGATCCGGTTCGGCCAAACCTCGGCCGACCTATTCGGCGAACGTGACCGATACGGTCCCTACGCCGTTCTTAGGCACGTCCAATCGGCTGGAAAAGGCGAATCTTTCGCCGGCAGCCAGAATGCGGCCGGATGTCCCCAGCGTATAGCGCGTCACGCGGCCGTCGGACGCGGCGACACGGATTTCCAGCGGCGGCAGGACGCCGGCCTCGCCGCCCTCGTTGGCGGCCTCGCCGTCGACGAGCAGCACGGGCTTGGTTCCCGACACGTCGAAGCGCGACCTGACGCCGGTCACACTGAAAGCGGCCTGGACTTCCGGCGGCCCGGAAAGCAGCCCCGAATCGCGCACCAGCGCATGCCCTCCAGAGACCCAGAAGGCGGCGAGCGCGATGCCGATGCCGGTGATCCAGAACAGCGGGCCGCCACGCGCCGGTGACCGTCGTTCCGGTTCCGTCTTTTCCTTGCGCAGCATATCCATGCCAACGCGCGGCGACACCTGCGCAGTCTCGACCTTCACCGCCGGGATCGGTTCTGGCCTGCCGGGCCGCACGACCTCGTAGTCGGCGTCGACGACATCGGCGGGATCAACGGCGCGGCGCGGCGCCGCGCCATCGAATGCGGCGGCGGCCATGATTTCGCCGGAAACCGGGCGTGCCGTCCGCCTGTGCGCCCTTGCGCCCGAGATTGTCCCTGATAGTGCCATATTGCGTTTTTCGTAAACGGAATTGGTTAACGCTTCCCGACCGGAGAGACTTTGACGCACCCACCAGAGCCACGATTTAACCGCCCGTTAACCATGCCGCCCGATGGTTCCAAAGAAACGGGCGGCGTGCCGCCACGCAATCACCCAGGTCGTCGAACGTGATCCGCTTCGAAAATGTCGGCCTCCGCTATGGCATGGGTCCGGAAATCCTCCGCGACATCACCCTGCAGATACCGGAGCGCTCGTTCCAGTTCCTCAGCGGACCGTCGGGCGCCGGCAAGACGACCCTGCTGCGCCTGCTGTTCCTGTCGCTGAAGCCGACGCGCGGGCTGATCACCGTCTTCGGCAAGGATCGCGCCCGCATCCCGCGTTCGGAACTGCCGCTGCTGCGCCGGCGCATCGGCGTGGTGTTCCAGGATTTCCGCCTGCTCGATCACATGACGACCTACGAGAACGTGGCGCTGCCGCTGCGCGTGCGCGGGCGCGAGGAATCCAGCTACCGCACCGATGTGACCGAACTTCTGAAATGGGTGGGACTGGGCGAGCGCATGCACGTCCTCCCGCCGGTGCTCTCGGGCGGCGAAAAGCAGCGCACTGCCATCGCCCGCGCCCTGATCGAGCAGCCGGAGATCCTGCTCGCCGACGAACCCACCGGCAATGTCGACCCGCAGCTTGCCCGCCGCCTGCTGCGCTTGTTCATCGAACTGAACCGGCTGGGCACCGCCGTCGTCATCGCCACCCACGACCTCGGCCTGATGGACCAGGTCGACGCGCGCCGGCTGATTCTCTCTGGCGGAAGGCTGGACATCTATGACTGAGCTGTCCGCCGACCACCCCGAAGAGAGCGGAGCCAGACGCGTCGAGGTGCGCGAACGCATCCAGCGGCGCAGCGCCCCCATCGTGCCGGCCGGCAACATCGCCGGGCGCGCGCTGGTGCTGGTCATCGCCATCATGACCTTCCTCTCGTGCCTCACCTTCGGCGCGGTGACGCTGGTGCGCGACACCGCCTCGGTGTGGGAGAACCAGATCTCGCGCGAGGCGACGATCCAGATCAAGCCGGCCGACGGGCTGGACATGGAGGCCGCCCTCGCCACCGCCGCCGAGATCGCCGCCGCGACGCCGGGCGTGACCGGCACCCGCATCGTCGACCGCGACGCCACCGCGCGCCTTCTCGAACCCTGGCTGGGCGCAGGACTGGATATCGAGGCCCTGCCGGTGCCGCGTCTCGTCATCGTCACCATCGACGAGGCGAACCCGCCGGATTTCACGGCCTTGAGGACAGCGCTCGCCGGCAAGCTGCCGACGGCGGGGCTGGACGACCATCGCACCTGGGTGGACCGGCTGGTCACCATGGCGCGCACCACGGTCGCCATCGGCATCGCCGTGCTGGCGCTGATGCTGGCGGCGACAGTGCTGACCGTCGTCTTCGCCACGCGTGGCGCGATGGCCGGCAACGGCCACATCATCGAGGTACTGCATTTCGTCGGCGCCGAGGCACGCTTCATCGCCCGCGAGTTCCGCCGCCATTTCCTTTTAACCGGCATGAAAGGCGCGGCTGCCGGCGGCGCGGCGGCGATCCTCGTCTTCATCGTCTTTTCGTGGTGGTCGTCGCGCAACATGGCGACCCCGCAGGCCGACCAGGCGACCGCGCTGTTCGGCCATTTCGCCATCGGCTGGGCCGGCTATCTCGGCGTCTTCCTGATGGTGCTTGTCATCGGCGTTTTGACGGCGGCGACCTCACACGCCACGGTCGTGGCCTTCCTCAGCGACATCGACGCTCGCCAGACCGACACGGGATAAGGCTGAAACCGATGGATTTGACCTGGCGCAACCAAACGACGGCTGCGACCTACCAAAGGCCGCAATTCGGAGTTAACCATGTGAGCATGAAGGGGCAGGATTCGATCGACACGGCGGATACCGCGCCGGCGGCGGTCGATGGCGCACGCCTGCCGGGCCGCGCCGTCGTGCGCGTTGCGCTCGGCTGCATGGTCCTGGTCGCCGCCTGCTTCGTCGTCGGCTTCGGCTGGTTCGCCAGCCATGTCGCCCACCTGTCGACCCCGGCCGATCCGCAAAAGGCCGATGCCATCATCGTTCTGACCGGCGGCCAGGCGCGGCTCGACGCGGCGATGGAACTGCTCGAATCGGGCAAGGGACAACGGCTACTGATCAGCGGCGTCCATCCCTCCGCCAGTCGCTTCCAGTTGCAGAAGGCGATGGGCGGCGACAAGGCGCTGTTTTCCTGCTGCGTCGACCTCGACCGCACCGCACTCGATACCATCGGCAACGCCGAGGAAAGCGCCAAGTGGGTGGAGAACCACGCCTATGGCAGCATCATCGTCGTCACCAACAACTACCATATGCCGCGCAGCCTGCTGGAGCTCGGCCGGCTGCTGGGCGGCGCCCGGCTGGAACCCTATCCGGTAGTCAATTCCGATCTCGGCAATGGTAACTGGCTGACCAAGCCGGAGGCGCTGCGCGTACTGTTCACCGAGTACAACAAGTATCTCCTGGCGCTGGCGCGCGGGATCGTGCCTTTGAAGCCGACACCCGACGGCGTCACGCTGGCCGGTGCCACGACCCCTTCTGTCCGATAGCCGTTTCCTTTTTCGCCAACCTTGGTGTAACGAACGGCAAATCCTACCGGGCAGCCCCGCCGATGCTCTACCTCCGTTCGCTGGCTTTCAACTTTGCGTTCTATGTCAATCTGGTTGTCCAGATGATCTTCTGGACGCCCTATTACTTCCTCTCGCCGCGCCATCGCGCCTGGTTCGTGCCGAAATTCTGGTCGCGCACCAGCCTGTGGCTCTACCGCGTGATCGCGGGCACCCGCAGCGACATCGCCGGCACGGAGAACCTGCCGGAAGGCTCCTTCATCCTCGCGCCCAAACACCAGTCGTTCTGGGACGCGATAGCCTTCTTCCCCTACCTGAAGGACCCGCTCTACATCCTCAAGCGCGAACTGACCTGGATTCCCTTCTTCGGTTGGTACATCCAGAAGATGCGGATGATCCCGGTCGATCGCGGCAGCCGCTCTAAGGCGCTGAAGGCCGTCACCGCCGCCACGCGAGCCGAAATGGCGCGCAACCCGCGCCAGCTCATCATCTATCCCGAAGGCACGCGCCGGGCGCCCGGCGCCGAGCCGGCCTACAAATACGGCATCGTCGAGATCTACACGCAGCTCGGCCTGCCGGTGGTGCCCGTCGCCCACGTCGCCGGCCTCTACTGGCCGCGCCGCAAGTTCCTGCGCTATCCGGGAACCATCCGCGCCCGCTTCCTGCCCCCCATCCCGCCGGGCCTCGGCAAGGACGAGTTCATGCGGCGGCTGATTTCGGAGACGGAAGCGGCGTGCGACGCCCTGCTCGTCGAGGCATCACTCCAGCCGAACCCGCCGCCGCTGCCGCCGACCGCCGTCAAGCGGCTGGCGGAACTGAAGGCCGAGGCGAAGTAGGCCTCGGCAAGGTTCAGGCGCTGGCGTCGTCCAGCTCCCTTATATCGGCGGCCGACAGCGGCAGCGACGCCGAGCGGATCAGGCTCTCCAGTTGCTCCAGGCTGGTCGCGCTGGCGATCGGCGCGGTCACGTCCGGCCGGGCGATGATCCAGGCCAATGCCACCTCGGCCGGTTTGGCCTTGTGCCGCGCCGCCACCGCATCCAGCGCATCGAGGATGCGCAGGCCCCGCTT
>JBQCHN010000268.1:0-7535 GCA_051954615.1 Mesorhizobium sp. | reverse complement strand
CCGGTGCTGGTCGAAATACAGGCGCTCGTCGCCCCCTCCCCGCTCGGCACGCCGCGCCGGGCCGTGGTCGGCTGGGACAGCGCCCGGCTGGCCATGATCCTCGCCGTGCTGGAGGCGCATTGCGGCGTGCGGTTTTCCCAGCACGACGTCTACTTGAATGTCGCCGGCGGCTACCGCATCTCCGAACCGGCGGCAGACCTCGCGGTGGCGGCGGCACTGGTGTCATCGCTCACCGGGCTTGCCCTGCCCGCCGATTGCGTCTATTTCGGCGAAATCAGCCTTTCGGGCGCCGTGAGGCCGGTTGCGCATGCGCAGCAGAGGCTCAAGGAGGCCGAAAAGCTGGGTTTTGGAAGCGCGGTCCTGCCCGTGGGAAGTGCCAAGGGCGGCGAGGAAATAGCCGGGGGAATAGGGGCCGGCGCTTTTCGACCGACCGAGCTTGCCGATCTTGTGGCGCGCATTGCCGGCTCCCGCCGCAGCCGCGACACCGGGGACGACTGACGGCTCATGGAGTTGGGAACACATGCCGATTACGCTGCTTGACGGAATCCTCGTCGGCTTCACCCTTGTCTCGGCGATGCTTGCGATGGTGCGCGGCCTGTCGCGCGAGGTCCTTTCCATCGCCTCGTGGGCGGCGGCCGCTGCGGCGGCGTTCTTCTTCTACAAACCCGTCATCCCCTACGTGCAGCCCTATATCGACAACGACAAGATCGCGATGGCGGCGGCCGCCGGCATCGTCTTCATCATCGCGCTCATCGTCGTCACGGTCATCACCATGAAGATCGCCGACTGGATCATCGATTCCAGGGTCGGCGCGCTCGACCGCACGCTGGGCTTCCTCTACGGCGCGGCGCGCGGCATCCTCGTCGTCGCCGTGGCGCTGATGTTCTTCAACTGGCTGGCCGGCGACCGCGTGCCCGGCTGGATCGCCAACGCCAAATCCCGGCCGCTGCTGGAATCCATCGGCAACCGGATCGAGGCCCTGCTGCCGGAAGACCCGGAAAACGCCATCCTGAAGAAGCTGCGCCCCGAGGAACCCGCCACGCCGGGCGCCGATACGGCCAGCCCGCCCGCGGCAGCGCCCGCAGACCAGGGCAACGCCCCCGCCGACGGGACGGACGGCGATGCGCCGGCCGACGGACCGGACGACAGCGCCCCCGCCGACGCGCCGCCGGCAAACAATTGATCGGGTCGCCGCAGAAGCATCGGGGCGCGGCGTCGCGTGCGTTGCTTTCCGGCCGTCATGAGCCTATATCGCGGCTTTAGCGGATGAGAGGCTTCCGGCCCATGGCAGACGCAGGCGACGTGCCTTCCGACGACGGACTTTCGGCCGAGGCGGACGATCACTTCCACGACGAATGCGGCGTGTTCGGCATCTTCGGCCGGCAGGACGCGGCGGCCATCGTCACGCTGGGCCTGCATGCCCTCCAGCATCGCGGCCAGGAAGCGGCCGGCATCGTCTCCTATGACGGCGCGCAATTCCACGTCGAGCGGCATGTCGGCCTGATCGGCGACACCTTCACCAAACAGTCGGTGCTCGACCGGCTGCCCGGCAACCGCGCCATCGGCCACACGCGCTACGCCACCACCGGCGGCGCCGGCCTGCGCAACATCCAGCCCTTCTTCGCCGAACTCGCCGACGGCGGCTTCGCCGTCGCCCACAACGGCAACCTCACCAACGCCATGACCGTGCAGCGCACGCTGCAGAAGCAGGGCGCAATCTTCTCCTCCACCTCCGACACCGAGACGCTCCTGCATCTCGTCGCCATGTCGAAGGAGCGCGACCTCAACGCCCGCTTCATCGACGCGGTGCGGCAGGTCGAGGGCGCCTTCTCGCTGGTGGCGCTGTCGTCGAAGAAGATGATCGGCTGCCGCGACCCGCTGGGCATCCGCCCGCTGGTGCTGGGCGACCTCGACGGCGCCTGGATCCTCGCTTCCGAAACTTGCGCACTCGACATCATCGGCGCCCGCTTCGTGCGCGACATCAAGCCGGGCGAGATGGTCGTCGTCACCTCGAAAGGCATCGAAAGCCTGTTCCCGTTCGAGCCGCAGAAGACGCGCTTCTGCATTTTCGAATACGTCTATTTCGCTCGCCCCGATTCCAGCGTGGAGGGCCGCAACGTCTATGACGTGAGGAAGCGCATCGGCTCTGAACTGGCGCGCGAAAGCCCGGTCGAGGCCGATGTCGTGGTGCCGGTGCCGGATTCCGGCACGCCGGCGGCCATCGGCTTTTCGCAGGAAGCGGGCTTGCCCTTTGAACTCGGCATCATCCGCAACCACTATGTCGGGCGCACCTTCATTTCGCCCGGCGATTCCATCCGCCATATGGGCGTGAAGCTGAAGCACAACGCCAACCGCAAGATGATCGAGGGCAAGCGCGTGGTGCTGGTGGACGATTCGATCGTGCGCGGCACGACCAGCCAGAAGATCGTGCAGATGGTGCGCGATGCCGGTGCGAAGGAAGTGCACATGCGCATCGCCTCGCCGCCGACCCGCGCTTCCTGCTTCTACGGCGTCGACACGCCGGAGAAATCCAAGCTGCTGGCTTCCCGCATGTCGGTAGAGGAGATGGCGGAATTCATCCGTGTCGATTCGCTGGGCTTCCTCACCATCGACGGGCTCTACCGTGCCGTCGGCGAGGCCGCCCGCAACGACGAGGTCCCGCAATTCTGCGATGCCTGCTTCACCAGCCAGTATCCCACGCGCCTTGCCGATTTCGAGCATTCCGACAACGTGCGCACGCTGTCGCTGCTGGCGGTGGGCGGATCGTAAGCCGTTTCTGAATTCAGCAAAGTTTTCATGACCGATCCCCTTCCCGATCTCACCGGCCGTCTCGCTGTCATCACCGGCGCCTCGCGCGGCATCGGCTACTTCATCGCCAAGCATATGGCGGCGGCCGGCGCGCATGTGATCGCGGTGGCGCGCACCGTCGGCGGGCTCGAAGAACTCGACGACGAGATCAAGGCCGAGCATGCCCGCAGCGGCAAGGGCGAGGCGACGCTGGTCCCGCTCGACCTCGCCGACATGGACGGCATCGACCGGCTGGGCGGCGCCATCCACGAGCGCTGGGGCAAGCTGGACATCCTCGTGGCGAATGCCGGCGTGCTCGGCACCATCTCGCCGCTCGGCCATATCGAGGCGAAGACCTTCGAGAAGGTGATGGCGATCAACGTCACCTCGACATGGCGACTGATCCGCTCGGTCGACCCGCTGTTGCGCCTGTCCGACGCCGGGCGCGCCATCATCCTGTCGTCCAACGCCGCGCATTCGGCGCGCGCCTTCTGGGGTCCCTACGCGGCCTCCAAGGCGGCGGTGGAGACGATGATGCGCTCCTGGGCGGATGAGACGAAAAACTATCCGCTGCGCGTCAACGCCGTCGATCCCGGCGCCACCCGCACCGCCATGCGGGCGCAGGCGGTGCCCGGCGAAGATCCCGAGACGCTGCCGCACCCCTCCGAGATCGCCGCCCGCATCGTGCCGATGGCGAGCCCGGACCTGACGCGCACCGGCCAGACCTATCAGGCCAAGCACGATCGCTGGGTATCGTACCAGCAGCCGGCCTGACATCGGGCCGTCAAACCTCCGCACTATCCGACAGCGACCGGGAATAATTCCGGTCCGTGCCGCGTTTCCCGTTAAGCGGTCATCCAACCAGCGGAGGAAATCCATGCGCAGATTGCTTGTCGCCACCACCCTCATCCTCGCCGCGACCGGCGGTGCCGCCGTCGCGCAGGACGCGACGATGAGTTTCTTCGTCACCAGCGCGGGCTCGGGCAAGGGCGCCGACCTCGGCGGCCTGCAGGGCGCGGATGCCCATTGCACCTCGCTGGCCGAAGCCGCCGGCGTGCAGGGCAAGACGTGGCACGCCTATCTTTCCACCGACGACACCGACGCGAAGGACCGCATCGGCAAGGGGCCGTGGTTCAACGCCAAGGGCGAGAAGATCGCCGACGACGTCGCCTCCCTGCATTCGGACGCCAACAAATTGACCAAGCAGACGGCGCTCAACGAAAAGGGCGAGGTCATCAACGGCCGCGGCGACACGCCGAATCGCCACGATATCCTGACCGGCTCCAAGCCCGACGGCACCCGCATCGCCGACCAGACCTGTGGCGACTGGACCATGAGCGGCGCCGAAGGGGCGGCGATGATGGGCCATTCGGATCGCACCGGACTGGACGATTCGGCGGCCGCGAAATCGTGGAACTCCTCGCACGCCTCGCGCGGCGGCTGCAGCCAGGAGGCGCTGAAGGGCACCGGCGGCGACGGGCTGTTCTACTGCTTCGCCGCCGATTGAGCGCAGGCCCGGCAGCGGCTTTCCAATGCTCTTCATCAAGGCGAGGGCATGCCAGGCCCTCGCCTTGAGGGAGGCGTCCCGCGCGGTCGCCTCCAGGCTGTCGGCACCGCTGCCCAATGCCGCGCTTCCGCCGCCTCGCGAGAATTGCTAGAGTCGGGCGACTCTCCCATTCAACCGTGAGGAATTTCCATGTCATCCACCATTGCGCTGGTCTGGTACCTGGTCGTTGCCGGCCCACAGGGCGGCATGGTTGTGCTGCCCTCGACCTTCGACACGCGCGACCAGTGCACCTCGGCGATCACCGAATACCAGAAGCAGCCGGTGCCCGCCGGCTGGTCGGTGTCCTGCATTCCAAGCGCCTCGCCCTATGCCGACGACATGAGCGAAGACGGCGGCGCGCAGGTCACGCCGCAGGAATAGCGGCTTTCCCGCCTACCGGCGAAACAACCGGCAAACTCCTGCCACCTTGCTGGCAGGAGCGATGGGATAGATTGGCGGCAGGATAGCCGGGGAACCGCCATGACCGAAACGTCCGTATCTGACCGCCCCCTGGGCATCATGCTGGTCAGCGCGTCGGCGGCCGTCTTCGGCCTCGCCGGCGTCCTGACGAAATCCATCCATGCCGATCCGCTCGTCATCAACTGCTGGCGCGGGCTGGTCGGCGGCCTGCTGATCGGCCTCTACGTCGCATGGCGCCGGCGGCGGGAGCGGACGCTTGGGTCGTTGCGGCTCGGCTGGCGCGGCTGGCTGATGGCGATGGTCGGCGCGGCCGCCAGCGTCGCCTTCATCGCCGCCTTCAAGAACACCTATGTGGCGAACGTCGCCATCATCTATGCCACCGCCCCCTTCATCGCGGGCCTGCTCGGCTGGCTCATCCTCGGCGAGCGGGCGCGGACCAAAACGCTGCTGGCGGCGGTGCTTTCGCTGTCGGGCGTCGGATTGATCGTCTCCGCCGGCCTCGGCAGCGGCCGGCCGTTCGGCGACGGCCTCGCCCTTTTGATGACCTTCGGCAGCGCTCTCTATATGGTCATGATCCGCAAATTCCGCGACACGCCGGTGGTGTGGGCGGGCGCGGTTTCGGGACTGCTGCTGTTCGTCCTCGGATGGCTCGTGGCCGATCCGCTTGCCGTCTCGGTGCGCGATGCATGGCTGCTGGCTGCCTTCGGCGCCTCCTTCGCCATCGCCTCGGTGCTGTGGACGGAAGGCGCGCGCCTGCTGCCGGCGGCGGAAGCCGGCCTGCTCGGCTCGGCCGAGGTGCCGTTCGCCATCCTGTTCGGCTGGCTGTTCCTGGCGGAACTACCGCCGGCGGCGAGTTTCGTTGGCGGCGGCGTCGTCCTGCTCGCGGTCTTCGCCCATGCCGGCCACGACTGGCGTGCGGCACGGCGCCGTGCGGTTGCCTGAAAATTTTTTACGGCTGTCGTGGAACCATCGCCGCGCCCGCGCATTATTGGGGCGACGGGTCATCCCCAAGTCCCCCCAACCCCCCTCGACCCGTCTCCCTCCACAAGCCGGCTCCAAAGGCCGGCTTTTTCTTTTGGAGCGACGGCCGCAGCCTTTACATCTTGTCGATGACGGAGCTTTCGCCGCCGGTCGGCGTCTGGTCGGCGCTGGCGGCAGCCATGACGGCGGCGACGATCGCCTCGGGGTCGTCAACGACCAGCGGCTTCACCCGCTGCGCGGTATGGATGAAGCCTTCTTCCGCCATATGGTCGATCAGCGCCAGCATCGGGTTCCAGAACCCCTTGACGTTGGCGAAGACGATCGGCTTGCGATGATGGCCGAGCTGGGCCCAGGTCATGATCTCGACGATCTCCTCGACGGTGCCGATACCGCCCGGCAACGCCACAAAGGCGTCGGATTCCTCGAACATCCTGTGCTTGCGCTCATGCATGTTGTCGGTGATCACGAGCTGGTTGAGGCGTTGCAGGGCCGTCTCGGTTGCTTCCTTGGTGACCAGGAAGCGCGGGATGATGCCCATGACGGTACCGCCGGCCTTGAGCGTCCCATCGGCAACGGCGCCCATGATGCCCTTGGTGCCGCCGCCATAGACCAGCCTGAGGCCGGCGCGGGCGATGGAGCGTCCGAGCAGGTGGCCGGCTTCGAGATAAGCTTCGTCGCGGCCCGGAGACGAGCCGCAGTAAACGCAGACGGATCGAATCGTATTCATGACGAAGATTGGTGATGGGACGCGGGAGCGCGGTCAAGGCCAGACTTGGCTTTTTCTTGTCGCCCCTGAAAAAACGGGCTAGGGATTCGGGTAATTAGGGGGCTCAAGAACAACATGGCAATCAACCCTTTGAAGGCTTTCCTGTTCGCCGGCGGCGGCGTCGCCGCGGTGGCCGGAACGGCATACGTATCGGGTGCGCTCGACCCGCTTTTCCAGACAGTGCCGCCGGCGCAGATTGCGGCGCTGGAGCCTGCCGACACGGCGAAGGCTCCCGGAACGACCGACCGGCTTCCGGCAAAGGGGACCGACGCGGCCGCGACGCCCGCCCCCGAAGCACAGCCCCCGGCGCCGGCAAGCAACCCGCCCGCCACGGCGCCGGCCGCGCAAGGCGTCGTGCCGAGTTTCGATGTCGTGCGCGTCGAGGGCGACGGATCGGTGGTGATCGCCGGCAATGCCGCGCCGAAAGCCAAGGTGGAGGCGCTGAACGGCGATACGGTGCTCGGTTCGGCCGAGGCGGGGGCGGACGGCGCCTTCGCCATCGTGCTCGATACGCCACTGAAGCCGGGCGACTACCAGATCACGCTGCGCTCCACCACGCCGGACAACGTCACCGCCACGTCGCAGCAAACGGCGGTCGTCTCGATCCCGCAGAAGCCGGACGGGCAGGTCCTGGCGATGGTCGAGGAGCCCGGCAAGCCGGCCGAACTGCTGAACGTGCCCGCGCCCGCAAAGCAGCCGGAAACGCCGGCGAAGGCGGCCTCCCAGCCGACCGACGCCGCCGCCAAGCCCGAAGCCAAGCCGGCGACCGAAGCCGAGGCCACGACGGCAGCGCCGGCCGAATCCAAACCGGCCGACGTGGCCACGGCGCCTGCCGCGGCCGAGGCGACGCCTGCCCCGGCGCAACCCGCCTCCCCTGCCGTTCCGGCGGCGGGGGCCAAAGTCGTGGTCGAGGCCGTCGAGATCGACGGGGGCAAGGTCTTCGTCGCCGGCATCGCCGATGCCGGCCGCAAGGTGCGCGCCTACGCCAACGAGATTCTGCTTGGCGACGCCATCACCTCGCCCGACGGCCATTTC
>JBQCHN010000267.1:0-6983 GCA_051954615.1 Mesorhizobium sp. | reverse complement strand
CGGCGGCCAGTTGGTCGCGCATTTGTCGTAGCAGTTGGACTTGCCGGCCTCGTCCTTGTCGTAGGTGTAGAGCGTCATGCCGTTGGCGTCGGTGTAGATCTTGGCGCCGTTGACCTCGGCTTCCTTCCAGGCGTCGGCGGCTTGGGAAGCGGCTGTGCCGGCCAGCAACATGGCGAATCCAAATGCGATCGCTTTCATCGAAAATCTCCCTGTCTGGACAACCGCGGGGATCGCGGCCCACGCGGGGTAAACGTCGCGGGTGCGATGTTTCGTCCCCGACGGGATATTCGGCAGCGGATATGGTCGCCCGGCCGCGAATTTCGGATGCGACTGGCCTGTTTGCCCTGCCGTCGATTGGACCAGACGTCGTGGCGCTTGCCGCCATGTTGCGGCTCTGGTTCTGTCTGCGAATGCAACAAGCCCCGTCCATTTTCCGTGGCCCGCTTTTCATGATCCTGTCGACCGGGTCGTACATCATCAACGACACGCTGATGAAGCTCGCCACCGAGGGGCTGCCGCCCTATGAGGTGCTGTTCCTGCGCGGCGCCGCGGCGACGTTGTGGGGCATTCCGATGCTGCTTGTTCTGGGGTACGGCAGGCAGTTCCCGCTCATTGTAGAGAAGCGCGTGCTTGCCAGGAACCTGTTCGAGACGGCGGCGATCCTCGCCTATATGGTCGCGCTCGCCAACATGCAGATCGCCGACTCGACCGCGCTCGGCCAGGTCACGCCGTTGCTCGTTCTGCTTGGCGCTTCCCTCCTGTTCGGCGAACGCATCGGCGGCCTGCGCATGGCGCTGATCGGCGTCGGCTTCGCGGGCGCGCTGATGATCGCGCAGCCGACCATGCAGGGGATATCCGTCTACGCGCTGCTCGCGCTCGCCAATGCCGCGCTTTCGGCCGCGCGCGATCTGACCGGGCGGCGCGTGGCCGCCGAGATACCCGGCATGATCGTGGCGATTTCCGCCGTGCTCGTCGTCCTCGTCGGTGCCGGCTTCGCCCATCTGGTCACCGAGCGCTGGGTCATGCCGTCTGCCCATCATCTGTTGCTGATGGCAGGCGCGGGGTTCTTCCTGATCTTCGGCCACTTCTTCATCTTCATGGCCTATCGCGTCGGGCCCACCGGGGTGGTCGCGCCGTTCTATTACTGCTTCACCGTCTGGGCGGTGATCTCCGGCCTGCTGGTGTTCGGCCAGTTCCCGAACGCGCTCGCCGTCGTCGGCATCCTGCTGGTCGTCGCCAGCGGGCTGACGATCGTGCTCCTGGACGGGCGCAGGCGGCGGCCGGCGATCGTCGCCTAGAGCATTTTGCAGCCAGACGGAATCGTCTGGCGTCCGCACAAATGCGGTTGAAAAAATCAGCTAGAGCAACGGGGCTGCGTTCGTCAGAACGCCCCCCGCTCTGGGCGTACCGCGACGTTGCGGCGCGGGCACGGGATGGTGATTGGCGTGCCGTAGTGACTGCGGCTATATCGCGGTCGCGAAACTGGAGCGGCACAATGGCATTGGATATCGGCTACGTCAGCGCCGTCGGGGCGGGAGCGCTGTCGTTCCTGTCGCCTTGCGTGCTGCCGCTGGTGCCGCCCTATCTGTGCTACATGGCCGGCGTGTCGGTGGACGATTTCCGCGGCGACGCCGGCGTGGCGGCCAGGACCGGCGCGCGCGGCGCGCTGCTGGCCGCTTCCGTCGCCTTCGTGCTCGGCTTCTCCACGGTGTTCGTCGCACTCGGCGCCGGCGCCTCGACCATCGGCCATTTCCTGCGGGTCTGGCAGGAGCAACTGGCCTTTGCCGCCGGTATCCTGATCATCGTCATGGGCCTGAATTTCCTCGGCGTCCTGAAAATCCCGCTTTTGTCGCGGGAGGCGCGCTTCCAGAGCGAGGGCAAGCCGGCGAGCGCGGTGGCGGCCTATCTCATGGGTCTTGCTTTCGCCTTCGGCTGGACGCCCTGCATCGGCCCGGTGCTGGGGCCGATCCTGACGCTGGCCGGCGGGCGCGAGACGGTCGGCGAGGGGGCAGCACTCCTTGCAGCCTATTCGCTCGGCCTCGGCATTCCCTTTCTCGTCGCCGCGCTGTTTTCAGGCGCCTTCATGCGCTTCCTGCAAAAATTCCGCGTCCATCTCGGCCGCGTCGAGAAAGTGATCGGCGGCCTGCTGGTCGTGGCCGGCGTTTTCTTCCTCACCGGCGGCGTGCAGAGCCTGTCCTATTGGTTGCTGGAGAATTTCCCGGTCCTCGGCCAGCTCGGATAGTTGCCGTTGCTCACCCGAATTTAACCGCATTGGTGGACAAGCAAGCCAATGCTATTGAGCTTTGCGATTCCCACCGTCCCGGAACCGGTCCAACTTCATGAATAGTCGTTCGTGCCTGTCCATTGTTCTTGCCGCAGGCGAGGGCACCCGCATGAAAAGCGCGCTGCCCAAGGTGCTGCACAAGATAGCCGGCCTGCCGATGGTGGCACATGTGGTCAGGGCGGCGGAAGCTGCGGGCGCCGGCGAACTGGCGCTGGTGATCGGTCACGGCGCCGACGAGGTGCGCAAGGCGGCGGAAAAATTCGCGCCGGCGGCAAAGCTGTTCGTGCAGGAAAAGCGCCTCGGCACCGCCGACGCGGCGCTCGCCGCGCGTGAGGACATCGCGGCCGGCTACGACGATGTCCTGGTGATGTTCGGCGACACGCCGCTGATCGATGCGGGCGCGCTGGTCGCGGCGCGCGAAAAGCTGGCCGAAGGCGCGGCCGTCGTCGTGCTCGGCTTTCGCGCCGACGAGCCGACCGGCTACGGCCGCCTGATCGAGAAGGACGGCAAGCTGCTCGCCATACGCGAGGAAAAGGACTGTTCCGAAGAGGAACGTCGCATCACCTTCTGCAACAGTGGGCTGATGGCGATTGCAGGCGCCAATGCGCTGGCGCTGCTCGATGCGGTCGGCAACGACAACGCCAAGGGTGAATACTACCTCACCGACATCGTGGAGATCGCCGGCGGCCAGGGGCTTTCGGTCGTCGCCACCGAAGCGAGCTTCGAGAATGCGCTGGGCATCAACAACCGCGTCCAGCTCGCCGAGGCCGAGGCGATCTGGCAGAAGCGCCGCCGCGAGGCGGTCATGCTGTCGGGCGTTACCCTGATCGCGCCGGAAACGGTATTTTTCTCCTTCGATACCGAGATCGGCCCCGACACTGTCGTCGAGCCGAACGTCTTCTTCGGTCCGGGCGTCACCGTCGGAGCGGGCGCGAAAATCCATGCCTACAGCCATTTCGAAGGTGCGAACATCGGCCCCGGCTGCGACATCGGCCCCTTCGCGCGCCTGCGTCCGGGAGCGGCCCTCAAGGCCAGGGCCAAGGCCGGCAACTTCGTCGAGATCAAGAACGCCACGGTGGAGGAGGGCGCCAAGGTCAACCACCTGACCTATATCGGCGATGCGCGCATCGGCGCCGGCGCCAACATCGGCGCTGGCACCATCACCTGCAACTACGACGGCTATTCCAAGTTCTTCACCGACATCGGCGAAGGCGCCTTCGTCGGCTCGAACTCGTCCCTGGTCGCGCCGATCTCCATCGGCACGGGCGCCTATATCGCTTCGGGAAGCGTCATCACCGAGTCCGTTCCGGACGATGCGCTGGCGTTCGGCCGCGCCCGCCAGAAGACGCTGCCCGGCAAGGCGAAGGAACTGCGCGCGCGCCGTGCGGCGGCCAAGAAGGCATGAAGGCGCCGGCTGGACTTGGGCTTGGGCCTGCCATAGTGAGGCCGCAGACGCGGCGTCTTGCCGATACGAAGCGAAACGTAATGTGATTTCAACGCTGCCGTGCCGCCTCCTAGATAGGCGCCACAGAGCTTTCATCGGGGGCAGTCCATGTGCGGAATTGTAGCGATTGTCGGCCACTCGCCGGTGGCGCCGCTTATCGTCGATGCGCTGAAGCGGCTTGAGTATCGCGGCTACGATTCGGCCGGCGTAGCCACCATCGAGCGCGGCGAACTGGGTCGCCGCCGCGCCGAGGGCAAGCTGGTCAACCTGGAGCGCCGGCTCAAGGATGAGCCGCTCGCCGGCACCATCGGCATCGGCCACACCCGCTGGGCCACCCACGGCGTGCCGAACGAGAACAACGCGCACCCGCATTTCTCCAACGGCGTCGCCATCGTTCACAACGGCATCATCGAGAATTTCGCCGAACTGCGCGACGAACTGAAGAAGGACGGCTACGAATTCGCCTCGCAGACCGATACCGAGGTGGTCGCCCATCTGGTGTCGCGCGAAGTGGCGCGCGGCGCTTCCCCGACCGAAGCCGCGCACCGGGCGCTGAAGCGCCTGCAGGGCGCCTTTGCGCTGGCCATCATGTTCAAGGGCGACGAGGACCTGATCGTGGGCGCCCGCAACGGTCCGCCGCTGGCCGTCGGCCACGGCGAAGGCGAGATGTTCCTCGGCTCCGACGCCATCGCGCTGGCGCCTTTCACCAACGCCATCACCTATCTGGAGGATGGCGACTGGGCTGTGGTGCGCCGCAACGAAGTCGCCATCTACGACATCGACGGCAACAAGGTGGAGCGCAAGCGCCAGCAGTCGCTCGGCACCAGCTACATGGTCGACAAGGGCAACCACCGGCACTTCATGGAAAAGGAGATCCACGAGCAGCCGGAGGTGATCTCGCACACGCTGGCGCATTACCTCGATTTCGCCAACGGCACCTCGAAGCCGCTCGACCTGCCGTTCGACTTCGCCAGGATCGACCGCCTGGCGATTTCGGCCTGTGGCACCGCCTATCTGAGCGGCCTGATCGGCAAGTACTGGTTCGAGCGCTTCGCCCGCCTGCCGGTGGACATCGATATCGCTTCGGAGTTCCGCTACCGCGAGATGCCGTTGTCGAAGAACGCCGCGGCACTCTTCATCTCGCAGTCGGGCGAAACAGCCGACACGCTGGCCTCGCTGCGCTATTGCCGCTCCGAAGGCCTGCCGATCGGCGCCGTCGTCAACGTGCGAGAATCCACAATCGCCCGCGAAAGCGACGTGACGCTGCCGACGCTTGCCGGCCCCGAGATCGGCGTGGCTTCGACGAAGGCCTTCACCTGCCAGCTTTCGGTGCTGGCCGCCCTTGCGGTTCGCGCCGCCAAGGCGCGCGGCACTGTTTCGGCGGATGAGGAAAAGGCGATGGTTCGCCAGCTTGCCGAGGCGCCGCGCTTTGCCAGCCAGGTGCTGAAGCTCGATGCGCAGATCGAGAAGGTTGCGCGTGAGCTCTCGCACTACAAGCATGTGCTCTATCTCGGCCGCGACACCAATTTCCCGCTCGCCATGGAAGGCGCGCTGAAGCTCAAGGAAATCTCCTACATCCACGCCGAGGGCTATGCGGCGGGGGAGCTGAAACACGGTCCGATCGCGCTGATCGACGAGAACATGCCGGTCATCGTCATCGCCCCGCACGACCGCATCTTCGACAAGACAGTTTCCAACATGCAGGAGGTCGCCGCGCGCGGCGGCAAGATCATCCTCATCACCGATGCCAAGGGGGCGGCCCACTCGACGGTGAACACGCTGGAGACCATCGTGCTGCCGGACGTGCCGGAGATCATCGCCCCCATCGTCTACGCACTGCCGATCCAGATGCTGGCCTATTTCACCGCCGTCTTCATGGGCACCGACGTTGACCAGCCGCGCAATCTGGCGAAGTCCGTGACGGTGGAGTAGCAGCCGGGAAACTTCCCGGTTCCAAACTTCGCCCCGCTCCCTTAATGTTGCAACGCAACGAGACGGCGGGGCATGTCGGACAGTCTGAAACCTTCTGCGATGACGCGGCTGAGGAACTATTTCCTCACCGGTTTCATCGTCTGCGCGCCGCTGGCGATCACCGCCTACATCGCCTGGTCGTTCATCGGCTGGGTCGATTCCTGGGTGAAACCCTATATCCCGTATCGCTACAGCCCCGACGCCTACCTGCCGTTTCCGGTGCCCGGCTTCGGCCTGATCGTGGCTCTGGTGCTGATCACGCTGATCGGCTTTTTGACCGCCAACATCGTCGGCCGCGCCGTCGTCGGCTTCGGTGAGCGCCTGCTCGGCCGCATGCCACTGGTGCGCGGCATCTACGGCTCGCTGAAGCAGATCTTCCAGACCGTCTTTTCCGACAAGGGCAACATGTTCAGCCAGGTCGGCATGGTCGAATATCCGCGCAAGGACGTCTGGTCGCTGGTCTTCGTTGCCGGCGAGAAGGAAACCGAGATCGGCGAGAAACTGGACAAGCCGGGCGACCCGCTGATCGCCGTCTTCATGCCCTGCACGCCCAACCCGACCACCGGTTTCCTGATGTATGTGCGCAAGTCCGAGATTGTCATGCTCGACATGTCGATAGAGGACGGCGCCAAGCTGATCGTGTCGGCCGGGCTGGTGGCGCCGCCGGTGAAGAAGAAGGTGCTCGGTCCCGACGGCCTGCCGATCGAGATCGCCAATCCCGAAGAGGGTACCTTGCCTCAGCCGGCCCGCAACAGGCGCACCGCCTCGTCGCGGCCGAACAGGTAAAGCAACAGGCGGATCGCTTCGCCGCGTTCGGATTGCAGTTCGGGATCGCGCGACAGGATGAGCCGGGCGTCGTCGCGGGCGGCTTCCAAGAGGTCCGAGTGGAACTCGATGCGCGCCACCTGGAAACCCGGCGTGCCGGATTGGCGGGTGCCCAGCAACTCGCCTTCGCCGCGCAGTTTCAGGTCCTCCTCGGCGATGACGAAGCCGTCTTCCGTCTCGCGCATCACCGAAAGCCGGCGCTTCGCCGTTTCGCCGAGCGGGTCCTTGTAGAGCAGCACGCAGGAACTCGGCTTCGAGCCGCGCCCGACACGCCCGCGCAACTGATGTAATTGGGCAAGGCCAAAGCGCTCCGCGTGTTCGATCACCATGATGGTGGCGTCCGGCACGTCGACTCCGACCTCGATGACGGTGGTGGCGATCAGCAAGCGCGTCTCGCCGTCCTTGAAGGCGCGCATCGCCTCGTCCTTCTCGGCACCTTTCATGCGACCGTGGACGAGA
>JBQCHN010000266.1:0-9490 GCA_051954615.1 Mesorhizobium sp. | reverse complement strand
CTGGAAGGAACGCCGGCATGCGGACTGGCCGGCTTCGGTGTGGGAATTGATCCTGACGCTGACCGAAGCGGAATGCGCGCATGACGCGTCCTTCCGCTATCGCTCGATCGAAACCGACGTGCTGTCCTTCGTCCTGCAGCGCGCCACCGCGACGCCGCTGGCGGAACTGGTCAGCCGCGAATTGTGGGCGCCGATGGGAGCCGGGGAGGATGCGTGTTTCACCGTCGACCCGGCCGGCTACGCACTCGGCGACGGCGGCTTCAACGCCACGCTGCGCGACTATGGACGTTTCGCTCTGCTGCATCTGGGGCGCGGCGAGATCGATGGCCGCCGCATCGTCCCGGCCGCCTGGATCGATGAAATCACCGCTGGAGCGCGGCCGGCGCTGTTCGGCGGTGTCTACCATGAGGTGCTGCCCGAGGGCGCCTACCACAACCAGTTCTGGGTCGAGGGCGGGGCAAGCCGCGCCTATATGGCGCGCGGCGTGTTCGGCCAGTTGATCTACATCGATCCCGCGGCGGACTTCGCCGCCGTCGTGCTGTCGAGCTGGCCGGATTTCGTCGATGCCGTGCGCACGCGCACCGCGATCGCCGCCGTCAGGGCCATCCGCGACGCCCTGGCATAGCCCGGCCGCCGGCCACGGGCCTATCGGTGGGGTGTGACCGCCCGCACCTTGGCGTCGATGTATGAAATGGCCGCATCCATGAAGTCCGCCACGATGGTCGAAGGGGCACAGGCGGCAAGCCGGATGCATTGGAAGCCCGAATCGACGGAAAGGCTGAAGGGCCTTATGCACAGGCCCCGGTCGATGAATTCGCCGGCCGACAGCGGATCGGTCAGGGTCAACCCAACGCCCTCCGCTACCAGCGCACAGGCCGTGTGCGTGAGCTTCGTCTCGATCTGAGCGCTTCGCACAATGCCCGCCAGCGCCACCTCGACGCGCATAGCCGATATGGTGCCTGGATCGAGATTGATGATGCGCTCCCCGACCAGATCGGCCGGTTCGACGACCGTTTTCGCCGCCAGCCTGTGCCCTTGCGGCAAGGCGACGATCGCGTCCATGGGATAGCTGAGAACTTCGAATCCCGGCCGGTCTATCGGGCCGTCGGCATAGCCGATATCGGCATGGCCCGACGCGACCGCTTCGATGACCATCGGCGAGTTGAGGCCGTTGAGGGAAACATGCAGGCCCGGGCGGTCCTTGAGAAAGGTCGCCACGGCGTGGGGCAGGACGTTGATGGCTAGGGCGGGCATGGCAGCGATCCTCAGAATCCCGGCGGATTGACGGCGAATGGCATCGGCCAGCGCCTGGATCCTGTTGAGGCCGGAGAATGCCCTGTCGACCTCCACCATGAGGGTCTTGGCGGCCTGCGTCGGGACGATCTGGTTTCCACGCCGGACGAAGAGAACAAGGCGGGTAGCGTGCTCGAAATCGCGCACCAACCGGCTGACGGCCGGCTGCGTTATGCCCATCAGTTCCGCCGCCGCCGTGATCTGACCGGTAAGCATGACGGTACGGAATGCCTGAACCTGCCGGAAATTAAGAGTGTCGAGCATAATATTCATGCATCCTCTAGTGGATTTTATGAATTTGACATGATGCTCTACAGCTTGCAATCACTCACGCAAGCGGGGCGCGTCGCAGCTGGAGGCAAAACTTGCTGTTCCATCTGGAGTTGATGGGGTTTGGGCCGGAAGGATGGGGAGGCGTCATGTTGAGCGCCCTCGCCATGACCGTCGCCGTCGCCGCCAGCGGCTTTGCCATCGGCATGGTCGTCGGCGTCCTCGCCGCCGCGGCGAGGCTGTCGCGCTTCCGTCTGCTGAATGTCGTCGCCGAAGCCTACAGCACCGTGTTTCGTGGCGTTCCAGATCTGCTGGTCATCTATCTGTTCTATTTCGGTGGCAGCAGCCTGATCACGGCGGTCGCACAAGCGATGGCGGTCGAAGGCTTCGTCGGCGGGCCTACCTTTGTGCTCGGCGCCGGTGCCATCGGCATGGTTTCGGGCGCCTATCAGATGCAGGTCTTTCGCGGCGCCTACCAAGCCCTGCCGAAAGGCGAGATCGAAGCAGGCCGTGCGATCGGCATGCGGCCTCTCGTGGTCTTCCGTCGCATCATCGCGCCCCAGGCGGCGCGCTACGCGATCCAGGGACTGGGCAATGTCTGGCAACTTGCGCTGAAGGAATCCGCCCTCATTTCGGTCGTCGGCTTGGTGGAACTGATGCGCCAGGCCTACATCGGCGCCAGCTCGACGCGTCTTCCCTTCACCTTCTACGTCGCCGCCGGCATCCTCTATCTGGTGGTCACTTTCGTGTCCGGCCTGCTGTTCCGATACGCCGAGAAAAGAGCGATGCGTGGCGTGAGGAGCGCGCTGCAGACATGATCGACACCGGCTTCCTCGTCGATACAACGGTGCGCCTGCTTGGCGGCCTGCCGCTCACCTTGCAGCTGGTGGCGCTGTCCATTCTGATCGGCACGGCGCTCGGATACCTGCTGGCGATCATGCGGCTGAGCGGATGGCTGTCTTCATCGATCGCCAGCGCCTATGTCTTCGTCTTTCGCGGCACTCCGCTGCTGGTCCAGCTCTTCATCATCTACTACGGCCTCTCCCAGTTCGAGAGCCTGCGTCACAGCTTCGTCTGGCCCTATCTGCGCCAGGCCTATTGGTGCGCGGTGCTCGCGCTTGCCCTGAACACGGCGGCTTATTCCTCCGAGATCATTCGCGGCGGCCTTCTGTCGGTGCCGGCCGGAGAGGTCGAGGCCGGGCGCGCCATCGGCATGACGCGCCTGACGCTTTACCGACGCATCGTCCTGCCGCTGGCCATCCGGCAGTTGCTGCCGGCCTACAGCAACGAAGTCATCCTCATGGTCAAGTCGACCTCGTTGGCCTCGACCATAACGATGATGGAGATAACCGGCATTTCGGCCAAGATCATATCGTCGACGTTCCGGCCGGTCGAAGTCTTCATCTGCGCCGGCGCGATCTACCTGGCGCTGAATTTCCTGATCGCCAAGGCATTCCATCTGCTCGAGCGGCGCCTGTCGCCCGGCGACCGGTCGCGCCCGAGCAAGCATGCAGCCCGGGGAGACGCCATTGCCTGAGCAGACGGCAACACAGACGGTCGCGCTCGAGAACATCCACAAGCGTTACGGCGCGATGGAAGTTCTTCATGGGGTCTCGCTGCGGGCCAATGAGGGCGAGGTGGTTTCCATCCTCGGTTCGTCGGGCTCGGGGAAGTCCACCCTGCTGCGCTGCATCAATATGCTGGAGGTTCCCAACCGGGGGACCGTCACCGTCAGCGGCGAGACCATCGAGCTTCACCAGCCCGCGTCGGGCGCGCCGCGGCCGGCCAACATGCGCCAGGTCGAACGGCTGAGGTCCCGTATCGGGATGGTATTCCAGAGCTTCAACCTTTGGTCGCACAGGACGATCGTGGAGAACATCGTGGAGGGGCCTGTCCATGTGCAGGGCAGAAGCCGCTCCGAGTGCCTCGCCGAAGCCGAAGCTTTGCTCCAGCGCGTCGGCATATATGACAAGAAAGATCGTTACCCCTCGCAGCTCTCCGGTGGTCAGCAGCAGCGGGCTGCCATCGCCCGCGCGCTGGCCATGCGCCCGCAACTGATGTTGTTCGACGAACCGACTTCCGCCCTCGATCCGGAGTTGGTCGGCGAAGTCCTCAAGGTGATGCGGAGCCTCGCCGAAGAAGGGCGCACCATGCTCATCGTCACGCATGAGATCGGTTTTGCCCGCGAGGTCTCCGACAGGATCGTCTTCCTGCACAACGGCCTTGTCGAGGAAGACGGCACGCCATCCGATGTTTTCGAAAACTCCAGATCGGACCGATTCCGGAAGTTCATTTCCAGGGAGAGGTAGCGACGGAATTTGGTCGGCAAAGTTCTCAGACAGTCTTGAAACCAAGGGAGGAAAAACGAGTGAACATCAAAATTGCAGCTACCGCATTCGTGGCGGGTTTCATGGCAGTGGGCGCGGCTTGCGCCGAGGACGCCGTCGTGAGGATCGCTACCGACGGCGCCTACCCTCCGTGGGCGTCGCAAAATTCCAAGGGCGAACTGGAGGGATTCGAGATCGATCTGGCTAATTTCATCTGCGAGAGCCAGAAGCTCAAATGCGAGATCTCGGCGCAGTCCTGGGACGGCATCATTCCTGCCCTCCAGGCCAAGAAGTTCGATGTCATCATGGGCGGGATGAGCGTTACCGCCGAGCGCGAAAAGGTCATGGCGTTCAGCCGTCCATACGCACTGGGCGGAAACATCTTCCTCGTTCGCAAGGACGGCGATGTCTTCGGGTCGATGGAGGCCAGCAGCGGCAAATTCGTCGACCCTTCGAGCGAGGAGGGCAAGCAGGAGATCGCCAAGGTCGACAAGCTGCTGGCGGGCAAGGCCGTGGGTGTGCAGGGAACGACGACGGCGGCTGATTTCATGGCCAAGAACCTTCCTGATGTCACCGACGTGCGTGAATACAAATCGACCGAGGAACACAATCTGGACCTGATCAGCGGGCGGCTGGATGCCGTCCTGGCCAATTACACGGTCCAGGCCTCGGCGCTCGAGCGCCCCGAACTGCATGACGAGACGGCGCTTGTCGGTCCGGTCTTCTCCAGCGGCTTCATCGCTGCGGGGCTGCGCAAGGAGGACACCGAGCTGAAGAAGGCCCTCGACGCGGGGATCTCCGCCGCCATCGCCGACGGCACGTTGAAGAAGCTTTCGGAGAAGTGGTTCAAGGTGGACGTTTCTCCACGGGATTGAACCGGGATCGGGAGGAGGCCGGGGCAGTCTTGCCGCCCCGGCCTTGCAGCAGGCAGCATGTGAAGATGGATCTCGGTCACCGCGATACGATCGTGATAGGCGGCGGCGTCGTCGGCTCCTCGATTGCCTGGGGCCTGGCGCGAAGCGGCGTCGGCGATCTCCTCGTCCTCGACGGGGACGATCTCGCTTTGCGGGCCTCGCGGGCAAATTTCGCGCTTGTCTGGGTGCAGGGCAAGGGCTTCAATAACCCGGACTACGCGTTATGGACCCGTCATTCCGCGCAACTCTGGCCGAAACTGGCGGACGCCCTCGGCGAGGAGGCGGAAACGGATGTCGCGCTGAGGCAGCCGGGAGGCTTTTCCTTCTGTTTCAGCGAGAACGAACTCCACAGGCTTCGATCGGAAATCGAAACCATCGACCGGATGACCGGCGAGAACGAAGCCTCTTTCGAGGTTCTCGACCGTGAACAGACCCGCGAGCGCGTTCCGTTCATAGGGCCTGCCGTCGTCGGCTCGGTCTTTGGCCGGCGCGACGGCGACGTCAATTCGCTGCGCTTGTTCCGGGCGCTTCATACGGCGATGCAGCGTCGTGGCGTCGAGTATCGTGCCGGGCACACTGTCGACACCGTTGTGCCGGAGGGATCCGGCTTTCTGGTGCGTGGGCAATGGGGCGAGGTCCGCTGCGACCGGCTCGTCCTCGCCGCCGGTCTCGACGGCGAGCGGCTGGCTCCGATGGTCGGGCTCTCCGCGCCGCTGGTGCGCAGCAAGGGCCAAGTCATCGTGACGGAGAAATGCCGGCCTTTCTTCGCCTATCCTTCGGGAACCATACGCCAGACCGACGAAGGCGGCGTCATGATCGGCGACAGCGAGGAAACACGTTCCTCCTCGATCCTCACCGACCAAGCGATCAGCGCTGCCCTTGCGCAAAGGGCCGTGCAGACCTTCCCCCTTCTGGCCGACCTCAATGTCGTGCGCACCTGGAGCGGGTTCCGCGTCCAGACCCGGGACGGGTTCCCGATCTACGAGCAGTCCAGCCGCCACCCCGGTGCGTTCCTCGTCACCTGCCACTCCGGCATCACGCTCGCGGCCGGCCATGTCCTGGATGTGGCGCCGCAGATAGCCGCCGGTAAGCTCGACGCGAGGCTTAGGCCCTTCTCCAGTGCGAGGTTCGATGTTTCGCAGGATCGATGACAGCAGGCCTCCCGTCCTCTTCACTTTCGAGGGGAAGGAAATAGCAGCCAGGGCGGGCGATACGGTCGCGTGCGCCCTGCTGCAGGCGGGCATCATGGCCTTCCGCGCCAGCGTCGTGTCGGGCGAGCCGCGCGCGCCTTATTGCATGATGGGCGTCTGCTTCGATTGCCTGGTGACCATCGACGGTGTCGCCAATCGCCAGAGCTGCCTGACCGAGGTCGTTCCGGGAATGCAGGTCAGCTTCCAGAACGGGGCCGCCAATGTCCAGCTCTGAGGCCGCGGCCGGCATGACCGGCGATTCAGGCGAAGGCTCCCGTCGTGTCGGGGAGGTCCGCGCCGTTTCGGAACTCTCGCTCAGCTACGACGTCGTCGTCATCGGGGCGGGACCGGCCGGTCTGGCGGCCGCACGGGAACTGGCGGCGCGATCCCGGAGCGTCCTGCTCGTCGATGAGAACGCCGCGCCCGGCGGCCAGATATATCGTTCCATATCCCGGGCCACGCCACGGATGCGGACGATCCTGGGCAAGGATTATTGCGTCGGCGCCTCCCTCGTCGACGGCTTCCTCACGTCCGGCTGCACTTATGCTCCCGGCACGGCCGTCTGGAGTCTCAGCAGACTGGAGGCGGAATCCGCCCATTGTCTGGAGATCGGTCTTTCGCAGAATGGAAGCGCCCATCTGCTGCGCGCAGACCATGTCGTCATGGCTACCGGCGCGATCGAGCGTCCCATGCCCATCGCCGGTTGGACGCTGCCGGGCGTCATGACCGCCGGCGCCGGGCAGATCGCCTTGAAGTCGGCTGGACTGATCCCAGCCGGCAGGACGGTTCTCGCCGGGAGCGGACCGCTCCTCTACCTTCTCGCCGCGCAGATCCTGGCGGCAGGCGGCAGCATCGCGGCCGTGCTGGATACGACCGATCGCGCCAACTGGAGCCGGGCGATTCCGTTCGCCCTCGACTTCGTCCGCTCCCCCTATGGCGCCAAGGGCCTTGGTCTGCTGTCGAAGGTTCTGGCGGCAACCCGCGTCGTTCGTGGTGTGACTGCTTTGAAAGCGGAGGGCAGCGGCCGGGTGGAAGCCGTGCGCTACAGAGCGGGCGGCAAGATGCACGCCATCCCCGTCGACACGCTGTTGCTGCATCAGGGGGTCATCCCCAACATCAACCTCGCGGGCGCGGCCGGATGCGCGCTGGAATGGAATGGGCGCCAGCATGCGTTCCAGCCGCGCGCCGATAAGTCCGGCCGGACGTCGATCGCGGGACTCTGGATTGCCGGCGACGGAGCATCCATCGCCGGCGCGGCGGCCGCCGCGCTTGCCGGGCGCCTGGTGGCGCTCGAAGTGCTGGGACAGATCGGTTCGGTCGGCGGAGACGTAAAGGCGGCGCTGCAAAGACCGCTGAGGCGCCAACTGGCGCGACAGCAGCGTGGCCGCGCTTTCCTCGATACGCTTTACCGGCCTTCGGAGGCCTTTCTGGTGCCGAGTGACGATAGCGTCGTCGTCTGCCGCTGCGAAGAGGTGAAGGCCGGGCAGGTGCGAGAGGCGATCGCGGCAGGCGTGCCCGGACCAAACCAGCTCAAGACCTTCCTGCGATGCGGGATGGGACCGTGCCAGGGTCGCATGTGCGCCAGCACGGTGACGAACATGATCGCGACGGAACGTGGCGTCTCGCCGGCCGAGATCGGCACCTATCGCCTGCGGTTTCCGGTGAAGCCCTTGCGTCTGGCGGAACTGGCCTCGATTCCGCAGACCCGCGAGGCAAGGGAGGCGGTCCACGGTTCGCATGCAGGAGAAGCGGATGCACAGGCGTGAGTCGGCGGAGGACCGCAAGGGCACGGACAGGCAGTTCGGCACACGGTTGAAGCGGCGCGGGGCAGGTAGTGAAACAGGACGGAGAACGTCCGCCAACGAAGGGAGAACGAGCATGAAGTCACTTCTCAGGATCGCCGTCACGGTCGCGGCCTTGACCTTTGCGTCGGGCTGGTCCGCCGGCGCCGAGCAGGTCAAGGTGGGTTATTCGCCGGAAGCCTATCCGCCGTTCTATACTCAGGACGCCTCCGGCAAATGGGGCGGCTGGGAGGTCGAGATCACCGACGCCATCTGCGCGGAGGCCAAGCTTGACTGCGTGCTGACCCCCATCCCGTGGGACGGCATGATCCCGGCGCTCAAGTCGAAGAAGATCGACGTCGTCATGAATTCGATGTCGATCACCGAGGAGCGCAAGAAGGAGATCGACTTCTCAGACAAGTACTACAACAATCCGGCGTCGATCGTCGGCCTGAAGGACCAGACGTTCGACGCCACGCCCGAAGGCGTGAGGGGCAAGGTGATCGGCGTGCAGGTCTCGACCAACCACGCCGCATACGCCAAGAAGCACTTCGGCGACACCGCTGCGGAAATCCGGGAATACCAGACGCAGGATGAAGCCAACCAGGATCTGGTCGCCGGCCGCATCGACGCCACCCAGGCCGGCGCGGTCGTGCTCAGCGATTTCCTGAAGACGCTGGAGGGCAGCGCCTGCTGCGACCTGAAGGGTCAAGTCGCGCCGGATGTCGACGTGCTCGGCCCCGGCATCGGGGCGGGAGTCCGCAAGGGCGACGACGAATTGAGGGGCAAGATCAACGCTGCCATCAAGGCGATCCGCGACAACGGCAAATACGCCGAGATCACCAAGAAATACTTCGACTTCGATATCTACGGCGACACGGCGACAGCGAACTGACCATGCCGTTTCCGGCCATATCCGACGGGCATGGCCGGACTCCGGATAGCATCGACGGACGTCAATCGGTCTGGCGCTCTGTCTCGGGATTGAAAAACAGGGTAGGGCTTCATCCAAGCCGGGCCTATGGCCCATGCGTTCCTGAACCTCGGAGAAAGATGACGTGAGTTCCCGACCCAACCAGCTGGCGATCGAAACCAGGGTGATCCACGCGGGGCAGCAGCCGGATCCCCTGACCGGCGCCGTCGTCCAGCCCATCTATACGGCAAGCACCTTCGTCCAGGACGGGATCGGCAAGAACAAGGGCTACATGTATTCGCGCAGCGGTAACCCGACGCGCGCGACGCTGGAAGCGTGCCTCGCCGATCTTGAGGGCGGGCGCGGGGCATACGCTTTCCCGACCGGCCTGTCGGCTGCCGCCACGATCCTGGAACTGATGGATGCCGGCGCCCATATAGTCGCCCACCACGATGTCTATGGCGGCATCTACCGCCTCCTCTCCAAGGTGCGCAACCGAAGCGCGGGGCTCAAGGTCGACTTCGTGAACTTTGCCGATACCGCTGCCCTGCGGCAGGCGGTGAAGGCCGAAACCAGGCTGCTGTGGTTCGAGACGCCATCGAATCCGCTGCTCGAGATCGTCGACATCGCAGAAGTCGTCAAGATTGCGCGCGAGCGCGGCGCGCTGACGGTCTGCGACAACACCTTTTCATCTCCCTGCTGCCAGCGGCCGCTGGAAATGGGCGTCGACATCGTCATGCATTCGGCGACGAAGTTTTTGAACGGTCACTCCGACCTGCTGGCAGGCGTCGTGGCGCTCTCC
>JBQCHN010000265.1:0-11389 GCA_051954615.1 Mesorhizobium sp. | reverse complement strand
TACATCGGCATGATGCGCGACCTGAAGGGCCCGGACATCTTCATCGACGCGCTTGTCCAGGCGGAGGCGCTGGCCTCGCGCCGCATCAGCGCCGTCATGGTCGGCGCCGGCGAAGACCTGCCGCGCTACAAGCAGCAAGTCGTGCGGCTCGGTCTCGGCGACCGCGTCACCTTTCATGCGCCCATGCCCGCAAGGCAGGCTTTCGCGCTGGCAAGGCTGGTGGTCGTGCCGTCCCGCGCCGAGGCCATGCCCTACATCGTGCTCGAGACGCTGGCCGCGGGCGCGCCGATGATCGCCACCGCAGTCGGCGGCATTCCGGAGATATTCGGCGCCGATTCCCCTGCCCTGGTGAAACCCGATCCAGCCGAACTGGCGCACAAGATGGCCTTCGCCCTCTCCGATCCCACCGCCTATCGGGCGCTGATGCCCAGCATCGCCGCGCTCAAGTCGCGCTTCGGCGCCGATGTCATGGCGAAGGCCATCGAGCAGGCCTATTTCGCCGCCCTCGCCAGGTAAGTCGTTTCCAAAGCGACCGGTCCCTTCAAGGGATTCTTAGCTCTCTTTTGCTACGCAGGCGGGAGACTTGCGGGCAGTATCCATGAACGAGATCGATCCCGCGCGCCGTTTCACCACCGCCGCGGTGCGCAAACTGGAGGCTTCGGCCACCAAGGAAACGCCGGCCGGCATCAACGAGGTGGCACGCCAGGTCGCCTCGCAGTACCGGCGCGACACGATGTCCCCGGTCATAGTGAGCGGCGTCGTGCGGCTGATCGAACTGGCGCTGCTGTTCGTCTCCGGCCTCGCAGCCTATTTCTGGTACGTCGGCGTCTTCCAATACCTGCCGTGGCAGTATCCGCTGGCGATCGCCAGCATCTCGCTGCTCGCCGTCATCCTGCTCGACGTCGCCGATTGCTACCAGATCGCGGCTCTGATGCGGCCGTTCAACCATGTCGGCCGGATCGTGCTGTCCTGGTCCGCGGCTTTCGCACTGATGGCCGTCGCCGCCTTCTTCATGAAGATGTCGCAGGATTATTCCCGCGTCCTCTTCGCCATCTGGTTCGCCGCCGGCCTTGCCCTGCTGCTGGTCTTCAGGCTCGTTCTCTCGCAGCTGATCCGGCGCTGGGCACGCAACGGACGCATGGAGCGCCGCGCCGTTATCGTTGGCGGCGGCAAGGCGGCCGAAACGCTGATCCGTTCCGTCGAGAAGCAGCCTTATAACGATATCCGCATCTGCGGCATCTTCGACGACCGCGACGATACGCGCTCGCCGCCCATCGTTGCCGGCTATCCCAAGCTCGGCACCATCTCCGAGCTCATCGCCTTCGCGCGCATCGCGCGCATCGACATGCTGATCGTGTCGTTGCCGATCACCGCCGAAACGCGGGTTCTGCAGCTGTTGAAGAAGCTCTGGGTACTGCCGGTCGACATCCGCCTGTCGGCGCATTCGAACGCGCTGCAATTCCGGCCGCGCTCCTATTCCTACATTGGCGCCGTGCCGATGCTGGACATTTTCGACAAGCCCATCAACGGCTGGGATTCGGTCGCCAAGCGCGCCTTCGACATCGTCTTCTCGATCATCGGCATCGTGCTGTTCTCGCCCGTGATGCTGGCGACCGCCGTCGCCATCAAGCTCGACTCCAAGGGACCGGTTCTGTTCAAGCAGAAGCGCCATGGCTTCAACAACGAGGTCATCGAGGTCTACAAGTTCCGCTCGATGTACGCCGACCAGTCGGACCCGACCGCTAGGAAGACCGTGACCAAGAACGACCCGCGCGTCACCCGCGTCGGCCGCTTCATCCGCAAGACCTCCATCGACGAGTTGCCGCAGTTCTTCAATTCGCTGTTCGGGTCGTTGTCCCTCGTCGGCCCCCGCCCGCACGCGGTCGCCGCCCAGTCGCACAACCTGCTCTACAACGAAGTGGTCGATGGCTACTTCGCCCGCCACAAGGTCAAGCCGGGCGTCACCGGTTGGGCGCAGATCAACGGCTGGCGTGGCGAGATGGACACCAACGAGAAGATCCGCATGCGCACGGAATACGACCTGTTCTACATCGAGAACTGGTCGTTGCTGTACGACCTGAAGATCCTGCTGCTCACGCCGGTCAGGCTGCTCAATACGGAAAACGCCTATTGAGCGCGCTCGCCCATGACCTGCCCCCGGCAGCCGTCAACGCCAAGCTCATCGCGCTGATCGCCTCGGGCGCCATCTTCCTCGGCGTCTTTTTATCAGGTTTCGTGATCCACGAGCCGGCCCCCTACGATCTCTACATGACGGGGCTCATCGCCGTCTGGGCGCTGTTCGGCCTGCGGATTTCGCGCGCGGCCATACCTTTGCTGATACTGCTGGTAGTCATGAACATCGGCGGCCTGATCGCCATGACGCAGATGAGCGACCTGATGGAGACGCCGCTCTATCTGTCCGTTTCGCTGTTCCTGGCATTCACCTCGGTCTTCTTCGCCGCCGTCACTGAAGCGCGCCCTGACGTCTACAGGCTGATCTTCATCGCCTACGTGGCCTCGGCCGTCCTGACCTCGCTGGCCGGCATCGCCGGTTATTTCAATCTCGTGCCGGGCGGCGAGATATTCACCAGATACGGCCGCGCCGCCGGCGTCTTCCAGGACCCGAACGTCTTCGGCCCGTTCCTGGCCCTGCCCGGCATCTACCTGTTTTACCTGCTCTTGACCGGTCCGGTGTCGCGCATGCTGTTGCTGGCGGTGCCGCTGCTGATCGTCGTCGGCGGCATCTTCCTGTCGTTCTCGCGCGGCGCATGGGGCCTGTTCGCCGTCGCCGCCGTCCTGCTCACCGGCATCCTGTTCCTGCGAAGCCGCAGCGGCCTGTTTCGCCTGCGCATCGTCGTCATGACGATCCTGGCCATCGCGCTGCTTGTCGTCGGCATCCTTGTGCTGCTGCAGATTCCGGGCGTCGCTGACATGCTGTCCAATCGCGCGCAGCTTGCCCAGGACTACGATTCGGGCCGCCTCGGCCGCTTCGACCGATACGCCATCGGCTTCCAGCTGGCGCTGGAAAAACCGCTCGGCATCGGCCCGCTCGTCTTCGGCCAGATCTATGGCGAGGATACGCACGACATCTGGCTGAAGATGCTGATGGACTATGGCTGGCTCGGCTTCGTCTGCTACGTGACGCTGACGCTATGGACCGTCGCGGCGGGTTTTCGCCTGTTGCTGCGTGACCGTCCCTGGCAGCCCTACGTGCTGTGCGCCTATGTCGTTTACATTGGCCATATCGGCCTCGGCACCTTCATCGATACCGATCACTGGCGCCATCTCTACATGCTGTTCGGGTTGATCTGGGGCGGCATCGCGCTCGAATATCGACACCAGCGGCAGTTCCAGACAGAATCCGCAAGCCGACTTGATCCCGCAGGGGCGTCCCTCTTGCCGCGATGACCCCGCGCCGCTGATTCTAGCGGCCAGACGCCGCAGCCAGTTTTCTATTGCGGGAATCCGTTGGCGCGCACGACGCTCCAGATTTCCCTGTTCACCCTGGCGACGTCCTCGATGCATTCGGAAATCCTGCCGACTTCCGCATCGTCCATGGCCTCGACTTTCCCGTATTTTATCGTGTCCTTGCCATCGAAAATGCGCATGAGGTGGGTGTGGGAAATGTCTCCCTTGTCGTCGAACGAATAGATGCAGTGATTGTATTTGTTGCGCAGGCTTGATTTCTGGTTGAGCTTTTCAAGTAGCGACAGGATGTCCTTCCGGCATTTTTCGGGAGTCTTCGCCATCTTCGCCAGCCGCTCGACGAGATCGATCCTGGCGCGCGTGGTGTTGAGCGTCAGGAATATGACGACCGCCGTTTCCTTGTCCACTTTCGCCAGGCCCGCGATCAAGTGGATGAGCAGGCTTTCGGTGTTCGTCCAGGTGTAGTTCAGACGCCCGATCAGAAGCAGGATCTCGTCAAAGCGCTGCATCGTCGCCTCTATCCGTAGACTTCGCCCTAAGGTGGCGAATTCATCGCCCGCATTCAATCGCGCCGACCTACCTCGGCCGACTGATCCGGCCGATCCGAGGCTCCGCCTTTCGGCGTAGCGGATTGGCCTATGAGCCATCTATCAAGCCCGTTTTGCGCAGCCATGTGGCCGATGACCCTAGGCCGATGCGCTGCCACCTAGCCCCATCGGGCAGCTAGGCCCCGCCCCTCCCTCGCGCCACACTGCCGCCATCTCGAAAATCCGGGATGCGGCATAATCCTGATTTCGACGACTTCACCCGGCGCGCAGTTGCTGGCCGGGAAAGGTGTCACCGGATGGCGGATGAAGCCGCCTTCATGCCAGGGGCATGCGGTCGGATCATGTCCGCCCGTTTGTATTGAGTATCGCGGTGCTCCTGTTTCGCAACCGCCGGCGTGGTCAAGGCCCTCTGTGAGATGAATGGGGCATGCCAAACCGGCCTCCAACATGAGGTAGCGACATGTCTCCGAGAAATTCGACTTACAACACGAGCCTCTTCCCGATCGATCCGAGTCAGGATCAAAGCCAGGACCAGGATCAAGGTCAGGGACAAGGCCAGGCCGAGGCGCAGCTTCAGGCCGAACTGCAGGCTCAGGGCCAGGGACAAGGCCAGGGTCAGTACCAGTCGAGCGAATCCAGCAACGAGAACGGCAATGGTAATGGCAACGGCAATCTCAACCTGAACGGCAACGGAAATGTCAGCCTGAACGGCAATCTGAACGCCAACCTCAACAAGGCGATCAACGAGAGCACCAACACCAATACGAGTACCAACACGAACCACAACACCAACACCAGCGACACCCATGTCAATGTCGATGTCGGCCTCGACCTCTCCGGCTACGCGCCGAGCAACCGCGACGTCACCGACGTCAAGCTCGACAACGGTTCGCGCATCGACCAGATGCTGGTCAATCACGACGGCCAGATTTTCTACAACCCGGGTGACGGCGCTTCGTTCAACGACTTCCTGAACGGTTCGCTCAACGGCGAAGGCAACGACACCGCTGTTTCGCTGGCCCAGATCAACAACCTGAGCGACAACGATTCGATCGACAGCGTATCCCTGTCGAACGACGGTGGCTTCTGGCAGAACGGCGACGCCACCGGCGGTGCCGCGAGCTCCGGAACCGGTATCGATGCCGGCGGCAAGGGCGGAAGCGGTGGCGGAGCCGGTACGGCCAATGGCGGCGGCGGCGGTGACGGCCATAACTTCGGTGGCATCGGCATCGGCGGCTCGGCGATCGGCGCGGCCCAGGGTGGCAGCACGACCGGCGGCAATGGCGCGGCCGGCGGCGCCGGTACGGGTCTCGGCGTTGGTCTCGGCCTCGGTGTCGGTCTCGGCCAAGGCGGCGCGCAGGGCGCTGATGGTGGCAACGCCAACGGTGGCGACGGCAACGGAAACGGCGGCGCAGGCTCCGGCTCCGGCGCGTCGACGGCTACCGGCGGCAACAGCGGCAATGCCGATTCCGGCGATGGCGGCGACGCGGCCGGCCTCGGCCTCGGTGCCAGCGGCAGCGGTGACGGCGGCGGCGCCGGCAGCGGTGACGGTGGCGCCGGTACGGGCGCAGGCACAGGCGCCGGCAGTGGTACAGGCGGCAACGGCGGTGACGCCGATGGTGGCGGCGGCAACGCGCTCGGCGTCGGCCTCGGCCTGATCGGCGTCGGCGTCGGCGTTGCCGGGGATGCCGCGCAGGCGACCGGCGGCAACGGCGGCAACGGTGCCGGTTCGGGCGCCGGAAGCGGCACGGGCACCGGCGGTGACAGCGGCAACGCTTCGGGCGGCGACAGCGGCGATGCGGCCGGTCTAGGCCTCGGCCTCGGCCAGGGCGGAGACAGCGGCAACGCCAACACTGGTGACGGCGGCGCGGCTCATTCGCTCGGATTGGGCGCCGGCTTCGGCGGTGACGGCCCGCTCGGCGGTGCCGGCGGCACCGGTGGTGACGGCGGCGATGCCCTCGGTCTCGGCCTCGGTGCCGGAACCGGCCAGGGTGCCGGCACAGGCGCCGGCGTCGGCGGCGATGGCGGCTTCGGCGGCTTCGCCTTCGGCGGCGATACGATCGTGGTTCCCGTGGCCGGCGACGGCACCGGCGGCGCTGCGACCGGCGGCAACGGCGGCTTCGGCGGCATGGGCGGCATCGTGACCAACGGTGATGGCGGCGCAGGCGGCGACGGCGGCACGTGGGGCTCCAACAACGGTCACGACAGCTACGTCAACGGCCTGTCGCAAGCCCACGCGGATGCAACCATCGATACCAGCGCCTTCAACCAGAGCATCGTGATGGGCGCCAACATGATGGAAAACCTGCTCAGCCAGACGGTTGTCGGCGGAAACTACGACCAGATGGTCGACGGCGACCACACCGGCTGATCGTGCCTTGTGAAACGACGGCTGCGCGGGCGATCCGCGCAGCCGTCATTCCGCTCTTCCGGCGGAAGACGGCGAAGCCTCTACACCGAAGAAGGAGGACAGTTCCGTGCATCTGGATCGGATCAGCGAGGCTATCGCTCATTTCATCGGGTTGTTCCAGATAGCCACAGAACAGGCGCGAATACGCGACGACTATCTGGAATTCAAGGCGCTGCAGGCGATTTCCGACCCGACGCCCGCCGACGAGCACGTCTCCCTCTCCTTCCAGTCCCCCTACGATTTCGACGATCCGGATCCTGGTGTCCACTATGTGCCGGCAGGTCCGACGATCGAGACGATGACCGTGCCGGGCGGCGTGGCATTCACCCCGGTAGAGATTCCGGTCGTCCCGGCGGCAAGCCCGGCACTCTACGTGCCGTCGGAGTCCTACCCGGACTTTATCTCCCGGCACTTCACATTTGCGCATTCGAGCGGGTCGATCCAACTTACCCCACCCGGTTCGGTCGCCACGCATGTTGTGCAGATCAACACGCTTTCGGACAATGATTTCGTCAATGTCGGCGCCGGCAATCTAACCTTCCAAGCCATCGGCACGCCCAACCTCGACCTTGAGGCCCTCTACCAGGATGCGTTGCAGTTCCTTCCCATTCCGCCCGCCTCTTTCGGCTCCGCGGAAGACATAGGTTCCTTCGTCAGCGACGCAGCGACCTCGCTGAAAGCATTCGTCGCCGGGGTCGAGGCCGCTGGACAGGGCACGCCGGACGGCGGCGCCGAGATGTCCGTTCTGACCGATGACGGCGGCGTTTCCGTACAGACACACGTCTCCGCCTTCGATGCACCGATGGCGGATGTGATCTATGTCAACGGCCGGATAGCGGCGGAAGCGCCGAAGCTGGACGACGTGCTTCCGGCAGCGTCGCCGCTCGTCAAGGAACCGGTGCAGGCGCTTTCTAGCTTCGACCCGAGCGGCGGCAGCAACCTCGTCGAGAACGGCGGCTCCACCGCCAGCGGCGTCGTCATGCACGGAACGGGCATTGTTGCCGGCGAGACGTCGGTCAGCCTCAACACCGGAAGCAACGCCCTGGTCAATTCCGCGGCCATAATCAACGATACGCTCGAGGGCGGCGTTTTTGCCGTGGCAGGCAACCACTATTCACTGAATGCCATCGTCCAGATCAACGCCTGGAGCGATTCCGACTCGATCGGCAGCAGCCTAAACGGCTGGAGCGCACAACAGCAGCCCGACACCACGGCGTTCAACATCGCGCAGATGCTGAGCATCGACACGGGCGAGAATACCGGATCGGGCAATTCCGGACAACCGAGTTTCCCCAAGGCCTGGGCAGTCACCGAGATCAACGGCGACCTCATCAGCCTGAACTGGACCCAGCAGATCAATTTCCTGGTCGACAACGACACTGTCGTCGTCTCCTCCACGACCGGCGTGACGACGACGGTCGGCACCGGCGCAAACCAGCAGACCAACGCACTCTCGATCGCCGATCTCGGGAAATATTACGATCTCGTCCTGATCGGCGGGAGCTATTACGACGCGAACATCATCACCCAGACCAACGTGCTTCTCGACAACGACGTCGTGGGCGCACTGGCCAACTTCCAGACCCAAGGCCAGGGCTCGGTGTCGAACGGCGACAATCTGCTGTGGAACAATGCCAAGATCACATCCATAGGCAGCAGCGCGACCGCAGTATTGCCGAGCGGCTTTGCGAAGACGCTGGACGATTTCGCCCACGGCAACCATACGCTGTCCGCCGATGTGCTGAACGACGAAGCATTCCAGGGTCTTGGCGGCCTCAAGGTGCTCTACATCTCGGGCAACGTCTACGACCTGCAATATATCTCCCAGACCAATGTGCTTGGCGACTCCGACGATGTCGCACTGGCGATGAGCGCCGCGCATGCGAACACCGACGCCAACTGGTCGATCGTGACCGGCTCCAACGCGCTGATCAATTCAGCGCAGATCATCGATGTCGATCCTGCGGCCAAGACCTATATCGGCGGCGAACATTACTCGGACGAATTGCTGGTCCAGACCGACATCATTCGCACCGACCATCTCCTGGAAGCGCAGGATGCCGACCATCTGATCAACGAGGCTGTAGCGTTCCTCAGCGACGACATGACAGGTGCGGCTCACGAAAATCCTGCTTCACAACTTCAGGCCCCTCTCGAGGTCCATCCTGCGCACAACGACGTCATGCAATCTGTAATTTCCTGAAATCGGGATATCGGAACGGCGATGAACGAGCGCGTGAACGGCTTGTCTGAAACTGCGGTGAAATTGGACCGTGCCGATCTCGACGGTATGGACAGGGCGCCGCCCCAGCTGGACAGGCTCGAGCAAGAATTCCAGACGTTCATGCGGGAAGTGGATGAGGCTGCCGCGCAATTGCGCCTGAAGGCGAAGCCGATCTGGTTCGGCCCAGTAAAGGCCGATATCGATGCCGAATCCGCGCTCCTCAAGGACGAGCGACACCAGGACGCGTCGCGGCAGGAGGAGGATGCAAAGATCATCCAACCCGAACGCCCGGAGCCGCCACAGGAAAACGGGAAGTTTGCTGCGGGCAGCCTCAAGTCCATGGATGCCGACACCGGGCCGATCAAAGCGCAACCGCAACCATCCGGTGCGCCGAAAATACGCGAGGCCGAAAAGGCGGAAGGCGGCTCAAGCGACGTGTTCCATCGCCGTCTCGGCCCGATCAATCTCGCCGACAACCTGCAGGCGGGAATACGCGCCGTCCGCCGCAACCTGCTTGTGGTGATGGGTTTCACCCTGGCCACCAACGTGCTGGTTCTGGCCATTCCGGTCTATCTTTTCCAGATATCCGATCGCGTGCTGACGAGCCGCTCGACCGACACGCTGGTGATGCTGACGATCCTGATCGCCGGCGCGGTCATCCTCAACGCGGTTCTCGACGCCATCCGCCGCTTTATCCTGATGCGCACCGCCGTCGAGGTCGCCGCCCAGCTCGGCGCGCCGATCCTAGGTGCCGCCGCGCGCGCTTCGCTCCACAGTAACGGCCGCGAATACCAGACGTTGGGCGACCTGCAGCAGTTGCGCTCGTTCCTGGTGTCGGGAACGCTGCTTTCGTTTCTCGACGCTCCGCTGACGCCGCTCTTCATGCTGGCCGTATTCCTGGTCCATCCCGACCTCGGCTACATCGCCGTCGTCGCAGCGCTGCTTCTGCTGGTGATCGCCTTCATCAACCAGAAGATGACCGCGAGCGCCTTCCACGAGGCCGGCAACTTCCAGAGCCGCGCCAATCTGCATCTCGATTCCATGTCGCGCAATTCGCAGATCATCAACGCGCTGGCGATGATCCCGGAAGCGGTGAAGATCTGGGGGCAGGATACGGCAGGATCGCTGAAGGCGCAGGTTCTCGCGCAGGACCGGAACGTCATTTCGGCTTCGGTTTCCAAGGCGGTGCGCATGCTGGCGCAGGTCGCCATGCTGGGCTGGGGCGCCTACCTCTCCCTCGAGGGGCAGCTGACAGGCGGCATGGTCATCGCCGCCTCCATCATCGCCGGCCGCGCGCTCGCCCCTGTCGAAGGCGCCATCGAAGGCTGGCACCAATTCATCCATACCCGCTCCGCCTACGAACGCATCTCGGTCCTGCTCAAATCGTCCCCGCTGAATTTCGAGCGGCTGAAATTGCCGCGGCCGCAAGGGCGGCTCGACGTGGAACGGCTGCTTTTCGTTCCGCAGGGAACCAAGCGGGTGGTGCTCAACGGCGTGTCCTTCACGCTCGCGGCGGGCGAATCGCTGGCCGTCATCGGCGATTCCGGCGCCGGCAAGACGACGCTCGGAAAAATGCTCGTCGGCTCGCTGCTGCCGACGTCCGGCAACGTACGGCTTGACCTGATGGACCTGCGCAACTGGGACCAGCGCCAGTTCGGCGAAAACATCGGCTACCTGCCGCAGGACGTGCAGCTCTTTCCCGGCACCATCAAGGCCAATATCGGCCGCATGCGCGACGACGCCAGCGACGAGGATATCTACAAGGCGGCCAGGCTGGCCGATGTCCACGAGCTGATCTCGACCTTCGCGCAGGGCTATGAAACGATGGTGGCGGCCGACGGCTCGCCGCTTTCCGGCGGCCAGAAGCAGCGCATCGCCCTGGCGCGCGCCTTCTTCGGCAATCCGCGCCTGGTGGTTCTGGACGAGCCGAACTCCAACCTCGACGGCTCCGGCGACGCCGCGCTCCTCAGGGCGCTTTCGCACGCCAAGCGGGAGAAGATCACCGTCATCACCATCACCCAGCGCCCGTCTCTGCTCAATTGCGTGGACAAGATCCTGCTCCTTTCGAACGGCACGGTGGCGATGTTCGGCGTTCGCGATGAGGTCCTCAAGGCGCTTGCCCCGCTGAACGCCGCCAACGGGCGCCCTGCGGTGGCTAACCAGACCCCGCAGGTGGCATGATGACCACGAGCGTCGCACACGTTCACGATATCGAATGGTACGGTCAGGTTCCGCGCTCGATCAACAAGCACGCGCTGGTCGGACTGGTGCTGGTGCTCCTGGCATTCGGAGGATTCGGCACATGGGCGGCGACGGCGCCGCTCGCGGCCGCCGTTATTTCCGCCGGCAGCTTCGTGGCGACCGGCGAGAACAAGGTGGTCCAGCACCTCGAAGGCGGCATCATCCAGGAAATCCTGGTCAGCGAAGGTGATCACGTCACCGCCGGCCAGCCTTTGATCCGGCTCGACGGTATCGCCGCGCAGGTGAAGCAGCGGCAGCTTTTCCTGCGTCAGGCACGGCTCGAGGCCAATGTCGCGCGGCTCGAATCGCAGGTCGCCAACAAGCCCGACATCGCCTTTCCCCATATTATCGCCGACAACAAAAACGACGACGACATCGCCTCGATCATCGATGGCCAGATCGCCAGCTTCCGGTCCGCGCAAAGCCGGATGGAAAGCGAGATCGGCCTGCTGAAGCAGAACATCGAATCGCTGAAGTTCCGGGCGGAAGGCTTCCAGAAGCAGAGCGCATCCATGGCCGAGCAGCTTGTCTTCCTGAAGG
>JBQCHN010000264.1:0-12151 GCA_051954615.1 Mesorhizobium sp. | reverse complement strand
AGCAGCGCGGGTTCGCGCATGTCCGGCCATGGCTCGCCAAGGCCGCGATGCAACCAGCCGAGCCGGTTGCGCAGCGCCTCCGTCTCCCTGTTCCACGGCAGGATGGCGAGGCCGTTGGCGCGCACGGCGTCGAGGATGGCGTGGTCCGCATCGACGCCTGCGGGGGCCGGCAGCATGCGCTCGGCAAGCACGACGGCGCCGAGCCGCTCCGTCTCGCGCACCCGGACCGCGCCGCGCTCGCGGTCGAAAGCCGTCTCGCGGACGATTTCGATGCGATCGCGAAGGGCCGCGCGAATGTCGGCCTCGTCCACCGCCGCCGCCGCGGTGATACGCGCATCTCTCGCCTTGCCGGTGAGGTCGGCGACGACGAGCCAGGGCGCGCGCGCCAGCGGATCGGCGCCATCGAGCGCCGCACCCGAGCCATTGGCGAGAACGAAACGGCCGCGCTCGCCGCGCGCCCTGGCGACACGGTCCGGCCAGGCGTGGAGGAGGAGGGCGCCTGCCGTTTCCTCTCCGGGGGGGACTAGGGGTGGGGGTTCTTTCAAGCCCGTTGCCGACAAAGCACTTCTTGCCAGCCTCTCCGCCAATTGCCGCGCCGCGTTGGCGCGCGGCGATTTCTCGCTGCGAAACCGCGTCAACCGCCGTTCCAGGTCGACGGCGTCGCCACCCAGCCCGCGCTCGGTGAGCAGCACGGCAAGCTCGGCCGCTTGCCGTTCTGGGCTCGCTCGCGCGGCCTCGGCCACCATATGCGCAAGCCTGACCGGCAAAGCGAGCCGGCGCATGGCGGCGCCGGATTCCGTCAGCCGGCCGGCCTCGTCGATGGCGTCCAGCGTGCGCAGCAGGCCACGCGCCTCGGCGAGCGCCGGGGTCGGCGGCGGGTCCAAAAAAGACAGGCTCGCCGGATCGGCGACGCCGAAAGCGGCGCAATCGAGCAACAGTCCCGAAAGATCGGCTTCGAGGATTTCCGGCGGCGTGAAGGCGGGCAGCGCCGCCGTCTGCTCGGCGCGCCACAGCCGGATGGCGACGCCCGCCTGCGTGCGGCCGGCACGGCCGGCGCGCTGGTCTGCCGAGGCCTTCGAGGCGCGCACCGTCTCCAGCCGGGTCAGGCCGGAGGCGGGTTCGTATTTCGGCAGCCGCGACAGGCCGGAATCGATCACCACGCGCACCCCGTCGATGGTGATCGAGGTTTCGGCTATTGCCGTGGCCAGCACCACCTTGCGGCGGCCGGACGCAGGCGGGCGGATCGCCGCGTCCTGCGCCCTGCCGTCGAGCTGGCCGTAAAGCGGCACGACGTCCACGTCGGCGCCGATGCGGCCGTCCAGCCGCTCGGCGGTGCGCTGGATCTCACGCTGGCCGGGCAAGAAGGCAAGCACGCTGCCGCTCTCGTCGGCAAGCGCTACCCGGATGGCTCTCGCCACCGCGTCCTCGATCGGCTCTCCCGGCGGCCGTTCATGGTAGCGGATATCGACCGGGAAGGAACGCCCCCCGCTCTCGACCACCGGCGCGCCCAAAAGCAGTTTCGCCACGCGCGCGCCGTCGAGCGTCGCCGACATCACCAGCAGGCGCAGGTCCGGCCTCAACGCGCCCTGCACGTCGAGCGCCAACGCGAGGCCGAAATCTCCGTCCAGCGAGCGCTCGTGGAACTCGTCGAAGAGCACGGCCGAGACGCCAGGCAACTCCGGATCGTCGAGGATCATGCGTGCCAGCACGCCTTCGGTGACGACGAGGATTTTCGTCCGCGCCGAGGTGCGGTTCTCCATGCGCATGGCATAGCCGACGGTGCCGCCGACCTCTTCGCCGAGCAGTTCGGCCATGCGGCGGGCGGCGGCGCGGGCGGCGAGCCGGCGCGGTTCGAGCAGGACGATACGGCCGTTTCCGAGCCATGGCGCATCGAGCAAAGCGAGCGGCACCAGCGTCGTCTTGCCGGCGCCCGGCGGCGCCACCAGCACGGCGGCGTTGCCGGCAGCGAGCGCATCGACCAGCGCCGGCAGGGCGGCCGTTACGGGAAGCTCGGGAAGGGCGCGAACGGTCATGGTGGCGCGGGCATAGCAGCGGCGGCCGTACGGCGGCAAGACGACGGCGGTTGCAGTCAAATCAGGATTGGCGCCAACGCAAAGATTTGGCTTCAGGGTCGAGCATTTTGGAACACCATGCTTGGCCGACACCGGCATTATGGGACGATGATGCAAAAATCGTTCGTTCGCTTCCCGTTGCGACCGGACGATTCCTCTGAGTGGCTTTATGCCTGTTGGCCGGGTGCTCTGCGCGCCCGGCCTTTTTACCGAAGGTTCAGACCACCAGAGCCGGCTCGTGCCAGAGGCGGAAACCGCCCTTGAAGGCGTTCTCGTTGTCGCCGCGCCTGGCATTCGGCGGCAAGGTGTCGAGGAAATCGACATTGCCGCCGCCGATGACGACATAGTCGGCCTGAAGGGCGGACGAGAGGCGCTCGGTCACGTCGAACACGTATTTGCGCCATTTCTTCTTGCCGCGTTTCTTCAGCCCGCGCTCACCGACATAGGCCTCGAAGCTCTTGCCCTTCCTGTAGGGCAGGTGCGCAAGCTCCATCGGCAGAGCGACATTTTCCACGATCATCGCCGCGCCCAGGCCCGTACCGAGGCCGAGGAACAGCATGCGCCCGCCTTCATAGGAGCCGGCCGCCTGCATCAGCGCGTCGTTGACGACTTTGACCGGTTTGCCGAAAGCCTTTTGGAAGTCGCAACCGACCCAGCCCTTGCCGAGATTGTGCGGCTCCAGCATGATGCGGTTGCGCACCACCGGTCCGGGATAGCCGATCGAGACGACGTCGAAGGCGAGATCACCGGTCATCTTCCGCACCGCCTCGATCATCTGGAAGCCGCTCATGTCAGGGCCGGAATCGACGCGCCGCTCCTCGCCGCCACTGCTCAGCCGGATCTTGACGTGCGAGCCGCCGACATCGACGGCCAGCACGACTTTTTCGCCGCCGGACCGGGCGCTTTTCGCCATCGTCGTCACTTCTCCGGATCGATCCAGCCATTCGGCGGGGCGAAGTCCTTCATCACCTCGGCCGGCCCCCAGGTGCCGGGCTTGTAGACGGCGGGGTCGGTCGCCTCGTCCAACACTGGGCCGACGATGCGCCAAGCGATCTCGCTGGCGTCCTGGCGGGTGAAAAGCTGGCTGTTGCCGTTCATGGCGTCGCCGATCAGGCGCTCATAGGGCTCCATGTCACCCCGCGCGTCATCGAGCGCGGTCAGCTCGACCTGCTCGCCGACCATCTCGTCGCCGGGCGCCTTGCGCCGCGCGCCGATGCCGATCGCCACTTCGGGGCTGATGCGGAAGCGTACATAGTTGCCCTGGTTGCGCTTGAACTGGTCGAAGACGGCGAGCGGCGGGCGGCGGAACTGCACCACCACCTCGGTGGCGCGAACCGGCAGGTTCTTTCCGGCGCGGATGAAGAAGGGCACATCCTGCCAGCGCCATGTGTCGACAAAGAAGCGCACGGCGGCAAAGGTTTCCACCGTCGAGCCAGGCTTGACGCCCGGTTCCTTCAGATAGCCGTCGAACTGGCCGCGCACGACATCGTCCTTGGTCAGCGTACGCACCGCCTTCAGCACTTGCACCTTCTCGTCGATCAGGTCGTCGGCCTGCTGGCTGATGGGCGGCTCCATGGCGAGCAGCAGGAGCACGTTGAGCAGATGGTTCTGCACGACGTCGCGAATGCAGCCGACCTCGTCGTAGAACTTCCCGCGTCCCTCGACGCCGAAGTTCTCGGCCATGGTGATCTGCACGCTCTCGACGTAGTTGCGGTTCCAGATCGGCTCGAGGAAGGAATTGGCGAAGCGGAAATAGAGCAGGTTCTGGATCGCTTCCTTGCCGAGATAGTGGTCGATGCGGAAGATCGCCTTTTCCTCGAACACCAGATGCAGCACCCGATTCAGCCAGCGCGCCGATTGCAGGTCGCGTCCGAACGGCTTTTCGACCATCAGTCGGGCGCCCTTGGCGCCGCCCGACTGTTCCAGCCCCTGCACCACCGGCTCGAACATCGAGGGCGGCACGGCAAGATAGTAGAGCGGGTGATGGAAACCTTGCAGCGCTTCCGTCAGCTTGTCGAAGGTGGATTGGTTGCGATAGTCGCCGCTGACGTAGCGCAACAGGCCGGCGAGCTTCTTGAACACCTTCTCGTCGACCTTGCCAATGGCGGCCTTGATGCCGTCATGGGCGCGCTCGGCGAGCTGTTCGACCGTCCAGTCGTCATAGGCGATGCCGACGACAGGCTCGGTCAAGTGCCCCCGCTGCACCATCGTGTAGAGCGCGGGGAATATCTTCTTGTGGGCGAGGTCGCCGGTGGCGCCGAACAGCACCAGCACATCGGATCGCGGTTCGCTCATACTCCCTTAGCCCTTCTTCTCGACGTGGCCGCCGAAGGCGAAGCGCATGGCCGACAAGAGCTTGTCGGCGAAGGCCGACTCACCCTGCGAGGAGAAGCGGTCGAACAGAGCCGAGGAGAGCACCGGCGCCGGCACGCCGGTGTCGATGGCGGCCTTCAGCGTCCAGCGCCCTTCGCCGGAATCGGAGACGCGGCCGCCGAACTTCGCGAGCGCCGGGTCGTCCTTCAGCGCGCCGGCGGTGAGGTCGAGCAGCCAGGAGCCGATCACCGAGCCGTGCCGCCAGACTTCGGCCACTGCAGGCAGATCGATGTCGAACTGGTAATATTGCGGTGTCGGCAGCGGACTGGTCTCGGCGTCGGCAGCGCGCTTTTCCTTGCCCGCGTTGGCGGCCTTCAGGATGTTCATGCCTTCGGCATAGGCGGCCATGACGCCATACTCGATGCCGTTGTGGACCATCTTGACGAAATGGCCGGCACCGCTCGGCCCGCAGTGCAGATAACCGAAGGGCGCGGTACCGGCAGCCTTGTCCGGCATGGCGCCGTGGTCCGCCCCGGGTGCCAGCGCGGCAAAGATCGGGTCGAGCCGCTTCACCGCGCGGTCCGGGCCGCCGATCATCAGGCAGTAGCCGCGCTCCAGCCCCCAGACACCGCCGCTGGTGCCAACATCGACGAAATCGATACCCTTCTTCGCCAGTTCGGCAGCCTGGTCGACGGCATCGTGATAGTAGGAATTGCCGCCGTCGACGACGGTGTCGCCTTCTTCCATCAGCGCCGCCACCTGGTCGGCGATCTTCGGCGTGATGGCGGCAGGCAGCATCAGCCAGGCGGTGCGCGGCTTCGAAAGCTTGGAGACAAATTCTTCCATCGTCGAGGCGCCAATCGCACCGTCCTTGACGAGGGCTGCCACGGCGTCGGCGTTGATGTCATAGACGACGCATTGGTGGCCGGCGCGCATCAGGCGCCTGACCATGTTAGCGCCCATCCGGCCCAATCCCATCATTCCGATCTGCATGATTTCTCCTGTCTTCGACGTGGCCCGTCGCATCCACGCATGAAAGCAATGGCCGCGACAATCCCTCAACCGCAGGCTTCATGCCAGTAGAATGTGAAAGGGATGCTTCAACCGTGCGTTACCCGCAGGGTCACAAAACCGTCGCCCCGCGACGCGCCCTACGCCGTTGCGGCGTAGCTTTCGGCGAGCCTGGACGCCAGGTAGGCATGCTGCGCGAGATAGAAGCCCAGCAGGATTTCGGCATTCAGCTCGAACACTTCCTCCATGGCCGACAGGATGTGCGAGTGGCTGGCCACGTCGATCGCCTGCGCCAGGCCGATCAGGCCGACATGCAGGACCAACAGTGTATGGTCCGCCGGGGCAAGCGCCTTCAGGCTGATGCCTTGCCAGAACCGGAAAAGGGCAAAGGCGACGAGGGCGATCGATCCCGCCAGCAGGATACCCACCCACAGCCAGGCAAGGTCGGCATTGAAATCCCGCGCCAGCCGGAAGACGAGGATCAACAGGTCATGGAAACCATCCAGCTGTCCGCCGCCGTAGAGCGGCGGAGGGTCGAACCCGAAAATCCGCGATCCGAAACTGGTCTCGTCCATCAACTCGGCAAAACCGAGGAGCCCGGCAATGGCGAAAGGCAGACGCAACCCCCATCGACAGATCGCGTAAGCCGATCCCGCGACGACAAGGAACAGGACGACGGCGCTCGCCATCTCGATGATACCGTCCTCCTGCAGAAGGAGCGGTCGAATAGCGGGGTCGAGGATCGCGGCAAGGGCCGAGAAACAGGTGATCGCGCCGATGACCACCAGTGCCGCAACCAGGAAGGAACGCTGGCCGACCGTTCGATGCGCCTCGCCTTCCAGGCTTGCGGCATGGTCTGGGGAAAACGCCTGTGCCACCGTCATCCTCCTGTAACAGAATCGACATCGATCCGTCACATGAGCCGCCTTTCCGGCAACCGAAGGACGCATTCCATCACAAACGCCCTACCGCGGTTTTTCTTCGTGACACCGGGCAGGCCGGGTGCCGGCCCAAGATTTCCTTGCCCGGCGACACCATTGGTGATTACGTCACGCCGACTGGAGACGGACGATGCAGTACACGCACAACGAATACCTGTTCACGCGAGACCACAGGACGCCCGAGCAGGTCCGGGCAGCCAGGCGCGAGGCGGCGGCCGGCTGGATCGCGCTGATAAGCTTCACCGCGATCGTGCTCATAGCCGCCAAGATTTTTCTGTAAATCCCCTTCCGCTCCGGACAAGGCGAGAGAAGCAGGCCGCATCGGCATTTGGGAGCAGGACGCTGACCTGCAACCGATCAGATTACGGCCCCAGCATAATCAGTCGCGCTTTTCGATCACCGCGTACAAGACGTTGCGATTTTCGCCAAAGAACACCCGCGCCTCGACGGAATTGCGGTCCACGCTGGCATTGACGATGTTCCACATGTCGGTTTCGGAACGCAGCAGCAGAGCCCAGTTCATGAACGTTTCCCGGTAGCCGGCATCCGGATTGCCCTCGGCATAATTCGCGAAAAGGAAGGTTCCCCCGGGCTTCAGCATCTGGAGGCAGGCCTTGGTGAGCTTCACCGCCACCTTGTCCTGAAGATAGTCGTAGAGGCCCGAGGCGTAGACGAAGTCGAACTTGCCGATCTTGTGGCTTCTCGCCAGCACGGTTCGCACGGAGCCGTCGATCGTCTCGACCGCGGTGCCGGCGAAATCGCGCGCGACCAGGCCCACGCTCAGCGGGTCCTGGTCGAGTGCCACCCAGCGCTTCAGGCGCCCCTCACGCAATGCGGTGGAACGGTTCGCTTCCCGCAAATGGCCGGCCGCGATCGCCAGGATCTCGGTCTCGCTTCCGCTCCTGGCGGCGATCTCGTCGACATAGCGGGCGAGCAGATCCCGCCGCTCGCGCGCCGCCACGCAAGAAGGAACGTTCTGCGTGTAGCCATAGAGCGCCTTACCGATCTCGGAAGCGCTTGCAACGCTGTCGGCGACGTGCGGATCGCAATAGATATAATCCAGCAGCTCGGCATCGCCGGAATAGCCGCGCGGCTTGTCGAACGACCACCGCGTCAGCGGGTCTTCAAGAAAATAGTCGAGGACGGGGTGATTCTGGATGATGGGCGCAAGGGCCCTCCACACATCGGCATGAAGCCGCTGACGCAGCGCCTCGAGACGCGCCATAAGCGGCTGTATGATCTCGGCCGGCGCCTTTTGCAGGTGGATCTGCTGTTGGGTTGCATGGAGGATGAGGGCCAGTTCGGCACGGGCCTTCTCGAAAGCCTCGCTCCGGTCATCGAGCCGTCTTCCAAGACCGGCCGCGATCGTTTGTTCGGTAATCAGACTTTTGCCGTCAAGAACGGTAGCCACCACATTCCCCATGGTTAACGGTTCGCCAACAGCGTCACCGGTCCTCCCCGCCAGGTTTCGCGCCGGCAGCATTCTACCGATTTCCTTGACGTCTGATTAACCCAGTTTGAGCGCACCGGGGCATTTCGCGCCGGATTCCCTGAGCGATTAACCCAACCTTGTGGCCCCGGGCTCCATTGTTTGCGAGGCGTAGAAATCGCCGTCGCACGTTGGAGTTGTTCTGCGTTGAGGGCGGAAGCAACAAGTGGGCCGCAAAAGCCCTTCCTGAGAAGTCTCTCGGCGATGAGCGACTATGCGATATCCGCGCTGGGCGATCTTGCGCCGGTGGAACCCGTCATCCAGGCCAAAGGGCTGCCCGGGGCCGCCGAACTGCGCAGACTCTTCCATGAGCAATCGCAGGCGGCGCGCAGGGCCGCGGCGCGGCCGGGACTCTACATCGCCGTCGTCGTCTATCTGTTCTTCGCGATCGCCGATCTCCTGCTGGTCCCGGATGTGGCCTTCTACACCATAACGGCCCGCCTCGTGGTCGGTGTGAGCGCGCTGGTCATCCTGGAAACCCTTCTCCGCTTCGACGCCCGCACGGAGTGGCTGGACGTGACCTGCGCGGGCGCGATCATTCTCGGCTACATCGGCTGGCTGCTGCCGACAGCTGCCAGCGTCAATCATGAAAGCGTCTCATACTATATGGTCTTCGGGACCATATTCATGATGAGCGCCAATCTTTTCTTCACGTTCCGGTTTCGATTTTCTGTCGTAACGTCGTTGCTCATACTGTCCATACTGTATGTCGTGAACTATTTCGTGCCATCGAGCTCGAACTACAAACTGGTCTTCGGCGCTTTTTACATATCGTGCTTCGTATTCACGTCCTACATCAACTGGAAGCTGAACCGGGAGCGCTATAACGTCTTTCTGAACGCACTTGAGGCCCGGAACCAGCACAAGGAAGCCACCGAGCGCGGCAAGGCTCTGCTCAGGCTGTCGCGGACCGATCCCCTGACCGGGCTGGAGAACCGGCGCGCCGTCGACGAACGGCTGAGGGATCTCTGGAACGCCTGGCAGCTTCACGGCAGCACCTTTGCGGTTCTGCTCATAGACGTCGACTTCTTCAAGCGTTTCAACGACCACTACGGCCATCAGGAAGGCGACCGCTGCCTGACGTTGGTCGCCGACAGCCTTCGACGGCTGGTGGAGATGCGCAACGCTTCGATCGGCCGCTACGGCGGCGAGGAGTTCATCGTGCTGTCGCCGCTGCAGACGCTCGAAGACGTCGCAAGGCTCTCGGAGGAAATCCGCGAAACGGTCGAGGCGCTGGGCATCACCCATAACGAGCGCCGAGACGGCACCCAGGTGGTTACGGTCAGCGTCGGCGCGGCATTCACGCGCGACCAGGCCGGCACGAAGCTCGAGAAGATCATCCACGAGGCGGACAGGGCGCTCTACCTGGCCAAGGCCAATGGCCGCAACTGCGCGCGCCTCTTCGACCCGAACGATCCGCAAAGCAGCGACGAGAGCGAAAATATCGCAGCATTGCTGAAGATCGCCATCGAACGCGACCTCGTTTCCCTCGTCTTCCAGCCCATCCTCAGCGTGCGCTCCGGCCAGGTGGAAGCGCTGGAGGCCCTGATGCGGCTGACCATGCCGGACGGGACGGCGGTGCCGCCCAGCCTGTTCATCCCGGTGGCGGAGCGGACGGGAGCGATCCTGGAACTCGGCCGCTGGGCGATCAGGACGGCGTGCAGCGAGCTCATGTCCAACGAGCATATCCGCACGATCAGCGTCAACGTGTCGCCCGTCCAGCTCAAGGCGCCAGGCTTCGCCGCCTCGGTGGCCGCCGCCCTCGGCGAAGCGGGCGTACCGGGCAGCCGCATAGCCTTCGAGATCACCGAAGGGCTGGAAATGGAAATGCACTCGGACGTGCTGCGCTGCATCAGCGACTTGAAGCTGCTCGGCATAAAAATCTGGCTCGACGATTTCGGCACCGGCTTCGCCGGCCTGTCCTGGCTGCGGCTGATCGATTTCGACGTGGTGAAGGTCGATCGTTCCTTCCTGCATGACTGCGTCTCGCCCCGCGGCCAGGCCATGTTCCAGGACATTGTCGGGCTGCTGCGCAACCGCGGCCCTAAAATCCTGGTCGAGGGGGTGGAGAGCGAGGAGCAGATGGACCTGCTTCGGAAACTCGCCATCGACCTGGCCCAAGGTTTCCACGTCGGCCGGCCCGCCCGGGTGGAAAGCTTCCGATCGTTCTTTCCGGCATCAAGGCGACAAAAGGTGCTCGGCAACCCGCTCTGACGTATGTCAGGTCGCTTCCGGTCCCGGCCCGAAGGCCCGCCCGAATCTATAACGTCGCCGTCGGGGAGGAAACTGGTGGAGCCAATCGGAATCGAACCGACGACCTCTTGAATGCCATTCAAGCGCTCTCCCAACTGAGCTATGGCCCCACTCCCGGCCAAGGCCGGCGCCGTTTCCGGCGAGAACTGCAGCAAGGCTTGGGAACCCTGCCGTCGATGCAGGCGGCTTCTAGCGCCGCCTTTGCCCGATGGCAAGCCTCAGAAAGAGGCTTTTTCGCATCGGGCCTGAGAACCGGCGCGAAAGCCGCGCCGGCGCGTCGTCAAACCTCGTCGTCGTCGTCGCCGACGCCGATCATGTCGGAGACGTCGTCGTTCTCCTCTTCCTCGTCCTCGAGGAAGGTGTCGTCGTCGTCATCGTCCAGTTCGACATCGTCGTCATCGTCGCCGAGATCGGGCAGATCGTCACCGCCCTTGGCCTCGTCATCGGCCTCTTCGAGCGAAACGACTTCGGCGCCTTCCTCCTCGGCGTCGACTTCCTTCTCCTCGACCTCGTCCTCGTCGTCTACCGAGGAAACCTTGCCTTCCTCGAAATAGGAACGCGGATAGCTCTTGCCCGTATAGGGGGAGACGATCGGGTCCTTGTTCAGGTCGTAGAATTTGCGGCCCGTTTCGGGGTCGATGCGTTTGGTGCCAAGTTCAGGTTTTGCCACGGCAAGCCTCGTCAAGAAAGAATGGTCCCCTTAACCGCTGTTCATGGCGCTGTCAAAGCCAAAAACCGGCTCCCGAAAGCCGCCTTTGCGATCCGTTTTCGGGGTGACGCGACCGGCTCTCCATGGTAGGAAAGCCGCGCAAAAACGCCACCCGGCCTGGAGCCCGGTTTCGACCATCAAGGCTCGGCCCACTTAAATCCAGGACAAGACGATGGCGCACGACGCCAAACAAATCCCCGCGACCGCGCGGCGGTCGCAAGCGCTTTCCGGCACCGCGCGCGTGCCGGGCGACAAGTCGATCTCGCACCGCTCCTTCATGTTCGGCGGCCTCGCTTCCGGCGAAACCCGCATCACCGGCCTGCTCGAGGGCGAGGACGTGCTGCGCACCGGCGCCGCGATGAAAGCCATGGGCGCGCAGATCGAGAAGAAAGGCGCCGAGTGGATCATTCGCGGCACCGGCAACGGCGCGCTGCTGGAGCCTGAAGGCCCGCTCGACTTCGGCAACGCCGGCACCGGCTCGCGCCTCACCATGGGCCTGGTCGGTACCTACGACATGGAGACGACCTTCATCGGCGACGCCTCGCTGTCCAGCCGGCCGATGGGCCGCGTGCTCGACCCGCTGCGCCAGATGGGCGTGCAGGTGTTGAAGGCCGCGCCCGGCGACCGCATGCCGATCACGTTGCGCGGCCCGAAGCACGCCGCGCCCATCACCTATCGCGTGCCGATGGCTTCGGCGCAGGTGAAGTCGGCCGTGCTTCTGGCCGGCCTCAACACGCCCGGCATCACCACGGTGATCGAACCGGTGATGACACGCGACCACACCGAGAAGATGCTGAAAGGTTTCGGCGCCAATATCGATGTCGAGACCGACGAGCGCGGCGTGCGCCACATCTTCATCGAAGGCCAGGGCCGGCTGACCGGCCAGGTCATCGCGGTGCCGGGCGATCCGTCGTCGGCCGCTTTCCCGCTTGTGGCGGCGCTGATCGTGCCGGGCTCCGACATCGTCATCGAAAACGTGCTGATGAACCCGACCCGCACCGGACTCATCACCACGCTCATGGAGATGGGCGGCCAGATCGACGTCATCAACCCGCGCAACGAAGGCGGCGAAGACGTGGCGGACCTGCGCGTGCGCCACTCGGACCTCAAGGGCGTCGCCGTGCCGCCGGCACGCGCGCCGTCGATGATCGACGAATATCCGGTGCTGGCGGTGGCGGCGAGCTTCGCCGAGGGCGAGACGCTGATGCAGGGGCTGGAAGACCTGCGCGTCAAGGAAAGCGACCGGCTTGCCGCCGTTGCCAGCGGCCTGAAGCTCAACGGCGTCGATTGCACGGAAGGCGAGGCCTCGCTTGCCGTGCGCGGCATCCCTGGCGGCAAGGGGCTGGGCGGTGCCGGCAAAGGC
>JBQCHN010000263.1:0-4783 GCA_051954615.1 Mesorhizobium sp. | reverse complement strand
CCGCCCAGCACGCCCTGCGGCCCGAAGCGGCCGTGGTCCATGACGAAGGACGCGCGGGCTTCCCCTCTAAGCAATTCGACTTCGTAGGCGAGCCCGAAGCCACCGCGATGTTTTCCGGCGCCGCCGGACCCTTCGCGCAGCGCATAGTGGCGGTAGAGCACCGGAAACGCCTGTTCCATGATCTCGACCGGCGGCGACTTGGAGATGCCGATGGTCGAGCAGCCGTTGGCAAGTCCGTCTTCGGCCGCGTTGCCGCCATAACCGCCGCCGGAGATCTGGTACATCACATAGTCGCGGCCGCGCGCCGGGTCGTGGCCGCCGAGCGCGAAATTGCCGCTGGAGCCGGCGGGCGCGGCGGTCACCTTCTCCGGCAGCGCCTGCACCAGCGCCGCGAACACGGCCTCTGCGATGCGCTGCGAGACTTCCGCAGCACAGCCCGACACCGGGCGCGGGTAGTGTGCATCGAGGAAGGTGCCTTCCGGCCGCCTGACGATCAGCGGCTCGAAGGCGCCGGCATTGATCGGCACGTCGGGGAAGATATGGCGCATGGCGAGGTAGACGGACGACAGCGTGGTTGCGAGCACGCTGTTCATCGGCCCGGCACAGGGATGGCTCGACTGCGAGAAATCGAAGGTCAGCGTCTCGCCTTCCTTCTCGACCAGCAGCGCGATCGTCAGCGGATGGTCGACTACCCCGTCGGAATCGACGAAGGCCTTCGAGCGGTAGAGCCCGTCGGGAATGGCGGCAATCGCCGCGCGCATCTGCTCGGCGGCGCGTCGGCGCAGTTCGGAAATGGCATCTCCAACCGTTTCGTCCCCGTAACGATCAAGGATTTCGTTGACCCGGTCCTGACCGACCAACAGGGCGGCGGCCTGCGCCTTGATATCGCCGATACGTTGGTCGGCGACGCGGATGTTGGAGGCGATGATGGCGTGGATTTCTGGATCGAGCACGCCTTTCTTGAAGAGCTTTACCGGCGGCAGGCGCAAGCCTTCCTGCTCGACGGCGGTGGCCAAGGCGGAGAAGCCACCGGGCACCGCGCCGCCGATATCGGGCCAATGGCCGGTGTTGGAGAGCCAGCAGAAGATTTTTCCCCCGCGATAGAGCGGCATGACGAAGCGCACATCCATCAGGTGCGTACCGCCGAGATAGGGGTCGTTGACGATATAGATGTCGCCTTCCTGCGGCGGCAGGCAGCGGCCGTCGCGGATCATTTCGATGACGGTGCGGGTGGAATGCTGCATGACGCCGACGAACACCGGCAGGCCCTGGTTGCCCTGCGCGATCAGCGAGCCGTCTTCGGCCGAATAGATGCCGTCCGAGCGGTCGTTGGCCTCGGCGATGACCGGCGAGAAGGCGGCGCGCGAAAAGGTCAGGTCCATCTCGTCGCAGGCCTGCTGGAGCGCGGCCTGGATGACGGAGAGGGTGATGGTGTCGAGGGTCATGGTCATCTCACCTCGATGACGATGTTGCCGTCCGCGTCGCTCTTCGCGATATCGCCCGGCTCCAGCACCGTCGTGCAGTCCATCTGCTCGAGGATGGCCGGGCCTTCGATGACGGCGTCCAGCGGCAGCTTTTCTCGTGCATAGACCGGTGTGTCGTGCCAGTGCCCGTCATACCAGACGGGACGCACTTCCAGCTGTGCCTCGGCAAGGGTTGCGGCACGCCCGGCCGGGTCGATGAGCCGGCTAAGGTCGAGCGCCGGGCGCACGCCGGTGACCGAGGTGTTGAGGTTGACGAGGTTGGCGCGGATTTCCGGCAATTCCACCTTGAAGCGGGCGAAGTAAGCCTTTTCGAACAGCGCCTGCAGCGTCACGCGGTCGATCACGGCCGAGGGCAGGGGGACGTTGACGATATGCGTCTGGCCGATGAACTGCATGTCGGCGGAATGGCTGATGCGGATTTCCTGCGGCTGCACCGCCTCCTGCGCGATCAGCGCCTTGCCTTCCTCCACCTGTGCGGCGAGCACGGCGCGCACGCGCTCCTCGTCCAGCGCCGCGACCGGCTGGTTCAGCGTGTTGACGAAATCGTGGCGCAGGTCCGCAACCACGCAGCCGAGCGCATTGGTGATGCCGGGGCGCGCCGGCACCAGCACGCGCGGCAGGCCGAGTTCGCGCGCCAGCGCCGAGGCGTGCAGCGGACCGGCGCCGCCGAAGGCGAAGAGTGTGAAGTCGCGCGGGTCGTGGCCGCGCGCCACCGAAACCATGCGGACGGCGCCGGCCATCTTCATGTTGCCTAGTTTCAGAACAGCGCCCGCCGCCTCGACGCCGGAAAGGCCGGCGGCACGGCCGATCTTTTCCTCGAAGACGCGGGTGACGCTTGCGGCGGTGACGGGGTTGTCGACCGAGAGCAGCTTCTTCGGCGCCAGCCGGCCGAGCACGAGGTTGGCGTCGGTAATCGTCGGCTCCGTGCCGCCGCGGCCGTAGCAGATCGGGCCGGGCGCGGCGCCGGCGCTTTGCGGCCCGACCTGGATCAGCCCCGCCGCATCGACGCGGGCGATCGAGCCGCCGCCGGCGCCGACGGTGTGCACCGCCACCATCGGCACATGGATCGGCATTGCATATTCGATCTCGATCTCGTTGGAGACGGCCGGCTCGGCGTTGCGGATCAGCGCCACGTCGGTCGAGGTGCCGCCCATATCGTAGGTGACGAGGTTCTCGAAGCCGGCGCGCTTGCCGGTATAGGCGGCGGCGATGACGCCTGAGGCCGGGCCGGACATCACCGTCTTGGCCGCCTCGCGGGTGACGAAGCGGGCCGAGATCATGCCGCCGTTGCCGTTCATCATCAGGAAGTCGCGGGCGTAGCCTTGCCCCGCCAGTTCGGCGCGCAGTTTCTCGACATAGCGTGCGAGGATCGGCTGCACCGAGGCGTTGACGGCGGCCGTCACCCCGCGCTCGAATTCGCGCGCTTCCGAAAGCAGCGCGTGGCCCATGGTGATATGGCCGTTCGGCCAGAGTTCGGCGGCGATCTCGGCCGCGCGCTTCTCGTGCGCGGGGTTGGCGTAGCAATGCAGGAAGTGGATGACCAGCGACTCGCAGCCGGCATCGAGCAGTTGCCGCACCGCATCGCGCACGCCGTCCTCGTCGAGCGGCGTGCGCACGGCGCCGCCGGCTTCCACGCGCTCGGCGACTTCAAGGCGCAGGTTGCGCGGGATGACGGGGACGAAGGTGCCGGTCATGCCATAGGCCTGCGGGCGCGTGCGCCGGCCGAGCTCGATCACGTCGCGGAAGCCGGCGGTGGTGATCATGCCGGTTTTCGCCAGCCGCCGTTCCAGCACCGCGTTGGTGGTGGTGGTGGTGCCGTGGACGATGAGGTCGATGTCCTTCACCGGGTAGCCGGTGGCGGCAAGGGCCGCGACCACGCCGAAGGCCTGGTTGTCGACGGTCGTCGGCGTCTTGGCGATCTCGACCTTGGAGACTGCCTGGTCGATCAGGATCAGGTCGGTGAAGGTGCCGCCGACATCGATGCCGGCCACGACGCTGCCCGAGTGAACCTGAAGGTTTTCATCCATCGCCGAAACCCGAATCCGGACTGCGGATACGCGCCGGGCCGAACGGTTTTCCCGCCCGATCTTGACACGGAAATCATTTGTATACTAATAAATTTGGCACACAAGGGCCTGATGCGCCAGCGCCGCCGCGACAGGCTGCCCGGTTGATTGGTTCATCGCGGCGCACTATCTCTCCGCGGCTTTTCTTCAGGAAGTTTTGCCTGCATGACCTCCGTCCTTGCCTCCGACGAACGCGCGCCGCAGTTTCCGATTCCTGCCAACGTCCATGCCGAGACGGTGGTGTCGGTGCGTCACTACACCGACCGGCTGTTCTCCTTCCGCATTACCCGCCCGCAGTCCTTCCGCTTCCGCTCCGGCGAGTTCGTCATGATCGGCCTGCCGAATGCCGAGAAGCCGGTATTCCGCGCCTATTCGGTGGCGAGCCCCGCATGGGACGAGGAACTGGAGTTCTTCTCCATCAAGGTGCCGGACGGTCCGCTGACCCAGCATTTGCAGAAGATCCAACCGGGCGACACGGTGCTGATGCGCCAGAAGTCGACCGGAACGCTGGTGCTCGACGCGCTGACCCCGGCTAGGCGCGTCTTCATGATCTCGACCGGCACCGGCATCGCCCCCTTCGCCTCACTGCTGCGCGATCCCGACACCTACGAAAAGTTCGATCAGGTTGTCCTTACCCACACTTGCCGCGACAGGGCCGAACTGGTCTATGGCCAGGAGCTTGCGGCGTCGCTGAAGGACGATCCGCTGATCGGCGAACTGACCGAGGGCCGCTTCACGCTCTACAATTCGACGACGCGCGAGGAGAGCGACTGCATGGGCCGCATCACCGCGCTGATCGGCTCCGGCAAGTTCTATTCCGATCTCGGCGTCGAGCCCCGCAAACCGGAAACCGACCGGGTGATGATCTGCGGCTCGATGGAGATGCTGAAGGACGTCAAGGAACTGGCCGAAAACCACGGCTTCGTCGAGGGCTCGCTGAGCAGCCCCGCCAGCTTCGTCGTCGAGCGCGCCTTCGTCGGCTGACCGCCAGCTTCAGCTTTCAGTCATCGTTCTTCACGCGACGCGAGCCGTAGCCACGTGCGATAAAAAATAGCCCGGGCTTCGCACCGCCGGCAGCGGCAGGTCAAAAGCTGTTGCGCTCGTGATAGGTGCGCAGGAAGGCCTGGATGCGTGGGTCCTCGGGATGGTGCAGGATCTTGCCCGGTGCGTCCACGCCCACCAGTTCGCCCTTTTCCATGAAGGCCACCTGGTCGGCGACGTGGGCGGCGAAGC
>JBQCHN010000262.1:0-4079 GCA_051954615.1 Mesorhizobium sp. | reverse complement strand
TAGGGCGAGGTCGGCCCGTTTCATCAGCCCCTCCACCGTATCCAGCCCCTTGAGCAGCGACGACACGCCGACGCTGACCGTGACGGGGATCGATTTGCCGTCGTGGCCGATGGCGAACGGTTCGCGCTCGATCTCGGCGCGGATGCGCTCGGCGACCTTCTCGGCGATATGGCCTTCGGTATCGGGCATGACGACGACGAATTCCTCGCCGCCGAAGCGGCAGGCGAGGTCGATGCCGCGCACGTTCTTGCGCAGCCGGCGGGCGAATTCGCGCAGCACGTCATCGCCGCCGTCATGACCATGGGTGTCGTTGATCGACTTGAAGCGGTCGAGGTCGGTGATCATCAGCGACAGCGGGCGCCGGCGCGCAACCGCGCGGTCGAACAGCGTCTCGAGATGGCTGTCGAGATAGCGGCGGTTGTGCAGGCCCGTCAGCCCGTCGGTGACCGCCATCTCGATCGTTTCGGTGACGCTGGCGCGAAGCTGGTCGTTGTAGCGCTTGCGGCGCACCTGCGTGCGCAGCCGGGCGGTCAGCTCCTGCTGGTCGATCGGCCGCATCAGGTAATCGTTGATGCCGAGTTCCAGCCCACGGATGATGCGCTCATCCTCACTCTCCTCGGCCAGAAGAATGATCGGCATGAAGCGGGTGCGGTCGAGCGAGCGAAGCTGCGAACACAGCCGCAAGGGATCGAAGTCGGCGAATCCGGTCGACACCAGCACACATTCGTAAGGTGTCTCCGCCGCCTGGAAAAGTGCGGCATGTGGGTCGGGGCAGATGTCCAGTTCCGCCATGCCGCGCAGCAGCTTGCGCATGCGCTCGGAGGACGACGGGCGCTCGTCCACCAGAAGCACCTTCGGCACGGCGTCGGCGGCTGCGAAGCTGCGGCTCAGCAATTCCTCGATGCCGATGTTGCGCGTGGTCGAGGCGCGCAGCCGCAATTCGTCGGTCAGCATCTTCAGCCGCACCAGGCTCTTGACCCGCGTCATCAACTGCAGGTCGTTGACCGGCTTGGTGAGGAAATCGTCGGCGCCGACTTCCAGCCCGCGGATACGGTCCGAAACCTGGTCCAGGGCGGTGATCATCACCACGGGGATATGCGAGGTGGCCGGATCGTTCTTGATACGGCGGCAGACCTCGAAGCCGTCCATGTCGGGCATCATGACGTCCAGCAGCACGACGTCGACCTTGCCGTTCTCGCAGGTTTCGAGCGCCTCGGCGCCGTTGGTCGCCGTCAGCACTTCGAAGTATTCGGCCAGCAGCCGCACTTCAAGCAGTTTCACATTGGCCGGAATGTCATCGACGACAAGAATGCGGGCGGTCATCTCAAAGCGGCTCCGGTCGGCAGGCAGGTGGGCATCAGGCGTCGCCCAGGTAGGATTTGATCGTTTCGATGAAGCGCGGCACCGAGATGGGCTTGGAGATGTAGGCTTCGCAGCCGCCCTGCCGGATCCGCTCCTCGTCGCCCTTCATGGCGAAGGCGGTGACGGCGATGACGGGGATGACGTGCAATTCGTCGTCCTCCTTCAGCCACTTGGTCACCTCCAACCCGGATACCTCGGGAAGCTGGATATCCATCAGGATCAGGTCGGGCCTGTGCGTGCGCGCAAGGTCGAGCGCCTCCAGACCGTTGCGCGTGCGCACGGTCTCGTAACCGCTGGCCTCGATGAGGTCGCGAAAGAGCTTCATGTTGAGCTCGTTGTCCTCGACTATCATGACCTTCTTCGGCATCGACTTCCCGTCCCGGCGGCCTTGGTCCGAACACCGCCGTTCGCGTTCGCGGGGCAAACGCACCAAACCCGGCTCCGAACCTACCGCAAGATAATTGACGAAACGGAAACCGGCGGTTGAAAAGGCGCTCGATTCCCGTGCGAGGCTGACACCGGCCTTGTCGTGTCGGGCACTTGCGGTTACTGCGGAAGGCAGACTCAATCACTCGCAAGCCAAAGGTAGTGATGGCAAATCCAGCGTCAATGCGCGAGGAGGCGGAAGCCGTTGCGATCCGCGCGCTCGGCTTCGTGGCGGCGGATCCGGAGCTTCTGCCGCGCTTCCTGGCGCTCACCGGCATCGAGGCGTCGTCCATCCGCCGCGCCGCCGCGGAGCCCGGTTTTCTGGCCGGCGTGCTGCAATTCGTCCTGGCGCACGAACCGACCTTGATGCGCTTCTGCGAGGAAACAGGAACGCCGCCACCGGCGGTGGGCATGGCGCTGAAAGCGCTGCCGGCCGGCGACGACAACCACGAGCGGTCGATATGAGCGACGATCCCGAAACGCTGCGCCAGATCGAAGAACTGGCGACCGACGACCGGCCGCTGCTGGTGCTCGACGTCGACGACGTCGTGCTGGAGTTCATACGGCCGTTTCCGAAATTCCTCGAGCAGCAGGGCTTCAGGCTGACCATCTCGTCCTTCCGGCTGACCGGCAACATCGCGGAGGCGGCGACCGGGCGGCTTGTGGAACAGACGGAAGTTACGGCTCTGCTCGATGCCTTCTTCGACGGCCAGTCCGACTGGCAGACGATAACGGAAGGCGCCGCCGAAGCGCTGGCCGTGCTTGGCGAGCAGGTCGAGATCGTGCTGTTGACGGCAATGTTCCACCGCCATCGCGCCGCCCGGAGAGCGCATCTCGATGCGCTCGGACTACGCTACCCGCTGCTCACCACGGAAATGGCCAAGGGGCCGGCTGTGGCGCGCCTGCGCGGCGCCGGCGGGCGCCCCGTCGCCTTTGTCGACGACCAGCCGAACAACCTCGTCTCGGCACGCCAGTCGGTGCCGGACGTGCATCTTTTCCATCTGATGGCCGACAATTCGCTGCGCGCTTTCCTGCCCCCGCTGCCGGACGATATCGTCCCCGTCCACGACTGGCGCGAGGCTACGCCGAGGATCGCCGAGGCGCTTGGAATCTAAAGCACCAGCCGCATCAGCGGTCGGCCGGCCTTGCGTTCCGCCACTCGCCGGAATCCGGCCTTCTCGAACACCCGCGAGGAGCCGACGAACAGGCCGATGGAGCGCGAATCCTTCGAAAGGTCCATCGGGCACGCCTCAAGGTAGCGCGCGCCGCTTTCGCGCGCGAACCCGACGCCGCCTTCCACCAATCGATGCGTCAGGCCGTGGCCACGCGCCTTCGCACGGATGAAGAAGCAAGAGATCGCCCAGACGGCCGGATCGGCGGCGTCGGCCTGCTCCAGCGGCGCCGATCCCCTGCCCTGGTTGTTCCACTCCGGCACGTCGGCGCGCGGGCCGACCTGCATCCAGCCGACCGCCTGCCCGTCGTCGAAGGCCAGCAGGCCCGGCGGCGGTCCGGCCTCGATGCGCGCGCGGATGTGATCCTTGTTGCGCTCGCGGTTGTTTTCGCGGCGCACCGCCGGAGGCAACCGGAAATGCGTGCACCAGCAGCCATAGCAGGCGCCCTGCCTGCCGAAGAGGTCCTCGAAGGCCGGCCATAATCCAGCCGTCACCGGTTCGATCGAAATGGCCATGGGTCCGGTCGCCTTGTCCCGTCCGATCATGTAGACTAGATTTGCAATTGTTCTCTTTATGTTCGCATCCATGGCGATCCCTGTCAACGATCCGGAACACGGTTTCTGCCGCGACTGCCTGCGATTGCAAAGCGGGCCGGTCCGCCGTTGCGAGCGCTGCGGCAGCCCTCGGCTGGCCCGCCACGCCGAACTCTACCGGCTGCATCTGGCCCATATCGACTGCGACGCCTTCTACGCAGCCGTGGAGAAACGCGACAACCCGGCGCTGCGCGACAAGCCCGTCATCATCGGCGGCGGCAAGCGCGGCGTGGTTTCCACTGCCTGCTATATCGCCCGCATCCAGGGCGTGCGCTCGGCCATGCCGATGTTCAAGGCGCTCGAGGCCTGCCCGGAGGCCGTGGTCATCGCCCCCAACATGGAAAAATACGTCACCGTCGGCCGCCAGGTTCGCGCGCTGATGCAGGCCTTGACGCCGTGGCCGAAAAATATGCCATCGGCATTACGCCTGCCGTGTTCGATCTGATCGATGTCGATGATCCCGCCGATCCGATGGCGCGTCAGTTCGTGCCGTCGACGGAGGAATTGCTGACGACGCCGGAGGAGC
>JBQCHN010000261.1:0-4442 GCA_051954615.1 Mesorhizobium sp. | reverse complement strand
GACCACCGAAGCGCTGCAGGACGCCGGCAAGCGCGTCGGCCGCTACCTTTTGATGCAACTGGTCATCAACACGATCTACGCGGTGCCGATCACCGCCGGCCTGTGGCTGCTCGGCATCCCCAACGCGCTCCTGTGGGGCGGACTGACGCTGGTGCTGCGCTTCGTGCCCTATATCGGGCCGGCCATCGGCATGCTGATGCCGCTGCTGCTCACATTGGCGGTGTCGCCGGGCTGGGCACCGCTGTTGTGGACCGCGGCCCTGTTCATCGCCATGGAGCTGATCTCCAACAACGTGCTGGAACCGTGGCTGTACGGTTCCGAAACGGGCCTGTCGCCGCTCGCCATCATCGTCGCGGCGATCTTCTGGGCATGGCTGTGGGGGCCGCTCGGCCTGGTGCTGTCGACGCCGCTGACGGTGTGCCTGGTGGTGCTCGGCCGGCACGTCTCGCAGTTCGAGTTCCTCGGCGTGCTGCTCGGCAACGAGCCGGTGCTGGAGCCGCATGCCCGTGTCTACCAGCGGCTGCTCGCCGGCGATCCCTATGAGGCCGCCGACTATGCGGAGGACTATCTGGAAGACGAATACCTCGTCGATTTCTACGACGAAGTGGCGATGCCCGCCCTGGTGCTGGGCGAGGTCGACCGCCAGCGCGGCGTCATGACCCACGAGCAGCGCGTGCGTTTCGCGACGGCCGCCAGCACGCTGGTTCAGGAACTCGCCGACCTTGCCGACGACGAGGTGGAAGAAAACGGCGCCGACGACGAGGCCGGGAAAAGCGAAGCCGGTGCGGACACGGAGGACGGAGACGACGACGCCGGACCAGACCTGCCGGACGGCGAAGGCCGCAGCCTTGTCTGTATCGGCGGGCGCGGCGAGATCGACGATGCCGCCGCCGCCATGGTGGCGCAGGTGCTGGAAATCCAGGGCGCGGAGGCGGCGATCGCCGGGTATCAGGCCTTCGAGCCGGAACGTTTCGGCGCCCTGGCGCTGGGCGAGGCCGATACCGTCGTCGTGACCTATCTCAACGCCGCTTCGCTGGCGCAGGCACGCCACGCCGTGCGACGGCTGAAGCGGCGCAAGGCGAAGCTTCGCGTCGGCCTGCTGGTGCCGATGGAAGCCGACGGCAACCGGCGGGGCTCGATCACCGAGGACGGGACCGGAGCGGATTTCGTCACCACGACGATCGCGGAAACGGTGCGGCGTGCGCTTGCGCAGGAAAGCGCCAGGCCGCTGAAGGCCCTGCCGAAGCGGCGGCCGGTACGGCGCCGGCGTCCCGCCAAGGCGGTCTCCGGCAAGCAGGAAGCGGCCAAGCCCGCTCCGAACGGACGCACGGCGCGCAAGCCGACACCGGCCACGCAGACCCAGAAAGCCTGAGCGCATCGGCGGCCGCGCATGGACCTGTCCGCGCGCGTTTGCTTGCGCCCTCGCCGCCGTGCCCCCATATGGTCGCGAGCACCGGAGATTTTCGAATGACAGCCCTGTCCGTCCTCGACCTGTCCCCTATCGTCGAAGGCGGCACCGCCTCGCAGTCGCTCGCCAACTCGCTCGACCTCGCCCGCCATGCCGAACGGCTCGGCTACAAGCGCTACTGGCTGGCCGAGCACCACAACATGCCGGGCATCGCCAGCGCGGCCACCGCCGTGGTCATCGGCCACGTCGCGGCGGGCACGAAGACCATACGCGTCGGCGCTGGCGGCATCATGCTGCCCAACCACGCGCCGCTGGTCATCGCCGAACAGTTCGGCACGCTGGCCGCCCTGTTTCCCGGCCGCATCGACCTCGGGCTCGGCCGCGCGCCCGGCACCGACATGCTGACGGCCCGCGCGCTCCGCCGCAATCTCGACGCCGGCGTCGACAATTTCCCGCAGGACGTGGTGGAACTGATGGGCTACTTCCAGCCGGCGGCGGAAGGCCAGCGCCTCCACGCGGTGCCGGGCGAAGGGCAGGACGTGCCGGTGTGGATCCTCGGCTCCAGCCTCTACGGCGCGCAGCTCGCAGCCCTGCTCGGCCTGCCCTACGCTTTCGCCTCGCATTTCGCGCCGGCCGAACTGGACAACGCGCTTTCAGTCTACCGCTCGCGCTTCCAGCCTTCGGAGCATCTCGATAAGCCCTATGTCATGCTGGGACTTAACGTCGTGGCCGCGCCCACGGATGCCGAAGCGCGCTTCCTGTTCACCTCGCTGCAGCAGGCCTTCGTCAACCTGCGCAGCGGCCGGCCAGGCAAGCTGCCCGCCCCGGTCGAGGGCTACGACCGCGACCTCGACGCCAATGCCCGCGCCATGCTCGGCCATGCGCTGGCGCAGGCGGTGGTCGGCTCGCCCGAAACGGTCAGGCGCGGCGTCGAGGCCTTCATCGCCCGCACCGGCGCCGACGAATTGATGGTGACGGCGCAGGTGTTCGACCACGCCCAGCGCGTCCGCTCGTTCGAGATCCTGGCGGACGTCCACAAGGAGATGGCGGCGGCCGCCTGAGCCGCTGCTTTCAGGCGACGACCTTCATGCCACAGCGCTCGTAGAGCCGCAGCGCACCGGTCGGATTGTCGACCTCCACCTTGAGGTCGAGGTGGCCGGCGCCCCTTGCCTGGAAGACGGCGAAGCAATGGGTCAGAAGCGCCTCGCCGAGCCCGAGCCGTCGCGCATCCGCCCGTACCGCGAGGTCCTTGAGGAAGGAACTGGTCCAGCACTGCGCCACACCGGCGATTTTTCCCCTGGCGTCGACTGCGAGGAAGCACAGGTCCGCAGAGAACTCGGCATCACGGGACAGTTTCGCCCACCATTGCGGCAACAGCGGCAATGCGTCGCCCGCTTCCGCATAGGTACGCGACAGAAGCGCATGAACGGCCCGTTCGTCGCCGTCCACAAGCGTCCGGATGCGGTGACCGACGGGGACGGGCGCGGCCTTGACCGGCACGTTCAGATCCTTGCGCAAGAGCAGCCAGGGCCGGGCCGTCACTTCACCGCCTTCACCAGGTCCTCATCGGGGAAGCAGGTGGCGGCGCGGCCGTTCTTCTGCTGCCATTCGCCGATGGAGCGGCGTGTCTTGAAACCGGGCAGGCCGTCGGCGCTGCCGACGTCGTAGCCCTTTTTCTCCAGCGCCCGCTGCATGGCGGCGATGTCGGAGCGGTAGAGGCCGCCGACGGCGCCCCACTCCCCCGAGAACCGCCTGTCGCCATGGGCGATGCGGTCGCCCGCAAGGCCGATGAACAGGGCGTAGAGGTCCGAGGTGTTGTATTCCTTCAGGACATAGAAGTTCGGCGTGACGATGAAGGCGGGGCCATGGCGGCCGGCCGGCATCATGAGATACCCTTCAGCCTTCGCCTCGCTGGCCGGAAACGGCTTGCCGCCGACGCGGGTGATGCCGAGCTTGCCCCAGTCGGCAATCTTCCTACCGCGATCGGGGCCTTCGAGCGCGCACGAAACGCTGTCCGGCACCGTCACCTCGAAACCCCAGTCGCGTCCCCTCACCCAGCCGTAGTCGGCAAGATAGCTGGCGATGGAAGCCAGGATATCGGGCACCGAATCCCATATGTCGGCGCGGCCGTCGCCGTCGAAATCCACCGCATGCTTGAGGAAGGATGTCGGCATGAACTGCGGCTGGCCGAGCGCGCCGGCCCAAGACGACTTCATCGCGCCGACCGGCTCCAATCCCTTCTGGACGATCTCCAGCGCGGCGATGAGTTCGGTGCGGTACATGTCGCGCTTGGTGGCCGAGAGGAAAGCGCGCGTGCCCAGCACCTCGAAGGTGTCGTAGCGCAGCTTGGCCGCGCCGTAGCCGGTCTCGCGCCCCCAGACGGCGAGCACGATGCCGCCCGGCACGCCGTAGCGCCGCTCGATCTTCGCAAGCGTGGAGGCATACCGGCCGGCGCGGGCGCGTCCGCCGGTGGCGACCGGCGCCAGCGTCTTTTCGGCGAAGTAGGGCCCCGGCGAGCCGAATTCCGCCTGGTGCTGCACCTTGGGCGTCGAGGGCTTTTCGCCGGGCATGACGAGGTCCGGCAGCTTGAGGTTCGGCTTCACGCCGTCAAAGGCCTGATTGAATATCTTGCTCGAGATGCCTTTCGCCTCGGCTTCCGGCCAGAGGTCGGTCTGCAGCCAGGCGCGGAACTGCCCGTCGACCTTCGCTGCGGAAGCGGGGGCGGCAAGGACCAGCAGGACCGATGCGGCTTGAAGCAGGAGCCCGAAGAACCCGGCGTGGCGGAACTTGTCACCAAAAGTCACGACGCGCTCGCCCCGCTCAAAACGCCGTCCGCGATTTCAATGCGGCGGCAAGCGTGCCCTCGTCGAGATAGTCGAGTTCGCCGCCGACCGGCACGCCATGCGCCAGCCGCGTCACCTTGACGTCGAAATCGGCAAGCTGGTCGGTGAGGTAATGCGCCGTGGTCTGGCCCTCGACGGTGGCGTTCACCGCCAGGATCACCTCCTTGACCTCGCCGCCGGCGACACGGTCG
>JBQCHN010000260.1:0-20338 GCA_051954615.1 Mesorhizobium sp. | reverse complement strand
GGTCGTGCGGCTGTTTGGCTCGCGAACGGAAGGGTACGCCTCACCTTAGGGAAGCGGAACCGGGTTATTAAGGCCGTTTCAGCTTAAAGATATTCAATGTGGAGCGAGCCTATCGACTTGTGGAAAAGTGCTGCCGCTCTCGGCTACGCCGGCTCGATGGGGCGCTTTTACGAAAATTTCACCCGAAATCTATCCCCGTCCTTCGGACCCGCATCATACTCCCCGTCAGTTCCTCCCACGGGAACACCGGTCGCGACGGTGGACGTGTGGGGAGGAACCGGCGCCTCCGGTGATCGTCAAACGTAGACGGTTGCCCGGGGAGGTTCCGTCCAAGGGTTCCCCTACGGGTATTACGGCCCGTGTGCGCTGGACGAGCGCTGCAAGCCATCGGCCGGTGACGGCGCCAATGCCGGCACCGTGAGCTGCGGTGAAGCGGAACGGACGGGAACGGAAATCGCCGGCGGGCGCGGGAAGCCGCGCCATTATCTAACCTAGCAGGCACGGCCACCGCGCCCGCTTCCCGACCTCGACCCACAGAGGTCTGCTCTTCGACAATGGCCAGGGCCGAAAGGCAGCGTGGCGACGGTAACTCTTGAACAGGGCCGGGACTTCGTGCACACAAAAACGCCCATGACCCATCCGCTCGACCATCTGGTTCTTCCCACGCACGACCTTAAGACCGCGCAGGCGCGGCTCGGAGCGCTCGGCTTCACCGTTGCGCCGCAAGGCACGCATCCGTTCGGTACGATCAACTGCTGCGTCTATTTCGGTGGCGACACCTTCCTGGAACCGCTGGCGATCGGTGATCCCGACGCGACCAGGCAGGCGGCTGATGCCGGCAACGTCTTCGTCGGCCGCGACCGGGCCTTTCGCGCCCGCAACGGCGACGAAGGCTTTTCGGCCGTCGTGTTCGGCACCGACGACGCCGATGCGGACCACGCCCGTTATGTCGCGTCCGGCATTTCCGCCGGCCAAAGGCTCGATTTCTCGCGCCCCTTCGTCGACGCTTCCGGCAAGCGGGACACCGCGTCTTTCCGTCTTGCCTTCGCGGCTGCGCCCGACATGGCCGACGCATTCACCTTTGCCTGCCAGCGCGCCAACGCGCCGAAGGTCGACCGCACGGCGTTGCAGGCGCACGCCAACGGCGTATCCGCCATCCGTGCGCTGATCGGGGTCAGCGACGACGTCGACGGCAAACTGCGCCTGCTCGGCGAGGCCGCTGGCGCTCCGGTCGACACCATCGGGCCGACCGGCCTCGCTCTGCCCAACGCCACCCTGTCGCTTTTCGAGCCGGCCGGTTTCGAGCGGCGCTTCGGCCTGTCGGCAAAGCCTTCTTCGCTGCGCTTCGCGGCGATCGTCTTCGCCGTGCCGGACGCGCGGGCGGTGGCGCGCCGCCTTGCCGAAGCGGGCGTCGATCACCATTTCAGCGGCGCAAGCCTTGTCGTTCCGGCCGCAGCCGGGCAGGGCGCCGCCTTCGTCTTCGAGGAATCCGCATGACCCAGCCGAACCCTACAGTCGCCGTCGGCGATGTCCGCTTCGACAACCGCACTCCGCTGGCGCTGATCGCCGGCCCCTGCCAGCTCGAATCGCGCCAGCACGCCTTCGATATGGCGGGCGCACTTAAGGAAATGACCGGCAGGCTCGGGATCGGGCTGGTTTACAAGTCGAGCTTCGACAAGGCGAACCGCACCTCGCTGTCGGGCAAGCGCGGCGCGGGCCTCGCCGCCGCGCTGCCGGTGTTCGACGACGTACGAAAAGAGTTCGGCTTGCCCGTTCTTACCGACGTCCACACCGAGGAACAGTGCGCCGTTGTCGCGCCGCATGTCGACATCCTGCAGATCCCGGCTTTCCTCAGCCGCCAGACGGACCTGCTCATTGCGGCGGCGAAGACCGGCAAGGTGGTCAATGTGAAGAAGGGACAGTTCCTGGCGCCGTGGGACATGAAGAACGTGGTCGCCAAGGTCACAGGTTCGGGCAACGCCAATGTGCTGGTGACCGAGCGTGGCGCCTCCTTCGGCTACAACACGCTGGTGTCCGACATGCGCTCGCTGCCGATCATGGCCGAGATGGGCGCGCCGGTGATCTTCGACGCCACCCATTCGGTGCAGCAGCCGGGCGGGCAGGGCGGCTCCTCGGGCGGCGAGCGCCGCTTTGTCGAGACGCTGGCGCGGGCGGCCGTTGCGGTCGGCGTCGCCGGCGTCTTCATCGAGACGCATCAGGACCCCGACAACGCGCCTTCCGACGGCCCCAACATGGTGCCGCTCGACAAGCTGCCGGCGCTGCTGGAACGACTGATGGCGTTCGATCGGATAGCGAAGGCGTGACCCAGCCGGCCTTGTGACGAGGAGGAGCGGTCTATAGGCTGAGCCGGGGGGTCAACGAACAACAGGAGCAAACCATGTCCGTCGCCCGCGTCACCGAAATCACCTCCTCGTCGAAGGTCAGCTTCCAGGACGCATTGGAGAAAGGTGTCGAGCGCGCCAGCAAGACCTTGAAGAACGTCAAGGGCGCCTGGGTGCAGGAACAGAAGGTCGAGGTCGCCGATGGCAAGATCGTCGCCTACCGCGTCAATATGAAAGTGACCTTCGTCCTCGAGGAGTGATCGGAAAGGGCGGAACTTTCGGCCACGCCCCTCATTGTCGCTGCATGTTCAACGACAACGAGGAGACTGCCATGACCACCCAGACCGGACATACCGAAGCCATTGCCGCCTCGCGCGTGATCGGCACGTCCGTCTACAACACGGCCGGCGAATCCATCGGCGAAATCGAGGACGTGATGCTGGACAAGCTGTCCAACGGCATCATGTTCGCGGTCGTCGGCTTCGGCGGCTTCCTGGGCATGGGCGAGAAGTATCATGCCGTACCGTGGTCCACCCTGGACTACGACAAGGACAGGGGCGGCTATATCGTCCCCTTCTCCAAGGAACAGCTCAAGGCCGCACCCGCCCATTCGATCAACGAACTGACGGCCGGCGACGGCGAGACGGCGCGTGACGAATCCTACAGCTATTACGGCGTCCAGCCTTATTGGCATTGACTGCCTTATCCACGCCGTCTGGCGATGAGCGATACTGGAAAGGCCCTGCGATATGCGGGGCCTTTCCTGCAACCGGAGCCTGCTCGACCCATGCCCTAGCTTCTCGGGAATTGCGGCAGTTCTTTCCGCCGGCCTCCATTATTTGCGACCGCCGATTGCGTTTTGCAGCACTTTGGCTAAGACGGGCGCGTTCCAACCCATTGCCGTGAGGACCATCCAATGACCGCCATCGTCGATATCGTGGGCCGTGAAATCCTGGACAGCCGTGGCAATCCGACCGTCGAGGTCGATGTCGTGCTGGAAGACGGCTCGATGGGCCGGGCTGCGGTTCCCTCCGGCGCCTCCACCGGCGCGCATGAGGCGGTCGAGCTGCGCGACGGCGGCCCGCGCTATCTCGGCAAGGGCGTCGAGCGCGCCGTCGAGGCGGTGAACAGCGAACTGTTCGAAGCGATCGGCGGCATGGACGCGGAGAACCAGCTTCACATCGACCAGACGATGATCGAGCTGGACGGCACGCCCAACAAGAGCCGGCTCGGCGCCAACGCCATCCTCGGCGTTTCGCTGGCCGTGGCGAAGGCGGCGTCCGAATCCGCCGGCCTGCCGCTCTACCGTTACGTTGGCGGCGTCGGCGCGCATGTCCTGCCGGTTCCGATGATGAACATCATCAACGGCGGCGCCCATGCCGACAATCCGATCGATTTTCAGGAATTCATGATCATGCCGGTTGGCGCGTCCAGCCTGCGCGAGGCGGTCCGCTGGGGCTCGGAAGTGTTCCACACGCTGAAGAAGCGGCTCAAGGATGCCGGCCACAACACCAATGTCGGCGACGAGGGCGGCTTTGCGCCAAACCTGAAGAGCGCGCCGCAGGCGCTCGACTTCATCATGGAGTCCATCGAAAAGGCCGGCTACAAGCCGGGCGAGGAGATCGCGCTCGGTCTCGACTGCGCGTCGACCGAGTTCTTCAAGGACGGCGCCTACATCTACGAGGGCGAGAAGAAGACGCGCGATCCCAAGGCGCAGGCGAAGTACCTTGCCAAGCTGGCGGGCGACTATCCGATCATCTCCATCGAGGACGGCATGGCCGAAGACGACTGGGAGGGCTGGAACTATTTGACCGACCTCATCGGCAAGAAGGTACAGCTCGTCGGCGACGACCTGTTCGTCACCAATTCGGCACGCCTGCGCGACGGCATCCGCATGGGCGTCGCCAATTCCATCCTCGTCAAGGTGAACCAGATTGGCTCGCTGTCGGAGACCCTCGACGCCGTCGAGACGGCACACAAGGCGGCTTATACGGCGGTGATGTCGCATCGTTCCGGCGAGACGGAGGATTCCACCATCGCCGATCTCGCCGTCGCCACCAATTGCGGGCAGATCAAAACCGGCTCGCTGTCGCGCTCCGACCGCATCGCCAAGTACAACCAGCTGATCCGCATCGAGGAGGAATTGGGCAGCCAGGCGCGCTACGCCGGCACGTCCATCCTCAAGGGCTGAGCGCCTGTTTCAAGGCTCGGAGGAAAGGGCGGCTTTGCCGCCTTTTCTTTTTGGACGAGGGTCCTGGTCGCCGGCGTCCGTAACCGTCCATTAAGCAAGAATCTGCGAGAAAGGAGGGATGGGAACCAGGGTCATGTGGACACGCCAGCACAAGCAGCGGAACACCGGTCGGCTGATCGTGCCGACATTGTGCGCGGCGGTCTTGGCCTATTTCGGCTTTCATGCTTATCATGGCGAATTCGGCATCTATTCCCGATACCGGATGCAGGCTCAGGTGGCCGATCTGCAAGCGCAGGTCGCTGCCATAAAGGGGCAACGCATCGAACTGGAGCGGCGGGTGCAGCTTCTGCACGACGGCACGCTCGAGAAGGACATGCTGGACGAACAGGCGCGGCGCGCGCTGAATGTCTCGCATGCCGACGAAGTGACGATCATGCTGCCGGGTCCGGCGAATTAACCGGATTCCGGTTAATCTTGCTAAGTTCCAATGATTTTAACCGGTTAGTCGCATGACAGCCATGCGTTTTTCCGCATTGGCGAACGTCTAAATTGCATGTTAGCGTGTCCTCAATCGACGGGGAGGCGAGACACTCCTCCGCAGTCCGCAAAGAGACGCCAACAGGGAGTGATTGATGGCTACCGCCGCCAGGAAAGCGCCTGCCAAATCGAAAGCCGACAGCAAATCGGCGCTGACGACCCCGAAACCGGCAGACTTCACCAAGCAACAGGAACTCGACGCCTATCGCGGCATGCTGTTGATCCGCCGCTTCGAGGAAAAGGCCGGCCAGCTTTACGGCATGGGCTTCATCGGCGGCTTCTGCCACCTCTATATCGGCCAGGAGGCCGTCGTCACCGGCATCAAGATGGCGCTGGTCGAAGGCGACCAGATGATCACCGCCTATCGCGACCACGGCCATATGCTTGCCATGGACATGTCGCCGCGCGGTGTGATGGCTGAATTGACCGGCCGCCGCGGAGGCTACTCCAAGGGCAAGGGCGGCTCCATGCACATGTTCTCCAAGGAGAAGAATTTCTACGGCGGTCACGGCATCGTCGGCGCGCAGGTGTCGCTCGGCACGGGCTTGGCCTTCGCCAACAAGTATCGCGGCAACAAGAACGTCTCCGTCACCTATTTCGGCGACGGCGCCGCCAACCAGGGCCAGGTCTACGAGAGCTTCAACATGGCCTCGCTGTGGAAGCTGCCGGTCATCTACGTCATCGAGAACAACCGCTACGCCATGGGCACTTCGGTGACCCGCTCCTCGGCCGAGACGGACTTCTCGCATCGCGGCGCATCCTTCAAGATCCCCGGCATCAAGGTGGACGGCATGGATGTGCGGGCGGTCAAGTCGGCAAGCGACATGGCGACGGAATGGTGCCGCTCGGGCAACGGCCCGATCATCCTCGAGATGAACACCTACCGCTATCGCGGCCATTCCATGTCCGATCCGGCCAAGTACCGCTCGAAGGAGGAGGTGCAGAAGATGCGCTCCGAGCACGATCCGATCGAGCAGGTCAAGGCACGCCTCACGGAGAAAAAGTGGGCGAGCGAGGACGACCTGAAGGCTGTCGACAAGGAGGTGCGCGACATCGTTGCCGACGCGGCCGACTTCGCCCAGACCGATCCCGAGCCGGATGCGTCCGAGCTCTGGACCGACATCACGCTGTAAGGGGAGGGCTAGGATATGCCGATCGAAATTCTGATGCCTGCGCTCTCGCCGACGATGGAAGAGGGCAATCTCGCCAAGTGGGTGAAGAACGAGGGCGACAAGGTCGCTCCCGGCGACGTCATCGCCGAGATCGAGACGGACAAGGCGACCATGGAGGTCGAGGCCGTCGACGAGGGCACGCTGGGCAAGATCCTGATCGCCGCCGGCACCGAGGGCGTCAAGGTCAACACGCCGATTGCCGTGCTGTTGCAGGATGGCGAGAGCGCCGCCGACATCGGCAAGGCTGCCGCTCCCGCCAAGGCCGAAGCGCCGGCCAAGGCCGAGGAGCCGACGCCTAAGGCCGCCGAGGCCCCCGCCAGCGATGCGGCCGCGCCCGTGCCGGCTGCGCCGAAGGCCGAAGCCGCCGCCGATCCCGATATTCCGGCCGGCACCGAGATGGTCTCGACCACGGTGCGCGAGGCGTTGCGCGACGCCATGGCCGAGGAAATGCGCCGCGATCCGGACGTTTTCGTCATGGGCGAGGAGGTCGCCGAGTACCAGGGCGCCTACAAGATCACTCAAGGGTTGTTGCAGGAGTTCGGCGCGCAGCGCGTCGTCGACACGCCGATCACCGAGCATGGCTTCGCCGGCGTCGGCGTCGGCGCGGCAATGACCGGCCTGAAGCCGATCGTCGAGTTCATGACCTTCAACTTCGCCATGCAGGCCATCGACCAGATCGTCAATTCGGCAGCCAAGACGCTCTACATGTCCGGCGGCCAGATGGGCGCGCCGATCGTCTTCCGTGGCCCGAATGGCGCGGCTGCCCGCGTGGCGGCCCAGCACAGCCAGGATTACGCCGCCTGGTACAGCCATATCCCCGGTCTCAAGGTGGTGATGCCTTACAGCGCCGCCGACGCCAAGGGTCTGCTGAAGGCCGCGATACGCGATCCGAACCCGGTCATCTTCCTCGAGAACGAGATCCTCTACGGCCACTCCTTCGACGTGCCGAAGCTGGACGACTTTGTCCTGCCGATCGGCAAGGCGCGCATCCACAAAGCGGGCAAGGACGTCACGATCGTCTCGTGGGGCATCGGTATGACCTATGCGGTCAAGGCCGAGGCGGAACTGGCCAAGATGGGCATCGACGCCGAGATCATCGACCTGCGTACCATCCGCCCGATGGACCTCGAAACCGTCATCGCGTCGGTAAAGAAGACCAACCGGCTGGTGACTGTGGAAGAAGGCTTCCCGCAGTCCTCGGTGGGCGATTTCATCGCCAACCAGGTATCGCGCCAGGCCTTCGACTATCTCGATGCGCCGGTCATCACCGTCGCTGGCAAGGACGTGCCGATGCCTTACGCGGCCAATCTCGAAAAGCTGGCCCTGCCGAATATCGGCGAGGTCGTCGAGGCGGTCAAAGCCGTCACCTATCGCTAAGCTGGCCGGGAGGGAACAATGCCGATCAACATCACCATGCCGGCCCTCTCGCCCACGATGGAAGAGGGCAACCTCGCCAAGTGGCTGGTCAAGGAAGGCGATAAGGTTTCGCCCGGCGACGTGATCGCCGAGATCGAGACCGACAAGGCGACCATGGAGGTCGAGGCCGTCGACGAGGGCACCGTTGCCAAGCTCGTCGTGCCGGCCGGCACCGAGGGTGTCAAGGTCAACGCGCTGATCGCCATCCTTGCCGGCGAAGGCGAGGATGCGGCTTCTGCCGCCAAGGGCGGCGGTGATTCTGCCCCCAAGGCGGAGGCAAAAGCCGAAGCGCCGAAACAGGACGCCCCGAAGGCGGAGCCGGCTGCGGCTCCAGCGCCAGCCCCGGTCGCCGCCAGTGCCGCGCCTGCCGCGAACGGCTCTGCCAAGACGCAGGGTGACGACAGCCCATATCCCCTTCGCACTTTCGCCTCGCCGCTGGCGCGCCGCATCGCCAAGGATGCCGGCATCGACGTAACGGCGATTTCCGGCTCAGGCCCGCACGGCCGGGTGGTGAAGGCGGATGTCGAGACTGCGATCGCCGGCGGCGGCGCCAAGGCGGCGCCTGCCGGTCAGGCTGCGCCGTCTGCTGCGGCTGCCGCTCCCGCCACCGCGCCGAAGGCGATGTCGGACGATGCGGTGCTCAGGCTGTTTGAGCAGGGCTCTTATGAACTCGTGCCGCACGACAACATGCGCAAGACCATCGCCAAGCGGCTGGTCGAGGCGAAATCGACCATCCCACATTTCTACCTGACGCTGGATTGCGAGCTGGATGCGCTGCTGGCGCTGCGTTCTCAGCTCAACGCAGCCGCACCGACCAAGAAGACCGAGAAAGGCGACGTGCCGGCCTACAAGCTGTCCGTCAACGACATGATCATCAAGGCGATGGCGATGGCGCTGATGGCGGTGCCGGACGCCAACGCCTCCTGGACGGACGCCGCGATGGTCAAGCACAAGCATGCCGACGTCGGCGTGGCGGTGTCCATTCCGGGCGGGCTGATCACGCCGATCATCCGCAAGGCGGACGAGAAGTCGCTGTCGGCGATCTCCAACGAGATGAAGGACCTTGCCTCCCGCGCGCGCAACCGCAAGCTGAAGCCCGAGGAATACCAGGGCGGCACGACGGCGGTCTCCAACCTCGGCATGTTCGGCATCAAGGATTTCGCCGCGGTCATCAACCCGCCGCATGCGACGATCCTGGCGGTCGGCGCCGGCGAGCAGCGGGCCGTGGTGAAGAACGGCGAGGTGAAGGTCGCGACGGTGATGTCGGTGACTCTGTCGACCGACCACCGCGCTGTCGACGGCGCGCTCGGAGCCGAACTGCTCGGCGCCTTCAAGACGCTCGTCGAGAACCCGATGGCGATGCTCGTCTAGGGTTTGGCTCGTGAAGACGGTGCTGTGCTACGGCGACTCGCTGACCTGGGGCTATAATCCCGAGGGCGGCCGGCATTCCCTTGAGGATCGTTGGCCGAGTGTCGTCCAGGCGGCCCTAGGCTCCTCGGTGCAGGTCATCGCCGAGGGGCTGAATGGCCGCACCACCGCCTTCGACGAATACGTGGCTGGCGCGGACCGCAACGGCGCGCGCATCCTGCCCACCGTCGTGATGACCCATACGCCCATAGATCTGATCATCTTCCTGCTCGGGACCAACGACATGAAGCCGTGGATCCACGGCAATCCGGTCGCGGCGAAGCAGGGCATGCAACGGTTGATCGAGATCGTGCGAAGCCACGACTACGGGTGGCCGCCGCCGCAAATCCTGATCGTTGCGCCTCCTGTGGCAGGTCGTACCGAAAATGCCGAGTACAGGGCGATGTTCGCGGGCGCCGAAGCGTCGTCGAAGCGCCTTGCTCCGCTTTTCGCCGCGCTCGCCAGGGAAACGGGCTGCAGCTTCTTCGACGCCGCTGCGGTCGCGACGACCACGCCACTCGACGGCATCCATCTCGACGCGAAGAACACGCGAAAGATCGGCGAGGCGCTGGCCCCGGTCGTCCGTGCAATGCTGGAAACCAAGGAGACAAGCCGTGGCTGAGAATTACGACGTCATCATCATCGGCTCCGGTCCCGGCGGCTATGTCACGGCGGTGCGTTCGGCACAGCTCGGCTTCAAGACGGCGATCATCGAGCGCGAGCACCTTGGCGGCATCTGCCTCAACTGGGGCTGCATCCCGACCAAGGCGCTGCTGCGCTCGGCCGAGATCAAGCACTATGCCGACCATCCGGAGGCCTACGGGCTGAAGATCGGCGGGCCGGTGACGGCTGACACCGCAGCTGTGGTGGACCGCTCGCGCAAAGTGTCGCTCAGGCTTAACGGCGGCGTCGCCTTCCTGATGAAGAAGAACAAGGTGGACGTGATCTGGGGCGAGGCGAAGCTCTCCAAACCGGGCGAGATCGTCGTTTCCAAGACCGCCAAGAAGCCGATGGAGCCGCAGCCGCCGGCGCCGAAGGGCACCAAGGGTGAGGGCACCTACACGGCCAAGCACATCATCCTCGCCACCGGCGCGCGGCCGCGCGTGCTGCCCGGCATCGAGCCCGACGGCAAGCTGATCTGGACCTATTTCGAGGCGATGGTGCCGAAGGAAATGCCGAAGTCGCTGCTGGTCATGGGCTCCGGCGCCATCGGCATCGAGTTCGCCTATTTCTACCGCACCATGGGCGTCGACGTGACCGTGGTCGAGGTGATGCCGCAGGTGATGCCGGTCGAGGACGCCGAGGTGTCGAAGTTCGCGCAGAAGCAGTTCGAGAAGCAGGGCATGAAAATCCTGCTCGAAGCGAAGGTCACCAAGGTCGAGAAGGGTGCCAACTCGGTCACCGCGACCGTTGAGAAGAAGGACGGCTCGGTGGAAAAGATCACCGCCGACCGGATGATCTCGGCGGTCGGCGTGCAGGGCAACATCGAGAACCTTGGGCTGGAGGCGCTGGGCGTCAAGACGGATCGCGGCTGCGTGGTGGTGGACGGCCATGGGCGCACCAACGTGCCGGGCGTCTACGCCATCGGCGACGTCGCCGGCCCGCCGATGCTGGCGCACAAGGCCGAGCATGAGGGCGTCATCTGCGTCGAGACGATCGCCGGCGTTCCGGGCGTGCATGGGCTCGACAAGTCGATGATCCCCGGCTGCACCTATTGCAGTCCGCAGGTGGCTTCCGTCGGGCTGACGGAGGCGAAGGCCAAGGCGGAAGGCCGCGACATCCGCGTCGGCCGCTTCCAGTTCGGCGCCAACGGCAAGGCGATCGCGCTGGGTGAAGACCAGGGCTTCATCAAGACGATCTTCGACAAGAAGACCGGCCAGCTTCTCGGCGCGCATATGGTCGGCGCCGAGGTCACCGAACTGATCCAGGGCTATGTGGTGGCGATGAACCTGGAAACGACCGAGGAAGAGCTGATGCACACGGTCTTCCCGCATCCGACGCTGTCGGAAATGATGAAGGAAAGCGTGCTCGACGCCTATGGGCGCGCGCTGAACGCATGACGGCCTGTCGCGGCAGGGGTGTTTGCCGGCCGCCCGTTGACCTATATCGGGGCGGCGGCTTTTGAAGGAGGCAGGAATGGACCAGAGCGTCGGGATCATGGCCATGCCCGGTGTCGGCTTTTTCGGCATGCTGGTGATCGGCTTCCTCGCCGGTTGGATCGCCGAGCGGTCGATGAACCGCGACCACGGCTTCCTGACGAACATACTGGTCGGCATCGCCGGTTCCTTCGTCGGCGGCGGGCTGGCCAGCCTGCTCGACGTCCACTATCAGGGCTTTCTCGGCAACTTGCTTGTGGCCGTCATCGGCGCGATCGTCATCCTGTGGATTTTCGGCCGGGCCAAGGCCCGCGGAGTGAACTGAATGGTCACCGTACTCGACAGAACCGCTACCCCGGCCCCGCGTTTGCGCCACCCTGAAAAAGCGCACCGGCCCGACCAGGAAGTTCTGCGCAAGCCGGACTGGATCCGCGTCAGGGCACCGGTGTCCAAGGGTTATGCGGAAACCCGCGAGATCGTGAAATCGCACAAGCTGGTGACGGTTTGCGAGGAAGCGGGCTGTCCCAATATCGGCGAATGCTGGGACAAAAAGCACGCCACCTTCATGATCATGGGCGAGATCTGCACGCGCGCCTGCGCCTTCTGCAACGTCGCCACCGGCATTCCGCTGCCGCTCGACGCGGACGAGCCTAACCGTGTCGCCGATGCGGTGAAGACGATGGGGTTAACCCATGTCGTCATCACCTCCGTCGACCGCGACGACCTTGCCGACGGCGGTGCCCAGCACTTCGCCGAGGTGATCCGGGCCATCCGGGCGGCGACGCCCGCCACCACCATCGAGATCCTGACGCCGGATTTCCTGCGCAAGGATGGCGCGCTGGAGATCGTCGTCGCGGCCAAGCCGGACGTTTTCAACCATAATCTGGAGACGGTGCCGTCGAACTATCTCACCGTGCGGCCCGGCGCCCGCTATTTCCACTCGATCCGGCTGTTGCAGCGGGTGAAGGAGATCGACCCGTCGATCTTCACCAAGTCGGGCATCATGGTGGGGCTGGGCGAGGAGCGCAACGAAGTGCTCCAACTCATGGATGACCTGCGTTCGGCCAATGTCGACTTCATGACCATCGGCCAGTACCTGCAGCCGTCGAAGAAGCACCATCCGGTGGTGCGCTTCGTTACGCCGGACGAGTTCAAGTCCTACGAGACGGTCGGCAGAACCAAGGGCTTCCTCCTTGTGGCCTCGAGCCCTCTGACGCGCTCGTCGCACCACGCGGGCGAGGATTTCGCGCGCCTGCGCGCCGCGCGCGAGGCGCAGCTCGCCAAGTCGGCCTGAGTGGCCGGCTGATGCCCAAATTCGAGGCCACGCGCCGTGTGGCGCATTCGCCAGAGCAGATGTTCAATCTGGTGGCGGACGTGGAGAAATATCCCGAGTTCCTGCCGCTGTGCGAACGGCTCGTGGTGCGTTCGCGCCGGGAGCGGGACGGGCGCACGGTGCTCGTGGCCGACATGAGCATCGGCTACAAGGCGATCCGCGAGACCTTCACCACCCAGGTGCTGCTCAAGCCGGACGAGCGCATCATCGACGTCAAATACATCGACGGGCCGTTCAAGTATCTCAGCAACATCTGGGGCTTCGAGCCGGCGAGCGACGGCTGCTTCGTGCGTTTTTTCATCGACTACGAGTTCAAGAGCCGGATTCTCGCGACTTTGATGGGCACGATGTTCGACCGCGCCTTCCGTATGTTCGCCGAAGCCTTTGAAAAAAGGGCGGATGTGATCTACGGCACCAACTGACGTTCGCTCAGCCGGCAAGCGCCTTCAAGCCCATTTCCAGAGCATGCCGAACCGTCTGGCGGCGGATGTAGTCGCGGCCGCGATTCTCGAAAACACGCTTTTCTGTGACGATCCGCTGTCCGGTCATCGCCAGGCCGAACCAGACCAGCCCGACCGGCTTGTCCGGCGAGCCGCCGTCCGGTCCGGCAATGCCGGTGACGGCTAGCGCGATGCCGGCATGGGAGCGGGCGAGGGCGCCGGTTGCCATTTCCTGCGCCGTTTCGGCCGAGACGGCGCCATGCGCGTCCAGCGTGACCGGAGAGACGCCGAGCAGTTCCATCTTGGCATCGTTGGAATAGGTGACGAATCCGCGGTCGACCATCGAGGACGAGCCGGGGATATCGGTCATCGCCGCGATGATCAGGCCTCCGGTACAGCTTTCCGCCGTTGCCGCAAGGATCTCGTGCTTCAGGCAAGCCTTGAGGAACCGGTCGGCGAGTTCGCCGATCTCCGATGCCTTCACTTCACCAACGCCCGCTTCGCTCATTCGGGAACCTCTCCTGGGTAGATGATGCTGGCCGTCGCGATTGCCGCGATGCCTTCTTCGCGTCCTACAAAACCCAGTTTCTCGTTTGTGGTTGCCTTGATGGAGATGCGGTCGGGCGAAATCTTCAGCATTTCGGCCAGTGTGGCGGTCATGGCGGCGCGATGCGGGCCGATCTTCGGCGCCTCGCAGATCAGGGTGATGTCGGCATTGGCGATGCGGCCTCCGCGCCCGCGCACGATTGCCGCCGCATGTTCGACGAACAGGTGCGAGGCAGCACCCTTCCACTGTGGATCGGACGGCGGGAAATGCGTGCCGATATCGCCGGCACCGCAGGTGGCGAGCAGCGCGTCGGTCAGCGCATGCAGGCCGACATCGGCGTCGGAATGGCCGGAGAGGCGCTTGTCGTGCGCGATCCTGACACCGCAGAGCGTCACGTGGTCGCCCGGCTCGAAGGCGTGCACGTCGTAGCCGTTGCCCGTACGGGTGTCCGGAAAAGACGAGCGTCCGTGCCCGAGTTTCTGATCTGCCATGGCAATATCCCGCGCCCAGGTGAGTTTGACGTTGTCGGGCGAGCCGGCGACGAGCCGAACAGGTATGTTCGCCCACTCGGCAATGGCCGAATCGTCGGTGAAGTCGGAACGCCCCGCCTGATGCGCCTTTTCATGCGCGGCAAGAATCGGCGCGAAGGGGAAACCCTGCGGCGTCTGTGCGCCATGCAAGCCGGCGCGCGGCACCGTTTCGGCCACCGTGCCGTCATCGGCTTCGCGCTTCAGCGTATCCGCGATGGGCAGGGCCGGCAGCGCACCTTCGTTCTCGCCGATGGCTGCGATGGTGCGGCCGATCAGGTCGGCCTCGACAAAGGGGCGCACGGCGTCATGGATCAGCACATGCGTCGGATCGTGGCCGGCAAGCGCCAGAAGCCCCAACCGCACCGACTGCTGGCGGGTCGCCCCGCCGGCGACCGGGACGATGCGCCGTGAATCCAGGCCAGCCGCCGCCTGCTGGAAAAGCGCTCGGTCGTCGGCGTGGATGGCGACGGCCACGACGTCCACCAGAGGGTGGGACAGAAACGCTTCCAGCGTATGGGCGATGACGGCGCGGCCGCCGATGCTGCGATACTGCTTGGGGCCATCGGCTTGGCCGGCGCGCTCGCCCCGGCCGGCTGCGACGATCACTACCGCGACCTTCATGCGCTTTCCGTCTGTTGGATTTTTGCTCGCCGGCGTCATGGCGCAAGGCTTAGTCGGGGTGCCTGCCGAAAGCCAGCCCCTTCGCTTCGGGCGTACTGCAGCGGACTATTTTGCATTGCACAATTCAGAACTTCTGACTACACAATATGCAGACTGAAAACATGCTTGGTTTTTGTGCATGACTGAATTGGCGAGTTTGGCCGAGCCGCTCGTTGTCGGCGGTGTCTATATCCGTAACCGGGTCTTCCTGGCGCCGATGTCGGGCGTCACCGACGAACCGATGCGTCGCCGTGCCTATGCGCATGGCGCCGGGCTGGTCGTCTCGGAAATGGTGGCGAGCGGCGAACTTGTACGAGGGCGGCAGGGGTTCGATCTGCGCATCCGCCATTCCGGCCTGCCGGTGCACATGGTGCAGCTTGCCGGGCGTGAGGCCGCCCACATGGCCGAGGCGGCGCGGATCGCGGAAGGCGAGGGCGCCGATATCATCGACATCAACATGGGCTGTCCAGCCAAGAAGGTGACCGGCGGCTATGCCGGCTCGGCGCTGATGCGCGATCTTGACCACGCGCTGTCGCTGATCGAGGCGGTGATCGACGCGGTCAAGGTGCCGGTGACGGTGAAGATGCGGCTGGGCTGGGACGAAACGGTGCTGAATGCGCCGGTCCTCGCTGCACGCGCAGAGCAGGCTGGCGTGAAAATGGTGACGGTGCATGGCCGCACCCGCTGCCAATTCTACAACGGCAAGGCGGATTGGGACGCGATCCGCCGAGTCAGGGAAGCGATCTCGGTTCCTCTCGTCGCCAACGGTGACGTCTGCTCTGCCGAAGATGCCGCAGCGATCCGCGAACGGTCGGGAGCGGATGCCGTCATGGTCGGCCGCGCGCATTACGGGTCGCCATGGGCGGCCGCAGCGATCACAGGTGAGCCGACAGATATCCCCGAAGGTGCCGGTGCGACGGCCGACTATGTTGTCGCCCATTACGAGGACATGCTGGCGCTCTACGGCGTCGAAAGCGGGCTGCGGCAGGCGCGCAAGCATCTCGGCTGGTATCTTGACCGCCATGCACCATCGACCCCGCCGGATCTGCGCAAGGCGATCCTCACCTCGTTCGAGCCGCAGCGCGTCCTTGCCGGAATCCGCGAGGCGTTTGCGCGCGCGGGCGATGCGCCCGTGCTCAGGAGCGCGGCATGAACGCGTCCGCGCAGGCTGCTGCCACCGCGGACGCCGCCCAGATCGTGCTGAACACCATCCGCCGGCCGGTGATCATGGTCGGCCCGGATGGCCACGTCACCTTCGCCAATGCCGATGCCGAGGACTTCTTCCGCTCCAGTGCCGCGATCCTTTCCCGCAACACGCTGGAACAGCTCATTCCGTTCGGCAGCCCGCTGCTGGCGCTGGTCGAGCAGGTGCGTGAGCGCCGGGCGCCCGTCAATGAATATCGCGTTGACGTGTCGTCGCCGCGTCTCGGCATCGAGAAGGTCGTCGATCTTTATGTGGCGCCGGTGCCGGAATTTCCGGGTTCCGTCGTGGTGATGTTCCAGGAACGTTCCGTCGCCGACAAGATCGACCGGCAGATGACCCATCGCGGCGCCGCGCGTTCCGTTACCGGGCTGGCGTCGATGCTGGCGCACGAGATCAAGAACCCGCTCTCCGGCATCCGGGGTGCCGCGCAATTGCTGGAGCTTTCGGCCTCCGATGAGGACAGGGCGCTGACGCGGCTTATCACCGAGGAAACCGACCGAATCGTCGCCCTCGTCGACCGCATGGAGGTGTTTTCCGACGAGCGGCCGATCGACCGCTATCCCGTCAATATCCACGTCGTTCTCGATCATGTGAAGGCCATCGCAAAAAACGGTTTTGGAAAGAAAATCAGGATATTGGAGGATTATGATCCATCATTGCCTCCGGTCTACGCCAACCGCGACCAGTTGATCCAGGTGTTCCTCAACCTGGTCAAGAATGCCGCCGAGGCGATCGGTGGCGATCCGCTGGGCGAAATCACGCTTTCCACGGCTTTTCGGCCGGGCATCCGCATGTCGGTGCCGGGAACGCAGGACCGCGTGTCCCTGCCGCTGGAGTTCTGCGTGCACGACAACGGGCCGGGCGTCTCGGAGGACATCCTGCCGATCCTGTTCGATCCCTTCATCACCACCAAGCAGAACGGCTCCGGTCTCGGGCTGGCGCTGGTGGCCAAGATCGTCGGCGAGCACGGCGGCATCGTCGAATGCGATTCGACGCCGCGCGGCACGACCTTCCGCGTGCTGTTGCCGGCCTGGAAGGAGACGGGATCCGGGCCTGACATGGAGGATCGCCGATGAGCGTGCAGGGCAACATCCTCGTCGCCGACGACGATGCGGCTATCCGCACCGTCCTCAACCAGGCGCTGTCGCGTGCCGGCCATACCGTGCGCGTGACGTCGAGCGCTTCGACGCTGTGGCGCTGGGTGGCGGCGGGCGAGGGTGATCTGGTCATCACCGACGTGGTGATGCCGGATGAGAACGCCTTCGATATGCTGCCGCGTATCAAGAAAACGCGGCCGGACCTGCCGGTTGTCGTCATGAGTGCGCAGAACACCTTCATGACGGCCATCCGCGCTTCGGAGACGGGTGCCTACGAGTATCTGCCGAAACCCTTCGACCTCACCGAACTGCTCGGTATCGTCAACCGAGCGCTGGCCGAGCCGCGCCGGCCGAAGATCGAGCAGCGCGCCGAAGAGCAACCGGAAACGATGCCGCTGGTCGGCCGCTCGGCCGCCATGCAGGACATCTACCGCATGCTGGCGCGCATGATGCAGACGGACCTCACCGTCATGATCTCCGGCGAATCGGGCACCGGCAAGGAACTGGTGGCGCGCGCGCTGCACGAATACGGCCGCCGACGCGGCGGGCCGTTCGTCGCCATCAACATGGCGGCGATCCCGCGCGACCTGATCGAATCGGAGCTGTTCGGCCACGAGAAGGGCGCCTTTACCGGGGCGCAGAACCGCTCCAGCGGCCGCTTCGAGCAGGCCGAGGGCGGCACGCTGTTCCTCGACGAGATCGGCGACCTGCCGATGGAGGCGCAGACACGGCTGTTGCGCGTGCTCCAGCAGGGCGAATACACCACCGTTGGCGGCCGCACGCCGATCCGCACCGACGTGCGCATCGTGGCTGCCACCAACAAGGACCTGCGGGCGGCGATCAACCAGGGCCTGTTCCGCGAGGACCTGTTCTATCGCCTCAACGTCGTGCCGCTGCGGCTACCGGGCTTGCGCGAGCGCGCCGAGGACATCCCCGATCTCGTGCGGCACTTCTTCAAGCAGGGCGAGAAAGAACGGCTTCAGGCCAAGCGCATTTCCGTGGCCGGGCTGGAACTGATGAAACGCTATCCCTGGCCGGGCAATGTGCGCGAACTGGAGAACCTGGTGCGGCGGCTGGCGGCGCTCTATCCGCAAGACGAGATTTCGGCCGAGGTGATCGAAGCGGAACTGAAGACGGGCGAAACGGCCGTGGTGCCCGACGGTGACGCCCTGATTCCCGACAACCTGTCCATCGGCCAGGCGGTCGAGCATTATCTGCAACGCTATTTCGCCTCCTTTGCCGGCGAGTTGCCGCCGGCGGGGCTGTACGACCGCATCCTGGCGGAAGTGGAATATCCGCTGGTTCTTGCCTCGATGACGGCGACCCGCGGCAACCAGATCAAGGCCGCCGAACTGCTCGGCTTGAACCGCAACACGCTGCGCAAGAAAATCCGCGAGCTTGGCGTCAACGTCTATAAATCCACCCGCTAGGCCGGTCCGGAAAAGGCTTGGGATTAGCGGGCAAAAGATTTTGCCCGCTCGCCGCTTTGTTGCATAATCGCCACAATGCGTTGCATAGATGTGACGCAGACCATGGCGACGAACAACAAGATGACGCTACAGGCTCCGACATTGGCCGGACCACTTTTTCGCAAGGCAGGCAGCCGTGATCCGCGGCGGTTGCTCGCCATGCCCGGCGTCATCGCTATCGCCGGCGCGCTGCTGACGGCGGCCGTTTCCTTCGCGATTCTCGTCGGCGTCACGCCGATCACGCCCGATGAGCCGACCACGCTGGTGCTGATCGGCGTCAACGCCGTCTTCATTCTGTGCCTGATGGCGCTGATCGGCCGCGAGGTGCATCGCATCCTGATGGCGCGGCGCACCGGGCGGGCGGCGTCGCGGCTGCATGTGCGCATCGTGGCCATGTTCGCGCTGGTGGCCGCCATTCCTGCCATCATGGTGGCGATCGTCGCTTCGGTGACGCTCAACATCGGCCTCGATCGCTGGTTCGAGATCCGAACCAAGACGATCGTCAATTCCTCGCTGTCGATCGCCGACGCCTATGTGCAGGAAAACGCTCGCAACCTGCAGGGCACGACGCTGTCGATGGCCTACGACCTCGACAATGCCCGCCAGCTCTACGGTCTCGACCGCACCGGTTTCCTCGACCTGCTCAACAAGGAGGCGATTGGTAGGGGATTGGCGCACGCGGCTCTGGTGAAGCCAGACGGCTCGTACGTCATGAGCGCCAAGACGAATACCGATTTTCCGATGCCGGAGCCGCCGGAAGGGTCGATCCAGGAAGCGGAGAACGGCCGGCCGCTGCTGATCGCGCCGGAAACCCGCAACATCATGGGCGCTATCATCAAGCTGAAGGAACTGGACGGGCTGTTCCTCTACACCCTCAAGCTGGTCGATCCCGAGGTGATCAAGGCGCGCGCCATCGTGCGCGCCAACACCGACGAGTATCGCGGCCTTGAAAAGAACCGACGCACCTCGCAGGTCGCCTTCGCGCTTCCCTACCTGTCGTTGACCCTGATCATCATCCTTTCCGCTATCTGGACCGGCATTGCCGTGGCCGACCGGCTGGTGCGGCCGATCCGCCAGCTCATCGGGGCAGCGGACGAGGTGGCTACGGGCAACCTTGACGTCTCTGTGCCGGTGCGACCCTCCGACGGCGACGTGGCCTATCTGGGCGACACCTTCAACAACATGCTGCTCGAGCTGAAATCCCAGCGCAACGAGTTGCTGTCCGCCAAGGACCTGATCGACGAGCGCCGCCGGTTCTCGGAAGCGGTTCTGGAGGGGGTGACGGCCGGTGTCATCGGCGTCGATTCCAACGGCACCATCACCATCGTCAACCGCTCCGCAGAGTCGATGCTGGCCACTTCGTCGGCGGCAGCGCTCGGCAAGAACCTGTCCGCCATCCTGCCGCATGTCGGACGGGTCTTCGAGATCGGGCGAAAGTCCGGCAAGCCGGTCCATCGCGAGCAGGTCACCTTCTTTCGCACCGGGGCCGAGCGCACCTTCAACGTGCAGGTGACGGTGGAGCAGGCGGAGGGCGACGTCGACGATACGTCCTATGTGGTGACGGTGGACGACATCACCGATCTCGTGCAGGCCCAGCGCTCGTCCGCATGGGCCGACGTCGCGCGCCGCATCGCCCACGAGATCAAGAACCCGCTCACCCCGATCCAGCTCTCGGCCGAGCGCATCCGGCGCCGTTACGGCAAGGTCATCACCGAGGACCGCGAAGTCTTCGACCAGTGCACCGACACCATCATCCGGCAGGTCGAGGATATCGGGCGCATGGTGGATGAATTCTCGGCCTTCGCGCGCATGCCGAAGCCCGAGATGAAAGCCATCGATCTGCGCGAGCCGCTGCGCGAGGCGTCGTTCCTTGTCGAAGTCAGCCGTCCCGACATTA
>JBQCHN010000259.1:0-3050 GCA_051954615.1 Mesorhizobium sp. | reverse complement strand
CGCGGATCGAAACCCATGATACGGGTCAGTTCCGCAAAGGGATCGTCATCGGCTATGCCATGATGATCGGCGACTTTCAGCTGGTTTCTGTCTGCCATAATCGTTCCCGAACTCGTACTCGTCCGCGCGCCAGCGACGTCGCGAAGGGTTGGCCCTTACCAAGCCAATGTGGGCGAAAGGTGGCAGGTTTTTTAGTAAAGCCTAACGCATCTCGGTCGGGGCGTCGGCCCCTATCAGCGTCAGGCCGGACGTCAAAACGTCCGCAACAGCCTGCACCAGACCCAGCCTGGCATAAGTCGATTGTCGGTCGTTAACCTTAACAAAACGTAAGCCGGGATTCTCCGTGCCCCGGTTCCAGTGCGCATGGAAGGTGCTCGCCAAGTCGTAGAGGTAGAATGCCAGCCGGTGCGGCTCCTGCGCAAGGGCCGCCTGCTCGATCAACCGGGGGTATTCGGCGAGCTTGCGGATAAGGCCGAGTTCGCCCTCGTCGGTGAGTCCGGCGACCGCCGCCTTGAGCGCCGCGCGATCGAATTTTTCGCCCGGAAACTGCTCGGCCGCCTGGCGGAACACCGAATGGCAGCGCGCCGAGGCGTACTGCACGTAGAACACCGGATTGTCCTTCGACTGCTCGGTCACCTTGGCGAAGTCGAAATCCAGCGGCGCGTCGCTCTTGCGGTAGAGCATCATGAAGCGCACCGGGTCGCGCCCCACCTCCTCCACCACCTCGCGCAGCGTGATGAAATCGCCCGAGCGCTTCGACATGCGCACCGGCTCGCCGTCGCGGAACAGTTTCACCAGCTGGCACAGAAGCACGGTGAGCTTGACGCGGCCGCCGGTGACGGCGCGCGCCAGAGCCTCCAGCCGCTTGACGTAGCCGCCGTGGTCTGCGCCGAGCACATAGATCAGTTCGTCGAAGCCGCGATTCACCTTGTCCTTCAGATAGGCGACGTCAGCGGCGAAATAGGTAAAGGATCCGTCCGACTTGACCAGCGGGCGGTCCATGTCGTCGCCGACCTCGGTGGAACGGAACAGCGTCTGCTCGCGATCCTCCCAGTCGTCGGGCTTCTCGCCCTTCGGCGGCGGCAGCTTGCCTTTGTAGATGTGGCCTTTCATGGTGAGATCGGCGATTGCCGCGCGGATCGCCTTGGCGTTGTCGGCGTGCAGCGTCCGCTCGGAGAAGAAGACGTCGTGATGGACGTTGAGCAGCGCGAGGTCGGCCTTGATCATCACCATCATGGCGTCGATGGTGCGGTCCTTGACGATGGCGAGAGCCTCTTCGTCCGGCATTTGCAGCAGCGAGCGGCCGAATTCCTTCGCCAGGGCCTCGCCCACGGGCACGAGATAGTCGCCCGGATAGAGGCCGGGCGGGATTTCGCCGATGTCGTCGCCCAGCGCCTCGCGATAGCGCAGCATCACCGAGCGGCCGAGCACGTCGATCTGCACGCCGGCGTCGTTGATGACGTATTCCTTCACCACCGCATAACCGGCGAAGGCCAGAAGGTTGGCCAGCGTGTCGCCGACCACGGCGCCGCGGCAATGGCCGACATGCATCGGGCCCGTCGGGTTGGCGGAAACGTACTCGACGTTGGTGCTGTGGCCCTTGCCGACGGTCGAGCGACCGAAGTCGCGCCCGGCGTCCAGAATATCGACCAGATGCGCCTGCCAGAAGCGCTCGGTGAGCCTGAGATTGACAAAACCCGGGCCGGCGATCTCGGCGGACGCGATGTCGGCGTCGCCGCGCAGCGCCTCGGCGATCTTTTCGGCCAGCGCGCGCGGGTTCTGGCCGGTGGGCTTGGCCAACACCATGGCGGCATTGGTGGCGAGGTCGCCGTGGCTGGCGTCGCGCGGCGGCTCGACGGCAATGCGCGACAGATCGGGCGCGGCGCCCTCCTTGTCTTTCAAATCAAGCGCTTCGACGGCCTTGGTGATCCGCGCAGTGAAGTCGGCGAAAATGTTCATGACAGGCTTTCGTAGAACGGAAAACACGTAAAATTTCACGTTTCGGGCGTGATTTTCACGTTTTTCGTGGTTTCGGCTCGCCCTAGCTCAAATCCGGTGTGCGGTCAAACAGGCGGCGGTGCTCCTTGAGGGCATAGGTGTCGGTCATGCCGGCGAGGAAATCGGACACAGAACGCGCCTTGATACGGTCCTCCGCCCGGTCCAGCCCCTCGCGCCAGCCTTCGGGCATGGCGCGCGGATCGGCGTAGTAGGCATCGAACAGGTCCTTGACCACCTGCTCGGCGTCGGCGCGCACGCGCATCACCTCCGGATGGCGGTAGAGGTGGCCGTAGAGAAAGGCCTTCAGTTCCTTCTCCTTTGCCGCCATGGCCGGCGAGAAGGCGACGATGGGCTCGCCGGCGGCGCGCACCGCGTCGGACGTCGATGGGGCAATGCGCGCCAGCCGGGCGGAAGCCTCGGCGATGACGTCCTCGACCATCGCCGTGATCTGGCGCCGCATCAGCTCGTGCCCGGTGCGGACGGGATCGAGGTGGGGATAGCGTTCGCGGACGGCTTTCAGGATCGCGCCCGGCAGCGCCAGTTCCTCCAGCATATCCAGCGTCAGCAGACCCGAGCGCAGGCCGTCGTCGATATCATGCGTGTCGTAGGCGATGTCGTCGGCAAGTGCCGCGCATTGGGCCTCGATGCTGGCGAAGCTCGCAAGCTCGAGGTCGTGCAGCTCGTTGTAGTTGCGGATGGATGGCGGCACCGGGCCGGCAAGCCCCCTGCCCGCCGCATCCGTCAACGGGCCGTTGTGCTTCACCAGCCCTTCCAGCGTTTCCCATGTCAGGTTCAGGCCGTCGAAGTCGGCATAGCGATGCTCCAGCCGTGTGACGATCCTGAGCGACTGGGCGTTATGGTCGAAGCCGCCCCAGGCCGCCATCTTCTCGTTCAGCGCATCCTCGCCGGTATGGCCGAAGGGCGTGTGGCCGAAATCGTGCACAAGCGCCACCGCCTCGGCGAGGTCCTCGTCCACCCTCAGCGCGCGGGCCAGTGCACGCGCGATCTGCGCCACCTCGATCGTGTGGGTGAGCCGCGTGCGATAGTGGTCG
>JBQCHN010000258.1:0-3188 GCA_051954615.1 Mesorhizobium sp. | reverse complement strand
CACCAGTTCGATCTGCCGCTCGATGAACGGGCGGCAGATCTCCGTTTCGTGCGGCGTCGGCGTGCGGTTGCCGGGTGGCCGCCAGGGAATGACATTGGCGATGTAGGCCGAGTTGCGGTCGAGACCGATCGCCGCCAGCATCCGGTTCAGCAACTGGCCGGAGCGGCCGACGAAAGGCAGCCCCTCCAGGTCCTCGTCGCGGCCCGGCGCCTCGCCGACCAGCATCAGGTCGGCTTCGGGATTGCCGTCGGCGAAGACGAGGCTCTTGGCGGTGAACTTGAGGTTGCAGCCGTCGAAGGAAGCCATCGCCTCGCGCAATTCGGCAAGCGTCGATGCCTTGCCCGCCAGTTCGCGCGCCAGTGCCGCCTGCGCCTCGTCGGGGACGGTCGCTGCCGGGCGAGCCGGTGTCGGCGCGGGGTGGGGCGGATTTTCGATCCGGGCAGGCGCTGGTGACCTCGTTGTGGCCGAACCGGGTTCTGCCCTTGCCGACGTTTCTGGTGCCTGCGCCGGCCGCGATACAACCGCCGCGAAGCGGTCGACCGGTTCTTCCGCCAGCGCCTCGTCGACGCCTGCCTCGGCATAGAAGGCGAGGATATCGCGCAGGTCGGCTCGGTGGTCGATGGATGCGGCAGTCATGCCGCACAATCGTTCCCCGGCCGTCGATTTGCAAGCGCGGAGCTGCTTTGAAAAGCCATCGTAATGTGTTTGCAACCCGGCCTCAAAGGGACTTCAAGGAAGCCCTCAGCTCGACGGGATACGCGGGTCCTGCACCAGATAGAACGTCCAGCGCGGCGTATAGTCCGTCATCAGGAACTCGAACTGCACGGTTTTCAACGGGTCGACCTTGCCGTCCTTGAACAGCAGCTTGTCGTAAGGTTCGAAATTGCGGTCGAAGTGGGCGTAGCGATCCGAAATAATGTTGTCGGGACTTTTGTTACGCTGGTCGAAAGAGAGGCCGTCGCCGAAGACACTCGGTTGGCCGAGCGTCTCCTGGAGCTCGAACTCGAACTCCACCCAGGGCTGGCCGCTGTTGTTGAGCGCGACGATACGCATGTACATGATACCGTTGGCGAAGTCTCCGCTGGGATCGAAGGCCTTGATCGGCTTCGTGGTGCGGATGGTGAGCGTCACCGGCGTCGCCGATTCCAGTTCTTCGGTGATGACCAGCGGGTCGTCGTGCGTCCCCTTGCCCGAAGCGCCGGTGATGCGGAAGCCGCCCTCTTCGTCGGAGAAGGAGTAGGCGCCGGCCGCCCACACTTTCTGCTGGTCGGCATGGGCAACCGTGGACAGAAGCAGGGGCAAGACGGCATACATCGCGCGGTACGCCGGGCGATGCCGATACGGTAAGAGCCTGCCTTCGGACGAACCCGCCTGCTGGGTGCTCATGATCCGACTATGACCGATCCGGGCGGCGGCGGGAAGCGCCTTGGATTTCCGATCAGCATTGACGTTTACGTAAATGTAAAATTATCTTAGCTGGCGCGACGATTGGTGCGGGTCTGGAACAGGGCTTGTTGCGCTTGCCTCGGTTTTCCCGCAAGCATTCCTGCGCTATGGAGCGCAGGAACCAGCAGATGCCGATGCGGCCGAGCCAGTGCGGAGGGACGAGATGAGCGACGACATCGAACGCGAGAGCATGGAATTCGACGTTGTGATCGTCGGCGCGGGTCCTGCGGGCCTTGCGGCGGCGATCCGCCTGAAACAGGTCAATCCCGATCTGTCCGTCGTGGTGCTGGAAAAAGGCGGCGAGGTCGGTGCGCATATCCTCTCCGGTGCGGTGGTCGATCCGATCGGCATCGACCGGCTGTTGCCCGGCTGGCGCGAGGAGGGCGACCATCCCTTCAAGACGCCGGTGACCACGGATCATTTCCTAGTCCTCGGCCCGGCCGGCTCGTTCCGCCTGCCCAATTTCATGATGCCGCCGCTGATGAACAATCACGGCAACTACATCGTCTCGCTCGGCAACGTCTGCAAATGGCTGGCGATGAAGGCCGAGGCGCTCGGCGTGGAGATCTATCCGGGCTTTGCCGCCGCGCAACTCGTCTACAACGACGAGGGCGCGGTGACCGGCGTCATCACCGGCGACATGGGCGTCGAGAAGGATGGCACGCACGGTCCGAACTTCGCGCCCGGCATGGCGCTGATGGGCAAGTATGTGCTGATCGGCGAAGGCGCGCGCGGCTCGCTGGCCAAGCAACTCATCGCCAAGTACGGCCTTTCGGAAGGCCGTGAGCCGGGCAAATTCGGCATCGGCCTGAAGGAGCTTTGGCAGGTCAAGCCGGAAAACCATAAGCCGGGGCTGGTCCAGCATTCCTTCGGCTGGCCGCTCGATATGAAGACCGGCGGCGGTTCCTTCCTTTATCATCTGGAAGACAACCAGGTGGCGGTCGGCTTCGTCGTCCACCTGAACTACAAGAACCCGTATCTGTCGCCCTTCGAGGAATTTCAGCGCTTCAAGACCCATCCGGCCATCGCGCCGACCTTTGCCGGCGCCAAGCGCATCGGCTACGGCGCGCGTGCCATCACCGAAGGCGGCTGGCAGTCGGTGCCGAAATTGTCCTTCCCCGGTGGGGTGCTGGTGGGCTGCGCTGCGGGGCTGGTCAATGTGCCGCGCATCAAGGGTTCGCACAATGCGGTGCTGTCGGGGATGCTGGCTGCCGAGCATGTCGCCGAGGCGATAGCCGCCGGTCGCGCCAACGACGAGCTTTCGGCCTACGAGGACGCCTGGCGCGACACCGCTATCGGCAAGGACCTGAAGAAGGTGCGCAACGTCAAGCCGCTGTGGTCGCGCTTCGGCACCATCGCCGGCATAGGCCTCGGCGGGCTGGACATGTGGATGAACACGCTGTTCGGCTTTTCGCCTTTCGGCACGCTGAAGCACGGCAAGACCGACGCCGCCTCGCTGGAGCCGGCGGCCCAGCACAGGAAGATAGACTATCCCAAGCCGGACGGCGTTCTGACCTTCGACAGGCTCTCGTCGGTGTTCCTGTCGGGCACCAACCACGAGGAGAACGAGCCGGTTCACCTCCTGGTCAAGGACATGGATTTGCAGAAACGCTCGGAGCACGACATCTACGCCGGGCCGTCGACGCGCTATTGCCCCGCCGGTGTCTATGAGTGGGTGGACAAGGACGGCAACGCCGCCGCCGATCCGAACGCTAAGGACGTACGGTTTGTCATCAACGCGC
>JBQCHN010000257.1:0-3339 GCA_051954615.1 Mesorhizobium sp. | reverse complement strand
GTCGCCGACCAGTTGCAGCGCCAGCACGGTGATGACGATGGCGGCACCGGGAAACATCATGATCCAGCCGGCCTGGTCCATGTACTGCCGGCCGACCGCGATCATCGTTCCCCAGGTCGGGATGTCGGGCGAGATGCCGACGCCGAGGAAGGAGAGGCCGGCCTCGGCCAGGATGGCGTTGGCGAAGATGAAGGTGCCTTGCACCAGGATCGGCGAGGCGACGTTGCGCAGCACATGCCGCACCAGGATCACCGGCGTCGGCACGCCGAGCGCGCGGGCCGCCTCGACATAAGGCAGTTCGCGGATCACCAGCGTCGAGGCCCGCACCACGCGCGCCAGCCGCGGCGCGTAGACGATGCCGAGCGCCATCACGACGTTGATGGCGGTGGGGCCGAGTGCCGCGACCAGCGCGATGGCGAGCAAGATGTCGGGGAAGGCCATCATGGCATCGACAAGGCGCGACACCGGCGTGTCGAGCTTCTTGAAGAAGCCTGCCGTCAGACCCAGCACGATGCCGACGATCGAGGAGAAGACGACCACCGCGAGCGCCACCGACAGCGAGGTGCGCGCGGCGTAGAGCATGCGGGAAAAGACGTCGCGGCCGAGATCGTCGGTGCCGAACAGATGTTGCAGCGTCGGCGGCTCCAACCGGTGCGCGACGGACAGCTTGGCCGGCGCATAGGGCGCGATCCATGGGGCCAGGAGAGCGGCCAGCGCGATCAGCGCCAGCACGACGAGCCCGATCCCCGAGGTCGACCGGCCCATCAGCCGCGCCACGAGGCTGGGCTCGCTTTGCAGGGGGGCGGAGACGGCGGCCATCAGTAGCGGACCCTCGGATCGATGGCGAGATAGAGCATGTCGATGGCGAAGTTCACCAGCACGTAGAGGCCGGCGATGACCAGCAGCGCCCCCTGGATGACGGGATAGTCGCGCCGCAGCACCGCCGACACCACCAGCGAGCCGACACCCGGCAGGCCGAACACCGTCTCCGTCACCACCGCGCCGGAAATCAGCAGCGCGGCGGTCAGGCCGATGACGGTGAGGATCGGGATCAGCGCGTTCTTCAGCGCATGCTTGAGCACCACGCGCCATTCGCTCATGCCCTTGGAGCGGGCGGTGCGCACATAGTCGTCGTTGAGCACGTCGAGCATGGAGGCGCGCGCGAAGCGGGTGATCAGCGCCGACGAGACGAGGCCGAGCGCCAGCGCCGGCAGCACGAGATGGTTCAGCCGCTCGAGGAAGGACGCGCCCGGCCCGCCATAGCCGGACGTGTCGAACCAGCCGAGTTTCACCGCGAAGAACTGGATGAACAGCAGGCCGAGCCAGAAGCTCGGCACGCTGGCCGCGAACATCGCGAGCGTCGTCGCCGCCTGGTCGAAGGCGGAGCCGCGCTTGTAGGCCGAAAGGATGCCGACCGGCAGCGCGATCACCGTGGCGATCAGCAGCGAGAAGATCGTGAGGAAGAAGGTCGGCTCGGCACGCTGGGCGAGCGCGGTGGTCACCGGCTGGTTGAGGAAGATGGACTGGCCGAAATCGCCCTGCACGACGCCCAGCACATAGCGGCCGAACTGCACGACCATCGGCTGGTCGAGGCCGAGCCTTGAACGCAGTGCGGCGACGTCGGCGGCAGTGGCGTCCGGGCCGAGCATGACGGCGGCGGGGTCGCCTGGCGTTACGCGCACGATGACGAAGACGATGGTGACGACCAGCGCCATCACCGCGATCATGCCGAATACCCTGTTGAGAATGGAGCGCAGCATCGGCTCACGATCCTTGCATCGTCGCTGGGAACTTGCCGGGCGCCGGCACCTTCCGGCGCCCGGCAGCCTCTCCCGCAGAGAGCCGGGAGAGGTGGGAGGACCGTTCTATTTCTCCAGCCAGGCGTTCCAGAAGAAGGGCCACGGCGCCGGCGTCATGCCCTGCAGGTTCGGCGCCTGCGCTGCGAGCGCGTTGTAGTCGCCGACCTTGTAGATGGGGACCTCGTCGTAGATCACCTTCTGCACATCCTCGTAGAGCTTGGCGCGCTTGGCCGGATCGGACTCGGTGTTGAAAGCCTCGACCGCCTTGTGCTTGGCGTCGCTCGCCCACCACCCGGGGCTGGTATCGGACATGAAGCCGTTGAGCGACGGCTCGGGCAGGAAGGGACTGCTGGTCGTGTAAATATCCCAGAGTTTGGGGTCCTGGCGATTCTTGGTCAGCGTCGCCCACTCGACCACGTCGAGCTTCACCTTGAAGCCGGCCTGTTCGAGATAGGCCTGCGCCACTTGGGCCGCCTTGTAGTGGAACTCGTACTGGCGGCTGGTGAGGATGCGCAGCGGCTTGGAGCCGTCGTAGCCGGCTTCCTTGAGCAGCGCCGCGGCGGCCTCGGTGTCGCCGTCGGGCTTGTAGGCTTCGGTGCCGACCGTGTTGTGCCAGGCGAAGCCCTCCGGATACATCGAGCCGTCGACAGTGAAGAAATCGGTCGAGCCGAAAGCGGCGGTCAGCATGTCGTTCGGCGCGAGCGCCGCCTGGATGGCCTTGCGGATGCGGATGTCCGAATTCAGCCCTTCCTTGGTGTTCATGACGAAGACCGGCCAGCCGAACGGCTTCAGGATCACCGGCTTGGTCTTGCCGCTCGAAAGCTTTTCATAAGATTCCACCGGCAGCGCGTCGGCATAGGCGAACTGGCCGGCCACCGCGCCCTCGACGCGGGTGTTGGGATCGGGCACCGGCACGAAGCGGATCTCGTCGAGATACTGCTTGCGCGCGCCGCCGTAGAAGTTCGGTTCGCCGTCGCGCGCCTTGTAGCCGTCGAAGCGGGCGAGCTGGATGAACTGGTCGGGCTTGCGGTCCTTCAGCAGGTAGGGACCGGTGCCGATGAACTTGGTCATCGGATCCTCGCCGGCGTTCTCCGATGGAATGATGATGGCCGCCGCGTTGTTGAAGGCGAGCAGCGACAGAAGCGGCGCGTAGGGCTTCTTCAGCGTGATCTTGACGGTGTTGGCGTCGACCGCCTCGACGGCGCTGATCACTTCGGCGGCCTGCTTGCCGCGCGTGGCGATCTTCTCCCAGCGCTCCAGCGAGGCGACGACGTCGGCGGAATCCATATCGGAGCCGTCGTGGAACTTGATGCCGGTCCTGAGCGGGATCGTGTAGGTCAGCCCGTCCGCCGAAATCTGCGGCATGTCGGCGGCCAGCAGCGGCGTGACGCTCCAGTCCTTGCCGAAGGTGTAGAGCGTCTCGAAGATGTGCTGGGTGACGATGCCGACGAGGTCGGCGGTCGAAGCCATCGGATCGAGCGTCGGCGGCTCACCGACGGTCGCCACGTCGATCACGCCGCCCTTGATCGGGTCGGCCCAG
>JBQCHN010000256.1:0-2893 GCA_051954615.1 Mesorhizobium sp. | reverse complement strand
GTCGCGTCGGTGCTGGCGGAGGCCAAGGCGGTTGCCGTTTCGGAAAAGCATCCGGGCCGGCTGGTGCTCGGCTGCGACCAGACATTGTCGCTGGGCGACGAAATCTTTCACAAGCCGGCCGACATGGAAGGCGCCCGCCGTCATCTTCTGGCGCTGGCCGGCAGGACCCACCATCTGAACAGCGCCGCCGTGCTGGCGCGCGATGGCGTCGTGCTTTGGCGCCATGTCGGCGTCGCCGCGCTGACCATGCGAAAGCTCGATCCCGCCTTCATCGGCCGCCATCTGGCGCGGGTCGGTGCCAAGGCGCTGCAGAGCGTCGGCGCCTACCAGGTCGAAGGCGAGGGTATCCAGCTTTTCGAGAAGATCGAGGGCGACTATTTCACCATCGTCGGCCTGCCGCTGCTGGCGGTGTTGGCGGAATTGCGGCGTCTGGGTGCCATCGATGGCTGAGCCGGTGAAAAAAGCCTTCGTCATCGGCCATCCGATCGCCCATTCGCGCTCGCCGAAGATCCACGGCCATTGGCTGGCCGCCCATGGCATCGCCGGCAGCTACGAGGCCATCGACGTGGCGCCGGCGGACCTCTCCGCCTTTCTCGCCGGTTTGCGTAAGAACGGCTTCAGCGGCGGCAACGTCACGCTTCCGCACAAGCAGGCGGCCTTTTCCTATATCGACCATCGCGACGCTGCGGCCGAAGCCATCGGCGCCGCCAATACGCTGTGGTTCGAGGACAGGCGGCTCTGCGGCACTAACACCGACACGCACGGCTTCACCGCTAATCTCGACGACCGGGCGCCGGGCTGGACAGATCGTGGTGCAGCCTTGGTGCTCGGCGCGGGCGGCGCTTCACGGGCCGTCATCTACGCGCTGAAGACGCGCGGGGTGAACGACATCCGCATCGCCAACCGCACGCTTGCCCGCGCCGAGGAATTGCGCGACCGCTTCGGCGCCGGCATCACGGCTCATCCGCTGGAGGCGGTTCCGGAATTGCTCGGCGATACCGGCCTGCTCGTCAACACGACCTCCGTTGGAATGGCCGGCAAGGGCAAGGAAGAATTGCCGGCCGATCCGGCACTTCTGCCTGCCCAGGCCGTCGTCACCGATATCGTCTATGTGCCGCTGGAGACGCCGTTGCTGGCTGCAGCGCGCGCCCGCGGGCTGAAGACGGTAGACGGGCTCGGCATGCTGCTTCACCAGGCCGTGCCCGGCTTCGAGCGCTGGTTCGGCATCCGCCCGCAGGTGACCCCGGAACTGCGGGCGTTGATCGTCGCCGATCTCGGAGCCGCCGCATGATCGTGCTCGGCCTCACCGGTTCCATCGGCATGGGCAAGTCGGCGACGGCGAGGATGTTTTCCGAGGCTGGCGTGCCGGTGCACGATTCCGACGAGGCGGTGCATCGGCTCTATGCCGGAAAGGCCGCCCCGCTGATCGAGGCAGCCTTTCCCGGCGTGGTTGTGGACGGCAGCGTCGATCGCACCCGGCTTGCCGCCCGGGTGCTCGGCGACGCAGTGGCGTTGAAGGCGGTCGAGGCCATCGTGCATCCGCTGGTGCGCGCCGATGCCGACGCCTTCGTCGCGCGCCATCGCGCCGCCGGTGCGCCGCTGCTCGTGCTCGATATCCCGCTGCTGTTCGAGACGGGTGGGCGCGGCCGCGTCGACAAGGTCGCCGTCGTCAGCGCGCCGGCCGCTATGCAGCGCGAGCGCGTTTTGGCCCGGCCCGGCATGACGGCGGAGAAATTCGAGGCCATCCTGGCCCGGCAGGTGCCGGATGCCGAGAAGCGCCGGCAGGCGGACTTCGTCATCGACACGAGCTGCGGCTTCGACGTGGCGCGCGCCGAGGTGGAACGGATCGTCGCTGCGCTGACGAGCGGGCAGTCGGCTTGACGGCTACCGTGGACAAGCCTGTTGCGGCCTTGCGCCCGAGGGGCCAAGACTCCATCTTGGGCCTGGAGCGATTCGATGCGTGAGATCATTTTCGACACCGAAACCACCGGCCTCGACGCCCGCGAGGACCGCATTATCGAGCTCGGTTGCATCGAGCTGGACAACCGGTTCCCGACCGGCCGCACCTTCCATCACTACATCAATCCGCAAGGCCGGGCGATCAATCCAGAGGCGCAGGCCGTGCACGGCATCGGCGCCGAGCAGCTGGTCGGCAAGCCGATCTTCGGCGACCTGGCTGAGGAATTCCTCGCCTTCATCGACGGCGCCAAGCTGGTCGCCCACAATGCCGGCTTCGACATCGGCTTCATCAATGCCGAGTTCGCCCGGCTCGGCCATCCGGCGGTGGGGCAGGAGCGGGTTGTGGACACGCTGGCGCTGGCGCGCCGCAAGCACCCCATGGGGCCGAACTCGCTGGACGCGCTGTGCCGGCGCTACGCCATCGACAACAGCCGCCGCACCAAGCACGGCGCGCTGCTCGACTCGGAACTATTGGCCGAGGTCTATATCGAGCTGATCGGCGGCAAGCAGGCGGCGCTCATCCTCGACACCGCCGCCCGTCCGGACGCGATTGCCGTGCGGACGACGGTCGAAATCGTCGTCGCCGCGCGGCCTGTGCCGCTTCAGCCTCGCCTCAGCGAGGCTGAGCGCGCCGCCCATGCCAGGATGGTCGAGACGCTGGGTGAAAAGGCGCTCTGGCTGCGGCAGTAGAACATAGGCCCCAACGGGAGCCTTCCGCTTTTCGGACCATTGCGACTGTCCAAAACAAAAAAAACCCGGCGCGAGGCCGGGTTTTCCTTTCGTCGGTCGAAGCGATGTCAGCTCGCCTTGACCTTGGAGGCCGCCTGATCCTCGGCCAGCTTCTGCTGGAACATCTGCGCGAAATCGATCGGGTCCAGCATCAGCGGCGGGAAGCCGCCGTTGCGGGTCGCCTCGGCGATGATCTGGCGCGCGA
>JBQCHN010000255.1:0-5906 GCA_051954615.1 Mesorhizobium sp. | reverse complement strand
GCCGCCGCCCGAGATGATCCAGCGCAAGCCAGAACTGGTGAAATGGCAGAACGGCCAGCCCGGCGGCCTGATGAACCCGCTCGGCGCGCGCGCCCTCTACATCTTCCAGGACGGCCGCGACACCGGCTACCGCATCCACGGTTCGCCCGAATGGTGGTCGATCGGCCAAGCTATGTCTTCGGGCTGCGTACGGCTGATCAACCAGGACATCATCGACCTCTACAGCCGCGCCTCAAAGCGTAATCCTGTCCTGGTGGTCTGACCGCCGCTTCCTGCAAACCGATTGAATTGCCGTTGCATGCCGGCCCGAGAAGGGCGAATGTGGGCAATTCCAGTCGTCGGGAGGATGAGATGCCGGCAACCTTCGTGATCGCGCAGGGCGGCGGCCCGACCGCCGTCATCAACCAGACGATGGCGGGCGCGGCGCTTGAAGTCCGCAAGCGGCATCCGGGTGCCCGCGTTCTGGGTGCCCGCCATGGCGTGCGCGGCATCCGCGACGGTGACTATGTCGATCTCGGCGCGGTTCCCGAAGAGCAACTACGATTGATCGGCAATACGCCGGGGGCAGCCCTCGGCTCGACGCGCGACAAGCCGGACGGCGCCTATTGCGAGGTGATCCTGAAAGGCCTGCAGAAGGCCGGCGCCGACGCCTTCATCTATATCGGCGGCAACGACACCTCCGGCACGCAGCAGATCCTCACCGACGCCGCCGGCGGCAAGATGGCTTTCGTGCATGCGCCGAAGACCATCGACAACGACCTCGAGGAAAACGACCACGTGCCGGGCTTCATGTCGGCGGCCGAGTTCGTCGCCGGCGCCTTCCTGTCGGTCGATCTCGATTTCCGCGCGCTGCCGGGCATCTATGTCGGCATCGTCATGGGCCGCCATGCCGGCTTCCTCACCGCCGCTTCCGCCGCGTGGCGGCTGGACGAAGAGAGCGGCCCGCACCTGATCTACGTGCCGGAGCGCGCCTTTTCGACCGAGCGCTTCATCGACGACGTGAAAGCCTCGCTCGCCCGCCACGGCCGCTGCATCGTCGCCGTTTCCGAAGGCGTCTCGACCGCCGACGGCAAGGCGCTGGTCGAAAGCCTTGTGCCGGCGGACCGGCTGGAGCGCGACCAGCACGGCAACGTCAAGCTCTCCGGCAGCGACCTGACGGCAGCGCTGGAACGCGCGCTGGCGACCGGCCTGCCGGGCAAGCGGGCGCGGGTGGATGCGCTGGGTTACATGCCGCGCGGCGCCATCGCCGCCGTCAACGCCGTCGATGCGAAGGAAGCCTTCGACGCCGGCGCCTTCGCCGTCCAGGTGGCGGGGGAGGGCGGCGGCTCGGTGGCGTTGCAATATGACGGCGCCCGCACCGTGCTGAAGAAAGTGCCGCTGGTGAACGTCGCCGGCAAGACCCGCCACATGCCGCACGATTTCCTGGAACCGGATGCGAATGCGCTCTCCGAGACGGGCCTTGCCTATTTCAAGCGGCTGGTTCCGGAAAAATACAAGGTCGGCAAGCCCTTTGTGTAAAGCGGCATGGAACTGATGGAAGGCTGGTTCTCGCGAACCGTCGTCGATGCCGCGACGACGATGCTGACCGAACCGTTCGTGCACGACTATATGCGCGCCAACATCTGGCACCTGAAGGGCCGCGATGCCGACCTTCTGGTCGATACCGGCATGGGTATCTGTCCGCTGGCGCCCGAGATCGAAACGCAGCCCGGCAAACCGCTGATTGTCGTGGCAACCCACATCCATCTCGACCATGTCGGCTCGCTGCACGAATTCGCCGACCGCGCCGGGCCGGCACGGAGCGCCGCCGCCTTCGCCACCATGCCGGACGCGGCGACCTATGCCGACGAGTTCCGCACCATGGAGGCGCCGGTTTCCCGACCTCCGCATGCCGGCTGGAGCGCCGCCGACTACCGCATCGCACCGGCGCCGCTGACGCGCACGCTCGACGAAGGCGACACGATCGATCTCGGCGACCGGCTGTTCACGGTGCTTTGCCTGCCCGGCCATTCGCCCGACTCCATCGGCCTGCTCGACGAGAAGGACGGCCTGTTCTTCAGCGGCGACGCGATCTACGACGACACGTTGCTCGACGACCTGCCGGACTCCGACCGCGAAGCCTATCGGCGCACCATGGCGCGGCTCACCGACCTGCCGATCCGCATCGGCCACGGCGGCCACGGACCGAGCTTCGACGAGGCACGCATGCGCGCCATCGCGCATGGCTATCTCGAGCGGTCCGGGACACGCTGACGGCACGGTATCCGTTCTCCAGAGTCGCTTCCGGCACCGCCGTCATGGTTAACGATTGGTTAGCTGGCTTGCCTGTCAGGCCGCCAGGCCATCGCGAACGGTCTCGTTTCGGTTGACGCTGTGTCCAACACGGTATGAACGGCGGGCAAGGTATGCTTTCGCGTATCGGCCAGCGCATTCGTTTTCAATCGATTGATATCACACCAGAAAATTGTGGCATCGGCAGCCGCAACCTTGTTTCAAGGCCCGGATTCATGGTCCAGCCGGAACATTTTCGTGATTGGAAGCCGCCGTTTCGAGCCCCCAGATCGGTGCTGTCCGAACGACGCAAAATCCTCCCAGGACACGCCGCTGACGGACGGAAGAATTAAATTTGGAGTACGTTAAAATGAAGAAGATCGCTCTTGCAACTGCCGCCGTTTTGACCCTGACCGGTGCTGCTTTCGCGGAAAACCCGCATGTCGGCGGCCAGGACATCAACACCATCGCCCAGCAGCAGAAGCTGGACACCACCTACACCTCATCGGTCAACACCGGTTCGTATGAGGCCGGCACCAAGGTGATCAAGCCGGTCACCGAAGGCGCTCCGCGTCTCGGCGGCAACAGCTAACAGCCTGATTGCCGATGCCGGAGAGCGGCGGGCATGACCGCCGCTGACGGACGAAAATCTAAACCTGGAGTACGTTAAAATGAAGAAGATCGCTCTTGCCACTGCCGCCGTCTTGACCCTGACCGGTGCCGCTTTCGCGGAAAACCCGCATGTCGGCGGCCAGGACATCAACACCATCGCCCAGCAGCAGAAGCTGGACACCACGCACACCTCCTCGGTGAACGCCGGCACGTATACCGGTTCGTATGAGGCCGGTGCGAAGGTAATCAAGCCGGTCACCGAAGGCGCTCCGCGTCTCGGCGGCAACAGCTAACAGCCTGATTGTCATTAAGAGCGGCGGGCATGGCCCGCCGCTCTTTTCGTTTGCCGCATCCGATCCGGTCAGGCGGCCTCGACCGCCGGTTCCTTGTGCAGGAAGGAGCGTCCGTCCTTGTCGAAGAGATGCAGGTCGGCCGCACTGGCGTCGAGCCTGACGGTGGCGCCGCGCTTGACCTCGACATTGCCGGGCAGCTTGGCGGTCAACGGCTGGTCACCGCGACCGATGTCGACATAGACCAGTTGCACCTCGCCCAACTGCTCGATGTAGTCCACCTTGCCCTCGAACAGGCAATCCTTGCCGGTGGCAAGCGACAGGTCCTCCGGCCGTACGCCGAAGCTCACCGTCTCGCCCTTGACCGAGGCCGGCGTGGCGATCGGCACGGTCGCCTTGTGGCCGCCGTTGAAGCTGACCGCCGTTGAGGCTCCCGCCTTGTCGACCGTCGCCGGCAGCACGTTCATGGCCGGCGAGCCGATAAACTGCGCCACGAACAGGTTGCCGGGCTTCTTGTAGAGGTCCATCGGCGTGCCGACCTGCTCGACATGCCCGTCCTTCAAGACGACGATGCGGTCCGCCAGCGTCATCGCCTCGACCTGGTCATGGGTGACGTAGATCATCGTCGTCTCGGGCATGGATTCCTTCAGCTTGGCGATCTCGATGCGGGTCGCCACGCGAAGTGCGGCATCGAGATTCGACAGCGGCTCGTCGAACAGGAAGACTTTCGGATTGCGCACGATGGCACGGCCGATGGCGACGCGCTGGCGCTGGCCGCCGGACATGGCGCGCGGCAGGCGGTCGAGATATTTGGTCAGTTGCAGGATTTCGGCGGCCTGCTTCACGCGGCGATCGATCTCGGCCTTGTCCTCGCGGGCGATCTTCATGCCGAAGGCCATGTTGTCGTAGACGGTCATGTGCGGATAGAGCGCGTAGGACTGGAACACCATGGCGATGCCGCGCTTCGACGGCGGCACGTCGTTGACCACCTGGCCGTCGATCTTCAATTCGCCCGAGGAGATCTCCTCCAGCCCGGCTATGGTGCGCAGCAAGGTCGACTTGCCGCAGCCGGACGGGCCGACGAAGACGATGAACTCGCCCGACTTGATGTCGAGGTCGATGCCGTGAAGGATATGCACGTTGCCGTAGGATTTCTTCACCTGCCTGAGCGTCAGATCGGCCATGATTTCCCTCCCTCTTGATCTTTTGTCCGTTCAGGCGAGACGCCCGAACCACGCGCCGTAGCCGCCGAGCTTCACGCGTCCCGAGGCGGCCTCGGCGGCGAAGCCGTGGCCCGAGACCGGCTGCGCCGTCAGGCTGGCGCCGAGATCGACCTCGGCCGCCTTGCTGCCGAGATTGAAGACGCAGACCAGCCGTTCGTTGCCTTCGCCGCGGGTGAAGGCGACCGTGTCGCCGTCGCTGGACAGGAACTCTATGTCGCCCTTCACCAGTGCCGGATGGAAGCGGCGGAAAGCGAGGAAGCGGCGATAATGCTCCAGCAGCGAGCTCTCGTCGCCCTGCTGAGCATCGACCGCCTTGGCCAGATGCTCGGCCGGCACCGGCAGCCATGGCTTTGTTGTAGAGAAGCCGCCGTTCTTCGCTCGGCTTTGCCACACCATCGGCGTGCGGCAACCGTCGCGGCCCTTGAACTCCGGCCAGAAGCGGATGCCGTAGGGGTCCTGCAGGTCCTCGAAGGCGAGGTCGGCTTCGGTGAGGCCCAGTTCCTCACCCTGATAGAGGCAGACCGACCCGCGCAGCGACATCAACAGCGCCGAGACAACCTTGAGATAGGCAGTCGGGTCGGGCTCGCTGGCGGCCCAGCGCGAGGCGTGACGCTTGACGTCGTGGTTGGAGAAGGCCCAGCACGACCAGCCGTCGGCGGCGACGCGGCCGAACTCCTGCAACACCTGCCGCACCTTCGGCGCGCTGATCTTCTCCGGCGCCAGGAAATCGAAGGCGTAGCACATCTGCACGCGCCTGCCGCCTTCGGTGTAGGCGGCGACGACCTCCAGCCCACGTTGCGAATCGCCGACCTCGCCGACCGCCGCTGCCGCCGGATATTCGTCGAGCAGAGCGCGAAAACGTTCGAGGAAACCGAGGTTTTCCGGCCGGCTCTTGTCGTAGAGATGGTCCTGATAGTTGTAGGGATTCACGGCCGGCGCCGTCTGGTCGTTGCGTTCTTCCGGCGGCAGCGCCGGATTGTTCTCCAGCCCCTGCGAGTGGAAATAGAAGTTGATGGTGTCGAGACGGAAACCGTCCACCCCGCGCTCCAGCCAGAAGCGGGTCGCGTCGAGCAAAGCGTCCTGAACCTGCCGGTTGTGAAAATTCAGGTCCGGCTGCTCGGACAGGAAATTGTGCAGGTAGTATTGCTGGCGCCGCGTGTCCCACTGCCAGGCCGAGCCGCCGAAGATCGACAGCCAGTTGTTGGGCGGCGTGCCGTCCGGTTTCGCGTCGGCCCAGACGTACCAGTCCGCCTTGGGATTGTCGCGGCTTGCCCGGCTTTCCTGGAACCAGGGATGGTTGTCGGCGGTATGCGACAGCACCTCGTCGATCATCACCTTCAAGCCCAGCCTATGCGCCTCGGCGACCAGCGCGTCGAAATCGGCCAGTGTGCCGAACATCGGATCGACGTCGCAATAATCGCTGACATCGTAGCCGAAATCCTTCATCGGCGACTTGAAGAAGGGCGATATCCAGATGGCGTCGGCACCGAGCGAAGCGATGTAGCCGAGT
>JBQCHN010000254.1:0-4410 GCA_051954615.1 Mesorhizobium sp. | reverse complement strand
TTCGTCATGAAGAACCTGTGCGCCAAGATCGACGGACTGGTCGCCGCCAAGAACGCCTGAGACCAGCATCGTGCCCGCTCCCTTGACGGACGGCGCCGGCTGACCGACAAGACCCGCCATGAGCCAGCACGACGTCGTCATCACCGGTATCGGCCTTGTTTCCTGCCTGGGCGAAGGCCCGGACGCGCATTGGCACGCGCTGTCGGCGCCGGGCGCCGCACCGGTTCTGGATGCGGAACGCTTCGCGCCCTACACCGTCCACCCGCTGCCCGAGATCGACTGGAACCTGCAGATCGCCAAGCGCGGCGACCAGCGGCAGATGGAAACCTGGCAGCGGCTCGGCACCTATGCCGCGGGGCTTGCGCTGGACGACGCCGGCATCAAGGGCGATGAGGCGCTGTGCGCCACCATGGATATGGTGGTGGCTGCCGGTGGCGGCGAGCGCGACGTCGCCGTGGATTCTGCCATCCTCGCAGCCTCGACAGGGCGGCCAGACTTCGACGTCCTGCTCAACGAGAAGCTGACGACGGAACTGCGCCCCACCCTGTTCCTCGCCCAGCTTTCCAATCTCCTGGCCGGCAACATCTCCATCGTCCACAAGGTCACCGGCTCCTCGCGCACCTTCATGGGTGAGGAAGGTGCAGGCGTCGCGGCCGTCGATATCGCCGCCGCGCGCATCCGCTCGGGACAGTCCACGCACATGCTGGTCGGCGGCGCTTTTCAGACCGAGCACCCCGACATGCTGCTCGGTTATGAGCTTGCCGGCTACCTGCATCGCGGACCGTGGAAGCCGGTCTGGCAGCGCCAGGGTGCGGAAGGAGGCGGCGTCGTCTCCGGTTCCGGTGGCGCCTTCCTGGTGCTCGAAAGCCGCGAGCACGCCGAAAAACGCGGCCGCAAAGCCTACGCCGAGCTTGGTCCAGTGATTTCTGGCCGTGCGCGCCGCACACGCGGCGAACTCGCGTCCACCATCGATACCCTGTTCGAGGCGGCGAAACTGCCCGACGGCAAATTGCTGACGCTTTCGGCCGCTTCAGGTGGCCATGTCGCCACCAAGGCCGAGAAAGCCGCACTCGACGCTAGACCGGACCTCGTGGCGCGCGCCTTCGGCACGCTGACCGGTCACATGAAGGAGGCGCAGTTCCCCGTCGCCGGGGCGCTGGCAGCGCTCGCCGTCGCCAACGGCGCACCCTATCCGCCGTTCGATCCCGCCAACGAGGCGGCAATGGAAGAAAAGCCGCGCGAGGCTCTGGCAACGGCGATCGGCTATCACCAATTCGAGGGCATGGCGCTCGTCCGCGCCGCCTGAACAGGAACGGAAACATGGCGAAGCTGAAGGATCATCTGGGCAGGCCGGTGGTCGCCGTCACCGGCATCGGCCTCGTCACCTCGCTGGGCGTCGGCAAGGCCGACAACTGGGCGGCGCTGACCGCCGGCAAGTCCGGCATCCACCCGATCACCCGCTTTCCGGTCGACCAGCTGAACACCCGCATTTCCGGCATGGTGGATTTCCTGCCCTCCAGCACCAAGGGCGCCTCCGCCCTCACCTACGAGCTGGCCGAGACGGCCGCCCGCGAAGCGCTGGATGAATCCGGGCAGGACGCGGAAAACTTCGGCGGACCGCTGTTCCTTGCCTCGCCACCGGTCGAACTCGACTGGCACGACCGCCTCGCACTCTATAAGAGCGGCGACAATGAAGACGCCGCCGAGCGCGTACTGGAGGCGGCGCGCACGCTGAATTCGTCCGACATGTTCGACAGCGCGCAGTTCGGCTTCATCGCCGACCGGCTGGCCGACACCTTCGGCGCCACTGGCCTGCCCATCACGCTTTCCACCGCCTGCGCTTCCGGCGCCACCGCCATCCAGCTCGGCGTTGAAGCCATCCGCCGCGGCGAATGCGACCGCGCTCTTGCCATCGGCGCCGACGGCTCGGCCACCGCCGAGGCGCTGATCCGCTTCTCGCTCCTGTCGGCGCTCTCGACCAGCAACGACGCGCCGGAAAAAGCCTCGAAACCCTTCTCCAAGGACCGCGACGGTTTTGTGCTGGCCGAAGGCTCGGCTGCCCTGGTGCTGGAATCGCTGGAAGCAGCCCTTGCGCGCGGCGCCACCGTGCTCGGTATCCTGCGCGGCTGCGGCGAGAAGGCCGACGACTTCCATCGCACCCGCTCCAAGCCGGACGCTTCCCCGGCCATCGCGGCGGTCAAGGCCGCCCTTGCCGACGCCGGCCTTTCCGAAAACGAGATCGACTACATCAACGCACACGGCACCTCGACGCCGGAAAACGACAAGATGGAGCACCTGTCGCTGTCCACCGTGTTCGGCGAGCGCATCGGCCGCATTCCCGTCTCGTCCAACAAGTCGATGATCGGCCACACGCTGTCGGCCGCCGGCGCCATCGAGGCCGCCTTCTCGCTGATGACCATGCGCGAGGGCGTCATTCCGCCGACCATCAACTACGACAACGCCGACCCGGCGATCCCGCTCGACGTGGTGCCAAACGTCAAGCGCGAGGCCAAGGTCGGCACGGTTCTGTCGAACTCCTTCGGCTTCGGCGGCCAGAACACCTGCCTTGTCATGGCGCGGGAACCGGTCTAAGCGACCGGTTCCGACCCACCGGGACCCTTGGCACCCGCATGCGCGCCCTGCAACTCATCGAAGATCGCCGCCTCGAAACCGTAGATCTCCCTGCCCCGCCGCCCCCCGGCCAGGGCGAGGTGACGCTACGCATCAAGGCCGTTGCGCTCAATCACATCGACGTCTGGGGCTGGCGCGGCATGGCCTTCGCCAAGCGCAAGCTGCCGCTGGTGGTGGGCGCTGAGGCATCCGGCGAGGTCGAGGCGGTCGGCCCCGGCGTGTCGAACCTTTTGCCCGGCCAGCTTGTTTCCATCTACGGCGCGCGCACCTGCGGGCTTTGCCGCGCCTGCCGCGAGGGCCGTGACAATCTGTGCGAGCATGTCTCGGGCGTGCACGGCTTCCACCTCGACGGCTTCGCGCAGGAGAAGATCAACCTGCCGGCGCGCCTGCTGGTGCCCGCCCCTCCCGGCGTCGACGCCATAGGTGCTGCCGTCGCCCCCGTCACCTTCGGCACGGTCGAGCACATGCTGTTCGACAACGCCAAGCTTGAGCCGGGCGAGACGATCCTCGTCCATGCCGGCGGTTCCGGCATCGGCTCGGCCGCCATCCAGTTGGCGAAAAAGATGGGCTGCACCGTCATCACCACTGTCGGCTCCGACGCCAAGATCGAGAAGGCCAAAGCACTTGGCGCCGATCACGTCATCAACTACCGCGAGGACCGCTTCGAGGGCGTCGTGCGCAAGCTGACGAAGAAGAAGGGCGTCGACGTGGTTTTCGAGCATGTCGGCAAGGACACCTGGGCCGGCTCCATGTTCAGCCTCAAGCGCGGCGGCCGGCTGGTCACCTGCGGCTCCACCTCGGGCGTTTCGACGGACGTGAACCTTATGATGCTGTTCCAGCAGCAGTTGAAGCTGCTCGGCTCCTTCGGCTGCCGCATGGAGAACATGGCCGACGCCATGCAGAAGATGGCGGCTGGGCTGGTCCATCCGGTGATCGACACCGAAGTCGGCTTCGACGGCATCGACACGGCGCTCAAGCGCATGGAAGGCCGCGACGTGTTCGGCAAGATCATTCTGCGGATCGATTGAGGCGCCGGGCTTGGCGATCCGGAAAACCAGCGGCCTGCGCTTCAGCCTGGCGCTCAAGCTGCGCAAGCTGAACTATTGGCTGATCGCCCGCGTGGCGATGGCGGCCATGACAGTGTTGCGTCTGTTGCCGATGGACAGCGCCCTGAACTTCATCGACCGTGCCGCCCGCCGCATCGGCCCGCTGGTCGGCCGCAACCGCGTCGCGCTCGACAACCTGCGCAAGGCCTACCCGGAAAAGAGCGAGGATGAAATCCGCGCCATCGCTTCGGACATGTGGGGCAACATGGCCCGGCTCGCCGCCGAATATATCTTCCTCGACAGGATCTTCGACTTCGACCCGGCCAATCCTGGCCACGGCCGCATCGAGGTGCCGCCCGACAGCGTCGCCCGCTTCGAGCGCATCGCCGGCGAAGACAGGCCGCATATCCTGTTCACCGCCCATCTCGGCAATTTCGAGTTGCTGCCCGTCGCCGCCGCCGCCTTCGGCATGAAGGTTACGGCGCTGTTCAGGCCGCCGAACAATCCCTATCTCGCCGACTACATCCTTTCCACGCGCCGCTCCAACATGGGCGATCTGCAGCCGTCGTCGACCGGCGCATCCTTCGCGCTCGCTTCGGTGCTGGAAAGCGGCGGCAATGTCGGCGTGCTGGTCGACCAGAAGTTCACGCGCGGCGTCGAGACGACGTTCTTCGGCCGCACCTGCCAGAGCAATCCGGTGCTCGGCATGCTCGCCCGCCAGTTCGACTGCGAC
>JBQCHN010000253.1:0-3562 GCA_051954615.1 Mesorhizobium sp. | reverse complement strand
TGGCCGCGCTGACGCTGTTTTCGGCCGTGGTCGGGCCGGTGGCGGCGGCGGTGGCGCTCAAATACGGCACGGATTGATCACGATCCGGTCAATGGCCCGGCCTGCGGCAGCGCAGCCGATTGCCGAGCTTTGGCCGTCTCGCTATGGAAGGCGCATGAGCGAGATGACGCGTACAGGGCCGATCCGGACCATTATCGCAGGCCGGGGCGCCAGCCAGGGCGAAACGGTATGAGCGCACACGCGCTTTACGTGACGGCGGCCTATGCCGTGACGGCGATCGTGCTCGCCGGGCTGATCGGCTGGGTGCTGCTTGGCCTGAAGGCACGCAAGCGCGAGCTTGCCGAACTGGAGGCGGCCGGCATCCGGCGCCGTTCCGACAGGGCGGGCAAGCCGTGAGCGTGGACCGGAACGGCGATGCCGCGGCCGTTGCACCGGCGACGGGCCGGCGGCGGCTGATGCTTCTGGTGCCGCTGCTGGTTTTCGTCGGGCTGGCCGGCCTGTTCCTGATGCAGCTTCTATCCGGCCGCGACTCGACAGCTATCCCGTCGGCGCTGATCGGCCAGCCGGCGCCGCAGACGCATCTGTCGGCATTGGACGGGTCCGGTCTTCCGGGGCTGGATACGGCGGACTTCGCCGGCAAGGTCACGCTGCTCAACGTCTTCGCCTCATGGTGCGCGCCCTGCCGCGAGGAGCATCCGGTGCTGCTGGCGCTGTCGCAGGACAAGCGCTACCGGCTCGCCGCGCTGAACTACAAGGACAAGCCCGAGAATGCCCGCCGCTTCCTCGGCGAACTCGGCAATCCGTTTGCCGCCATCGGCGTCGACGAGACAGGCCGCACCGCCATCGACTGGGGCGTCTACGGCGTGCCGGAAACCTTCATCGTCGGCAAGGACGGCAGGATCGCCTACAAGCATGTCGGGCCGCTGACGCCGGAGTCGGTGCGCGCGTCGCTGCTTCCCGAAATCGAGAAGGCGCTGGCCGCGCCGGGTTGAGCCGGTCGTCCGGATTCATGACCGGATCACGCCGAGGGGAATCGGAAATGGATGCAATCCGGGGTCATTTCCTCGCCCAGGCGAAGGCCTGCGACGGCCTCGGCTCGCCCTTCACCGCCAGGCTGTGCCGGATACTGGCGCAGCATCTCGACGAGGGCACGCGCACGGGGCGGACCGTGCTTGGCTGGCCGGGCGACGTGCGCGCCGATGCCGTGTCGTTGCGGTTGTGCGGCGGCCTGCACCAATTGGTGCTGACCGGTGCCGACGCCGGGTTGGCGGCCGTCTATCCGCCTCATGATGTCGGCGACGACGAAATCGCGACGGCGGTGGCGAGCGCGATGCGGCGCTTCGACGACCGTCTCGCCGCGGGTCTCGCCAGCGCGCCGCAGACCAACGAAATCGCCCGTTCCGCCATGCTTCTGCCGGGGCTGCTGACGATCGCGCGCGAAAGCGGGCTGCCGCTTGATCTGTGCGAGATCGGCGCCAGCGCCGGGCTCAACCTTTTGTTCGACCGGTTCCACTATCGCTACCGCGACGAGGAGTGGGGCGATCCGGATTCGCCGGTCAGGCTGGCGCCGGATGTGCGGAGCACCGTGCCGCCGTTGGGAGGAACACTGACGGTGCGGTCGCGTGCCGGCTGCGACATTGCCCCGATCGATAGCGGCGATCCCGCCGCGCGATTGCGGCTGCGCTCCTTCGTATGGGCGGATCAGGCGGCGCGGCTTGCCCGGCTCGATGCCGCACTCGCCATTGCCGCGGAATTCCCGCCGCGGCTGGTGAAAGCCGATGCCGCTGATTTCGTCGCCAACGCACTGGCCGGTCGAACCGCCGGCGGCAGCTTCGTGCTTGGCCATTCGATCATGTGGCAGTATCTGCCCGATGCCGCGAGGACAGCGATCACGGCGCATATGGAAGAGGCCGGCGCCGCCGCCACGCCGGCCGCGCCCATCTTCTGGCTGCGCATGGAGCCGCTGTCGACCAACGACCCTTTTGCCACGCTATCGCTGACGCAATGGCCCGGAAAACGAGGGTCAGGAACAAAAGGGCCGGGCGGCGCCACGCGCCGCCTCGCCCGTTGCGACTATCACGGGCGCTGGATCGAGTGGATCGATCAGCCGTAAATCTGCTTGTGCGCGTGGTGCAACATGTCCGAGCGGCTGGCGCGGATGTCGGCAAGGTCGCGCTCGCTCAGGCTGTTGATCTCATTGACGAGCTGATTGTAGCGCTTGCGCTTGGCGATCGAGGCGCGGGCGCGGGAAACAAGGGTGTCGAACATGGCGAACTCCTTCGCTTTGCCGCCACGCGCCGGGCCATTGGCCATGCTTGCGGACGACAGGTTGTTCCTCCCTGGTCGTTACGCACCATGACATGGGAATTTTGCGCTGCAATAAAATATGTCGCAATGCAGCATTGCGTTGAGCGCATACGCGGATAGCGGGGTAGTGCCGCTATTTCTTCGCCTGTTCCTCCAGCGAATGGCGCATGATGAGCGGCATCTGGCTGACGGTGAACAGGATGGTGATGGGCATCGTCGCCCAGACCTTGAAGGCGACCCAGAAATCGGTCGAGAAGTTGCGCCACACCACCTCGTTGACGATGGCGAGGAAGAAGAAGAACAGGCCCCAGCGCAGCGTCAGCTTGCGCCAGCCCTCGGCGTCGAGCCGGAACGCCTCGTCGAAGACGTAGCCGAGCAGCGACTTGCCGAAGGCGAGGCCGCCGAGCAGCGCGGCTCCGAACAGCGAGTTGATGATGGTCGGCTTCATCTTGATGAAGACGTCGTTGTGCAGATAGAGCGTCAGCGCGCCGAACATGAGCACGACGATGCCGGATACCAGCGGCATCACCGGCAGGCGGCGCACCAAGAGCCATGACACCGCCAGCGAAATGACGGTCGCGGCCATGAACAGGCCAGTGGCAATGAAGATCGGCTCGCCGAGCTCAGCCAGCGCCGGGAATTTTCCGGCCAGCCATTCGCCGCGCGCATTGGCGAAGAAGAACACCATCAGCGGTCCGAGCTCGAGCACCAGCTTGAGCAGCGGGTTGAGGGCTTCCTTCTTTGCCTTCTGCGGGTCGGCGGGATCGCGTTCGAGGATCGGGTTGCTCATGGCTTCCTGTTCGTATTGCGGCGGGGGCGGCTACGCCACCCCGGCAATCGCCCTGGCGAAATCGTTCGCCGAGAAGGGTTCGAGGTCGTCGACCTGTTCGCCGACGCCGATGAAATAGACCGGCAGTTTATGTTTGGCCGCGATTGCGACCAAAATGCCGCCGCGCGCCGTGCCGTCCAGCTTGGTCATCACCAGCCCGTTGACGCCGGCGACGTTGCGGAAGATCTCGACCTGGTTGAGCGCGTTCTGGCCGGTGGTGGCATCGACGGTCTGGAGAACCGTGTGCGGGGCCTCCGGATCGAGCTTGCCGAGCACGCGCACGATCTTCTCCAGTTCCGCCATCAGCTCGGCCTTGTTCTGGAGGCGGCCGGCGGTGTCTATGATGAGGACGTCGGAACCCGCTTCCTTCGCCTTCTCGAAGGCGTCGTAGGCGAGGCCGGCGGCATCGGCGCCGAGTTTTGTCGC
>JBQCHN010000252.1:0-8010 GCA_051954615.1 Mesorhizobium sp. | reverse complement strand
GGACGCCGAGCAGACCACGGGCGAGAGCGCCAAGGCGCAACAAATACTGGCGGGTGCTGGGTTCAGCACTCCGGCCTCCGAGAGCGTTCTCGTGCGGTCCTCGACGCTGACCGCGCAGGCGCCGCAATTCCGCGCGGCGGTGGCGTCGGTGATCGCCAACGCGGCCTCGCCGGCACGCCTGCCGCTGGGCCGCATCGTGGACGAGCGCGCCATCGTCAACGGGGTGGTCGGCCTGCACGCCACCGGCGGCTCGACCAACCACACCATCCACCTGATCGCCATGGCGGCTGCCGCCGGCATCAGGCTGACATGGCAGGACATTTCCGAGCTGTCGGACGCCGTGCCGCTGCTCGCCCGCGTCTATCCGAACGGCCTGGCCGACGTGAACCATTTCCATGCCGCCGGCGGCATGGGCTTCCTGATCCGCGAACTGCTCGACGCCGGCCTGCTCCACGAGGACGTGCGCACGGTCTGGGGTGAGGGGCTGCGGCCCTATGCGGTCGAGGCGAAGCTTGGCGCCGACGGGCAGGTCGTGCGCGAGGCGGCCCCGCGCGAAAGCGGTGACGCCAAGGTTCTGGCGCCGGCCGCAAGCCCCTTCCAGCCAACCGGCGGCCTGAAGGTGCTCAACGGCAATCTCGGCCACGCCGTCATCAAGACGTCCGCCGTGAAGCCGGAGCGGCGCATCGTCGAGGCGCCGGCAAAGGTGTTTGCCAGCCAGCAGGCGCTGAACGACGCCTTCAAGGCGGGCGAACTGACGGGCGATTTCATCGCCGTGGTGCGTTTCCAGGGGCCGAAGGCCAACGGCATGCCGGAACTGCACAAGCTCACCACCGTGCTCGGCATCCTGCAGGATCGAGGCCAGCACGTCGCGCTGGTCACCGACGGGCGCATGTCCGGCGCGTCTGGCAAGGTGCCGGCGGCCATCCACGTCACGCCGGAGGCGCTGGAAGGCGGCGCCATCGGCCGCATCCATGAGGGCGACGTTATTCGCCTCGATGCCGAGGCGGGCAGCCTGGAAGTGCTTGTGCCGGCCGGTGAACTCGCGCTGCGCACGCCTGCACCCGCCGACCTTTCCGAGGGTGAGCACGGCTTCGGCCGCGAGCTGTTCGCCGGGCTGCGGCACATGGCCGGCCGCGCCGACCACGGCGCCAGCGTCTTCGCCGGCTGACCTACTTTACCGTCAGTTCCGTGCGTTCGCCGGCTTTCACCGTGAACGGCGTCTCGCTGTCGGGCTTGTCGGCCGTGAAGCCGGTGACCAGTACATAGTCGCCGGCGGCGAGCGTCGTCTGGAATTTCTCGCCGTAGCCGTAGGTGACCTTCCTGCGCTCGCCCTGGATGTCCTTCTTCGCCTCGAAGACGTTGAAGTCGTCCGCGCCCGGTGCGTCGATGGCGACGACGCCGGCATTCAGCGCGACATTGACTTCGTTCAGTTCGCCGACCTTGACGCTGAACGGCTGCTCGGCGCTGACGGCCTGCATGTCGACGGCCATGACATAGTCGCCCGCCGGCAGGTCGAACTTCGCATCGGCGCCGAAGCCATAGGTCACCTGGTCGCGCGTGCCGTCGATCTTCTTCGTCGCCTTGAGGACCTTCCAGGACAGGTCGCCGGAATCGACCTTCTCGCCGCCGGCGGCATAGGAGGCGTTCGCCTGCACCTTGCCGACGCCGACGATGATGTCCTTGTCGACAACCTGCCCGGCCGTGAGCTGCAGCGTCTCGCTGGCTTCGCCGGCGCCCAGCTTGACGGTGATTTTCGTTTCGCCGGCCGGCACCACGAACTTCGTCTCGCCGAAGTTGGCCGAGGAGGTGCCGCCCGAATAGTCGATGACGATCTGGGCGTTGCCGTCGGGCTCGGCATCCGGCGCCGGCCTGGGGCGCAGATAGAGCGCGGCGGCGTTGAGGTTGAGCACCGGCTCGGCCGTCTTGTCGGCGGTCAGCGTAATCTTCTGTTCGGCTCTCGCTCCGCCGCTGGTGGCGCGCAGGATATAGTCGCCGGCGACGGCGTGCATCTTGGCCGGATAATAGCCGGAATCGACATATTTCCCGTCCGTGCCCTGGGCGTCGTCCTTGAACAGCTCGAAGAAGACGTCGATCCTGGCCGGGGGCTCGCCGCCGTCCTTCAGCACGGCCTTGGGAACGAGGTTGTATTCGACTTCGGCCGCCTTCGGCTCGGGTTCGGGGGCGGGCGCCGGCTCGGGCGCCGCCACCGTCTCGGCCAGAGCGTCCTTCAGCGCGGCCTCGTCGGAGGCCTGGATGTACTTGCCGCCGGTGTTGTCGGCGAGGCAGGCCACCTGCTTGCCTTCTTCCGCCGTCAGGCCGAAGCCGACGACGTCGGCGGTGAAGTCGACGCCGGCCGCTTCCAGCTCCTTGCCGAGCGCGCAGGGATCACCCTGGCAGGTTTCCAGCCCGTCGGTGATGAGCACGACGGTCGCCTTGTCCTCGGTGTATTTCAGCGCTTCGGCGGCCTGCTTGACGGCCGCCGTCAGCGGGGTCTTGCCGAGGAACTTCAGGTTGTCGGCGGCCGTGGCGATGGCGCCGGCGGTGCCGGCGGCCGGCGGCACGATCAGTTCGATGTCGGAGCAGCTTCCCTTCTCGCGGTGGCCATAGGCCATGAAGCCGATCTCCCGGTCGGCCGGGATAGACTGCAGCGCGGCGCGCAGCGATTGGCGGGCGATCTCCAGCTTCGGCTTGCCGTCGATCTGCGCCCACATGGAGCCCGAGGCATCCAGCACGATGATGACGCGGTCGGCGGCGAAGCCGAGCGCTGTCGTCCACAGAAGCAGGATGGTCGCAGCAATGCACCGCGCGAAAGCCGTCATGAAAATCTCCCGGAAGCCCCTCGGTTGCGGGAAGCTACGTGAGGTACTGGAAACTGGCAAGCGCGAGACGCGGCCACCTCGCGCGGGTCCGTTCCGTCGCCGGCAGGCTTACAGGCCGCGGGCGCTGCGCACCCACTGCTCGATCTCCGTCAGATTTGCCGGCACGGGCAGGCCGCACTGGTTCAATTCGCTGGCGAGCTCGAGCGTGATGCCTTCCTTGCCCTTGGCGAAGGCGTCGGCGATGGGGCCGCTGGAGATCTGCGTCTTGGCGTTCTTGAGATCGGAGACGCCTTCGCACAGATGCACGACCTTGCCGCCGTCGCTCCACCATACGAGGTCCTGCCCGACCAGATGCGTTACGACCTGGGATTCGACCGCGGCCTGTTCCTGCGACAGCGGCTTGAAGTCGACGCCGAGTATCGTCGCCGCCAGCGCGACGATGATGCCGGCGGCACCCGCAATGTTCTTCTGCTTGGCGTCCATGTCCTTGTTCATGAAGATCAGGACGATCAGCGGCAGGAACGCCAGCAGCGAGATGAAGGCGCCGAGCTGGTTCTGGATGAAGAACTTCACCGGTTCCGTGCGCGTCGCCGGATCGAGGTGATTGGCCTTTTTCCAAAGCATCGAGCCGATGATGGCGAGCACGCCGATGACGGCGATAAAGCCGAGCAGCGTATACCAGCGCCACTGCGGGAAGCCGTGGGCGGCGGCCAGCTCGTCGAACGACGGCCTGAGCAGCCAGAAGATCGCGACCAATTCGAGGATGATCGCCGCCGCCCAGAGGACGAGCGCGATGATGCGCGACCGCGTCGCCTGGGCCTTCGCCTCGGGCGCCGGCGTGAACATGCGGCCTCCGTCGCGGGTGGCGGTTTGCTTCGAAGCTTCCGTCATGAGCCTGAATTCCCCTGTGCAATGCATCCTGGCGGTGAAAAGCCCGCCTCTCATCGCCTTATCCAACGAATCGGCGGGAATGGCAAAGGTCGGAACGCTCCGGCCGCCGACATCTCAATACGTCGTGCGGCGTTCCTCGCTCGGCGGCCGACCGAATTGCAGCCGGTAGCTCTGGGCGAAGTAGGAATGCGAGGTGAAGCCGGTGGCGATCGCCACGTCGAGGATCGGCATGTTGGTCTGGCGCAGGAGCTCGCGTGCCCGCTCCAGCCTGAGCCGCATGTAGTATCGGCCGGGCGTGACGCCGAGGTGACGCAGGAACAGCCGCTCGACCTGCCGGACCGACAGGCCGGCGGATTTCGCCAGTTGCACGGCCGAGCGCGGCTCGTCGAGATGGTCCGCCATCAGTTCGACGATGCGGCGCAGCTTCTCCGACTTGCCGGTGAGATCCCGCTCCGGCCCGACGCGCTGGCGGTCGCCGGCTGAGCGGATGCGCTCGTGCTGGAACTGGTTGGCGACGCCGTTGGCGAGATTGACGCCGAAATCCGCGCGCACGATCTCCAGCATCAGGTCGATCGAGGTGGTGCCACCGGCGCAGGTATAGCGCTTGCGGTCGATCTCGAAGACGTTGCCGGTGCAGTCGATCTCAGGAAAGCGCTCCATGAAGCCGGCGCGGTTCTCCCAGTGGATGGTACAGCGGTAGCCGTCGAGCTGGCCGGCTTCTGCCAGAAGGTGCGAGCCGACCGACAGCGCGCCGAGCGCGCCGCCGCGCCGGCCCCAGGCGCGCAGCGCCGCCAGAACCTTGGACTTGCCGGGGAAGTCGAGGTTGAGCGCCACGCAGGCGAACAGGATATCGGCCGGCGGCAGGTCGGCTATCGCATAGTCGACCTTCAGCGGCAGGCCGTTGGAAGCCGCCACCGCCTCGCCGTCCGGCGACACCGTCGTCCAGCTGTAGAAGTCCTGGCCGAGCAGGCGGTTGGCCGAGCGGCACACGTCGATCGCCGCCGCCAGCGAGAACATCGGGAACTTGTCCACCAGAAGGAAGGCGAAGCGCTTTCCCCCCTGCATCGGATCGGCCACGAGGGGCCTTTCTACGGGAAGGGGTGGCGTCGGCACGGCATCGCTTTCTTGCAGGCGGATGAAGAATCAGAACGAGGGGCGATCCAATCCGGCGGCAAGATAGGCGGAAACGACGGTGTTGGCCATCAGCATGGCGATGGTCATCGGGCCGACGCCGCCTGGCACCGGTGTGATGGCGCCGGCGACCTTTTCGGCCTCGGCATAGGCAACGTCGCCGACCAGCCGCGTCTTGCCCTCACCCTTCTCGGGCGCGGGGATGCGGTTGATGCCGACGTCGATGACGGTGGCGCCGGGCTTGACCCAGTCGCCGCGCACCATTTCCGGCCTGCCGACGGCGGCCACCAGGATGTCGGCCGTGCGGGCCAACGCCGGCAGGTCCCTGGTGCGGCTGTGGGCGATGGTCACCGTGCAGTTGGCGGCGAGCAAAAGGTTCGCCATCGGCTTGCCGACGATGTTGGAGCGGCCAACCACCACGGCACTCAGGCCGGACAGGTCCTTGCCGCGCACCCGCTCGATGAGCAGCATCGAGCCGGCCGGCGTGCAGGGCACGAAGGCGGTGTCGAGCTCGCCGGTCCCGAGTTTGCCGACATTGACGAAGTGGAAGCCGTCGACGTCCTTCTCCGGCGCGATGGCCTGGATGACGGTGCCCGAATCGATCTGCCCGGGCAGCGGCAGCTGGACGAGGATGCCATGGATCGCCGGGTCGGCGTTGAGGGTGCCGATCAGCTTGAGCAGGTCGGCCTGCGTGGTCTGGGCGGGAAGCGTGTGCTGGACCGAATGGAAGCCGCATTCCTTGGCGGTGCGCGACTTGGAGGCGACGTAGACCTGGCTGGCGGGATCCTCGCCGACGATGACGACGGCCAGTCCCGGCTGGCCCTTGCCCTTTGCCGCGAGGTCCGCCGTCAGGGCCTTGACCTTCGCCACCACATCCGCCGCGACGCTCTTGCCGTCGATCACCTCAGCCATGACCTCTCCTCGCTGCCGAATCCTGTCGGGTGCCGGGGCGCCCGATCTGTGCGGCCCAATCTCGGGGCGCCCAATCTGTGCGGCATTGTCACGAAAATTCGGCCGCGCAATCCCGCCAATGCGCCGTCCGATGCCGTAAACCCGAAATCGGACGGCCGATTGGCCCGTCGAGGCGTGGCTTTCGCGCGCGGGTTGTCAGAAGTAGCGGCGGCGGGCGCGGCTCTCGGTGAGTTCCCGCACCGCCTCGCGGAATTCGCGCAGGCTGGCGCGGATTTCCTCCAGCGAGGCCTGGTTCGCGGCGGCGGTGGCTGCCTCCGGTAGCGCCGGCTGCGGGTAGCCGCTCATCGGCTGGGCGGGCTGGGGATAGGGATAGAAGCCCGCCTGTATCGGCATCGGCGGCTGCGGTTGCCACAGATAGGCCGGCGCGTAGGGCGTGTAGACATAGGGCTGGACCATCGGCTGCGGCATCGCCGGCTGAGTCCCGTAAGGATGGGGCGCGGCGTAGACGGGCGGCTGGAACGGCTGCTGCGGAGCGTCGCCGGGCTGCCGGGGCGCAAAGGCGTGCATCTGATCCGCATAGACGGGATACATGGTGTCCTCCAGGGGATATGGGGTTTCGGCGGTCTCGGTTGGCATGGGCTCGGCGCCGCCGGCGTCGATGGGTTCCTGCGCAGGCAGCGCCCGGCGCACGGCTGACATCATGCTCTCGACAGCAGGCGCGGGCGCGGCGGGGTTCCGGTCCTCGCCGGAAGCGGATGCAGCTTGCGCCATGGAGCCGATGTTGTCGTCGTCACCGCCGGCGCGTGTCCTGCGCCGGCCGCGGACAGCGCCGATACCCGCGCCGGCCGCGAGGCCGGCCAGCAACCCGGCCAGTGTGATCGGCAGCCGCGACGGCCCGCTCGGCTCCAGCGGGGCATAGGCTTTGGTGATGACACTGGCGCCGCTTGTCGCGTCGCGGAGGTCGTCGCTGCGTCCGGGCCTGGCTTCGGCGGCGGCCTGCCGAGCGGCGTCGCGCAGCGTCCGCAATGTCGCGATGCCGTCGGCGTCGAGCCCGCTCTGGGCGCGGCGCGCGGCGAGCCCCTGTTCGGCCTGCACGGTCTCCTTCAGCGTTGCCTGCAAGGAAGCCGTGATGCGGCGCAGTTCCGCCGCGATGCGGTCGCGTGCGCCGGCAAGCTGGGTGTCGAGCGCGATGCGCTCGGGGTTGCGTGGACCGAGCTGTGCCTCGGCACGGTCGCTTTCGCGCTTTATGGCCAGGTACTGCGAGCGCAGGACCGCCATCGCGCTGGACTCGAATTCCTGTGGCAGGCCGCCGCCCACGGCGGCATCGACGCCGACCGCCTTCATGGCGGCGATCTTGTCGTTCATCTCTGCGGTGCGGGCGCGCGCCGCCGAAAGCTGGTCGTCGAGCTTCAGCAGCGCGTCGGCGGCGGCGTTCGCATCGCCACTGCCAAGACCGTGCTGGGCAAGGAAGACCTCCAGCTTCTTTGCCGCCTCGTCGGCCATGCCCGCCGCACCGCTGAGCTGCGGGCCGCTGTGCATGGTCGCCGCCGTGGCAAGGAACGCCTCCGCCACGGTGTTCGCGATCAGGGCCGAGGTTTCGCCGTTGCCGGTCGTGGCGGTGACGGCGATCGTCGACGATCCACGACCCTGGCCGACGGAAAGGCTGTCGGCGAGGCGGCTGGCCGCCATGGCATGGCGATGGCCGGCGTCGGAAGCCGCCGCGCCGTCGCTGCGCAAGAGCAGCGAGCGCACCAGCGAGACGAAGCCGCTATCCGTCTCGGTGCCGTTGAAGGCCGGATCGTCGGCAAGGCCGAGCTTGTCGACGACCTTGTTGAGGACGATGCCGGACGTGACGATACGGCGCTGGTCTTGCAGGCCGGCGAATGTCGAGACGTCGGTGCCGGCGGCAAGGTGCAGCTCGGCGGTGGCCTCGTAGCGCGCCGGCAGCGATAGCGCGGTAAGCCCGCCGGCCATCGCGCCCAGAAGGCCGCAGGCGGCGATCAGCCGCTTGGAGCGGGCCATGCCGCTCGCGGCAGGCATTACCCTGCTTTCCATACCTGCCGGCGGAGCGTCATTGGCGGCAAGGAACTCGTTCTGAAAGTCCTCCGCCCACGCTTCATCGTCCGGGTGCTGGTCTTCGGCGGCGTCGGAAAAGAAAGCTTCGTTCGCCTCCCGCGTCTCGCGCGCAAGGCGGGCCAGCCGGTGGCGGATGGCCGCGTCGTCGAAGCGGGGCGGCAATGGGCTGCCGGCAACGCCC
>JBQCHN010000251.1:0-16667 GCA_051954615.1 Mesorhizobium sp. | reverse complement strand
GAGGAGGCCAACCGCCGCAAGGGCGACACCTCCGAGAACCTGATCGGCCTGCTGGAATCGCGCCTCGACGCCGTCGTCTACCGCGCCAAGTTCGTGCCGACGATCTTCGCCGCGCGCCAGTTCATCAACCACGGCCATGTCAACGTCAACGGCCGCCGCACCAACATCGGTTCGTACCGCTGCAAGCCGGGCGACGTCATCGAGGTGCGGGAGAAGTCTAAGCAGCTCGTCATCGTGCTGGAATCGGTCCAGCTCGCCGAGCGCGACGTGCCGGACTACATCGAGGCCGACCACAACAAGATGACCGCTACCTACCAGCGCGTTCCCGGCCTCGCCGACGTGCCGTTCGCCGTCCAGATGGAACCGAACCTGGTGGTTGAGTTCTACTCGCGCTGATTCTATCCGCAGCGAGACATATCGAAGGCCGCCTCCGGGCGGCCTTTTCTTTGCGCGCCTGCTCGGTTAAGCCGTCCCCATAAAGTTTCCGGGCCGACGACCATGAACATCCACGCAGACGCCACAATCGAACCTTCCGAGGCGGGCGGCGGTTGCCATCCGCTCTTTCGCGATGCGCCGTCCTCGGTCGAGTTCAACAAGCTGCGCAAGCGGCTGCTGCGCCACGCGCGCCAGGCCGTCGAGGATTTCGCCATGGTCGAGCCGGGCCAGCGCTGGCTGGTGGCGCTGTCGGGCGGCAAGGATTCCTACGGCCTTCTGGCGCTGCTGCTCGAGCTGAAATGGCGCGGCCTGCTGCCGGTGGACCTGCTCGCCTGCAACCTCGACCAGGGCCAGCCGAATTTCCCCAAGCATATCCTGCCGGACTACCTGACGGCCAACGGCATCGCCCACCGCATCGAATACCGCGACACCTATTCGATCGTCACCGACAAGCTGCCGGACAACAGCACCTACTGCTCGTTGTGCTCGCGGCTCAGGCGCGGCCATCTCTACCGCATCGCGCGCGAGGAAGGCTGCTCGGCGCTGGTGCTCGGCCACCACCGCGAGGATATCCTCGAAACCTTCTTCATGAACCTGTTCCATGGCGGACGGCTGGCCGCCATGCCGCCGAAGCTCCTCAACGACGAGGGCGACGTGCTGGTGCTGAGGCCGCTTTCCTACTGCGCGGAAGCGGACCTGGAGAAATTCGCAGCCGGCATGCGCTTTCCCATCATCCCCTGCGATCTTTGCGGCTCACAGGACGGTCTTCAGCGCAACGTCATGAAGGCGATGCTGGACGACATCGAAAAGAAGATGCCCGGCCGCAAGGACACCATGATCCGCGCGCTGACCAACGTGCGGCCCTCGCACCTGCTCGACCGCAAGCTGTTCGATTTCGCGGCCCTGGCCAGGGAATCGGACGTGTCTTGACCGCGCGCCGGCTTCCTATTCGCTGAAGCCGCCCGGCGAGACCGGCGGATTGTGCGGCCGGAACAAGCGGCCGCGTTCGGCCACCAGCACGGCTGCCAGTGCAGCTATCGTGACAAGGCAGAAGCTGGCGGCCAGCGGCATGACCGTGCCGTCATAGGCCTGACCGATGGCCGTGCCCAACACCCCACCGACGAAGGTCTGCATGAAGCCGAGCACCGACGACGCCGTGCCGGCGATCGCGCCCAGCGGCTCCATGGCCAGGGCGTTGAAGTTGGAGCCCAGCATGGCGAAGGGAACCATCGCGCAGCAGTAGATGATGATGAACAGCCACAGAGGAATCGGCCCGGCCAGCGAAAGCGCCAGCCAGATCAGGCTGATGGCGAGGAAGGACAGCAGCGCACTGTGCGAGAGCCGGCGCATGCCGATGCGCCCCACCAGGCGGGAATTGGCGAAATTGGAGACCGCGATCACGCCCGCCATGCCGGCGAAGATCAGTGGAAACAGTTCGCCCACCCCGTAGAGCCCGACATAGATCTGCTGCGAGGAGGTGATGAAGCCAAACATCGCCGCGAAGATGAATGTGCTGGCCAGCGTGTAGCAGAGCGCGGCACGGTTCGTCAGCACGATGGCGAAGCCCTTGAGAACAGCATCGAGGGTGAACGGGCGGCGGTATTCGGGGTGGAGCGTTTCGGGCAGGCGCAGCCACATCCAGGTCAGTATCGCCAGTGCGCCTATCGCCATGACCACGAAGATGAAATGCCAGCTGGCGAACAGCATGACGAACTGACCGACACTGGGCGCCACGATGGGCACCGCCATGAACACCATGAAGATCAGCGACATGACTTCCGCCATGCGCCGGCCCTCGAAGGTGTCGCGCACGATGGAAACGGCGATCACGCGCGTTGCCGCCGCACCTACGCCCTGCACCACGCGGCATGCCAAAAGGAGCGCAAAGGTCGGCGCCACTGCCGCCGTCGCTGCCGCGACGATGTAGACGATCAGTCCGGCCACCAGCGGCGGGCGCCTGCCGAAGCGATCCGACAGTGGGCCGAAGAACAGTTGCGCCACGCCGAACCCGAAGATGTAGGCGGGGATGACATATTGCCTGTGGTTCTCGTTCTCGACGCCGAGCGAAGCGCCGATCTCCTGCAGGCCCGGCAGCATGATGTCGACGGCGAGCGCGTTGACCGCCATCAGTGCCGCGCACAATGCGATGAACTCCCAGCGCGGAATGCGCAGCGCTCCTCGCGTCAGCGTCTCCTCGTGCGGCGCCGGCTTCTGCTGGTCCATGACAAATCCAGTCCCTAAATGAAAATGCGTCGGCAGGCCGACGCACTAGCTCTTGTCGGTTCCGAAAGCCGGAACCGGTGGTGTTTGCCGGGTTAGGGGCGTGCCCGGCTGTGTGTTCAGGCCGTGCTCTTGGCACTGACGCCCTTTTCCTGAAGGAAGGCCTGCAGTTCGCCGGCCTGGAACATTTCGCGGATGATGTCGCAGCCGCCGACGAATTCGCCCTTGACGTAAAGCTGGGGGATGGTCGGCCAGTTGGAATAGTCCTTGATGCCCTGGCGCAACTCGTTCGAGGTCAGCACGTTGATGCCTTTGTAATCGACGCCGACATAGTCGAGGATCTGGACGACCTGGCCGGAAAAACCGCACTGCGGGAAGCCGGGCGTACCCTTCATGAAGAGCACCACGTCGTTGCCCTTAACTTCGCTGTCGATGTAGTCGTTGATGCCGGTCATGGAGAATCCTTTCGCCTGCGCAAGCAAGGCCATAACATGACAGTCAAATAGCCCCGCAGTCGACCCGAAACAAGCCATTTGCCGGGATGCCTTTGAAATGGCGCAAACAATGACGTGAATTGGACCAGCATCATGCGACCTGTCCCGCGCATCGGACGAACGGCCTCGGCGGCGGGCGCATGAGACCGCGAATAGTTGTTGCGATCGTGGTCGGCCTGCTCGCCGTCGCTGCCGCGATCTTCCTCTTCTGGCCGCGTCCGGCGCCGAAGCCGCCGCTGGTGGTCGGCGAACTGCCGCCGTTCTGCCGCGACCTGAGCTTCGAGGGCGTCGTCCATGCGGTGTGCGAAGTCGACCCGAAGGGCTACGCGGTTTTCGTTGCCCGCGCCAATGCGCACGGCAAGCCCTATGGCTCCATCCAGGCGTTCGACAAGGCGATGGCGGCGAAGGGGGCGCCGGTGCAACTCGCGATGAACGCCGGCATGTATCATGAGGGGCTCGGGCCGGTCGGCCTGTTCGTCGAGGGCGGGCGGCAGGAGACGCCGCTCAATCGGGCGGACGGGGAGGGGAACTTCTTCCTCAAGCCGAACGGCGTGTTTTTCGTGCGCAAGGACGGCAGCGCCGGCGTGATGGAAACCGCCGCCTATGCGGCCGCGCATCCCGGTGGCGACCCGGACATCGCCTACGCCACGCAATCTGGGCCGATGCTGGTGATCGACGGCAAGATCCATCCGCGCTTCGAGCCCGACGGCACCTCGCGCTTCATCCGCAACGGGGTGGGTGTGCGCGGCGACGGCACCGTGGTTCTGGCCATCTCGCGCCAGCCGGTCAGCCTCGGCTCCTTCGCGCGGCTGTTCAAGGACGAGCTTACGTGCCCAAGCGCCCTGTTCCTCGACGGCGCGATTTCGACCCTGTCGGACGGCGACCGCATCCTTGTCGGCGGCAAGGAACCGGTGGGGCCAATTCTGGCGGTCAGAAAGAGGTAGTCGCCGCGCTTGCCTCCTCCTTGAGAGGAGGGTGCCGCCCGAAGGGCCGGGAGAGGTTGCTGCGGCAGTGCGCCGACTTTTCTACCAATGTTGGAGCGGTGGAGGGTACCCCTCCCGACCGGGCTTCGCCCGGCCACCCTCAAGGGGGAGGGGAACGCAGCGTCATTCCGGCACGCTGGTCTGCAAGGCGAGCGCGTGCAGCACGCCGCCCATGTTGCCTTTCAGCGCGTCGTAGACCATCTGGTGCTGCTGCACCCGGCTTTTTCCCCGAAAACTCTCGGCCACCACTTCCGCTGCATAGTGGTCGCCGTCGCCGGCGAGGTCGCGGATCGTCACCCGTGCGTCCGGGATGCCCTGTTTGATGAGCCGTTCGATGTCGTGGGCGTCCATGGCCATGGTGCTGTCCTCGTTCAGGTCCCCATGAAGCGAGGAAACCAGGATTCGTGAGCGGTGGTCAATTCGGCCACAGATATGGCACGCGCCTCGCCGAGTTTCAAATCGCGCCCGCCGGTGGAACCGATCCACGGCGCGAAGATGCCGAGCGCTTTGGCTTCGTTCCAGATGTCCTCGATCTCGTCTTGATGCGGGTCGAGGGCGAGCGTGACAAGATAGCGTCCCTGATCCTCGCCGAACCAGACCGGGACAGGATCGAGATCGACAAGGCCGGGGATGGTCGCACCGATGCCGGACGCCATCGCCATCTCGGCAAGCGCCACGGCGAGCCCGCCGTCGGAAACGTCGTGGCAGGCCGTGACGACGCCCGAGGCGATCAGCTTGCGCACGAAGTCGCCGACCTTCTTTTCATGCGCCAGATCGACCGGCGGCGGCGGGCCTTCGGCACGGCCGTGGATGTCGCGCAGGTATACGGACTGGCCGAGATGCGTGCCCCATTCGGCCGGTGCGCCGACCAGCAGGATCGGCTGGTTTTCGGCGGCGAAGCCGATGCGGGCCATTTTGCCCCAATCGGCCAGCAGGCCGACGCCGCCGATGGTGGGGGTGGGCAGGATTCCTTGCCCGTTCGTCTCGTTGTAGAGCGAGACATTGCCCGACACGATCGGGAAATTGAGCGCCCGGCAGGCCTCGCCGATGCCTTCGATGGCCTTGACGAACTGGCCCATGTTCTCGGGCCGTTCGGGGTTGCCGAAGTTCAGGTTGTCGGTGGCCGCGAGCGGCAGGGCGCCCGTGGCGGTCAGGTTGCGCCAGCATTCGGCCACCGCCTGCTTGCCACCCTCATAGGGATCGGCCTCGCAGTAGCGCGGCGTCACGTCCGAGGAGAAGGCCAGCGCCTTGGTGGCGTGGCCGTCGACGCGCACCACACCGGCATCGCCGCCCGGCCGTTGCAGCGAATTGCCCTGGATGAGGGTGTCGTACTGCTCCCACACCCAGCGGCGCGAGGAGAGGTCGTGGCTGGAAAGCAGCTTCAGCAGCGCGTCAGCCACGTCCGCCTGCGGCACGTCGCCGGCTTTCAGCGCCGCCGGCTTCTTCGGCTCGACCCATGGCCGGTCGTATTCCGGCGCCTGGTCGCCGAGGTCCTTGATAGGCAGGTCGGCGACTTCTTCGCCCTGATGCAGGACGCGGAAACGCAGGTCGTCCGTGGTGCGGCCGACGATGGCGAAGTCCAGCCCCCATTTGGTGAAGATCGCCTCGGCTTCCTTCTCTTTCTCCGGGCGCAGCACCATCAGCATGCGCTCCTGGCTCTCCGACAGCATCATCTCGTAGGCCGACATGCGCTCCTCGCGCACCGGCACTTTGTCGAGGTCGAGTTCGATGCCGAGGTCGCCCTTGGCTCCCATTTCCACCGCCGAGCAGGTCAGCCCAGCAGCGCCCATGTCCTGGATGGCGATGACGGCGCCCGATGCCATCAGTTCGAGGCAGGCTTCCAGCAGGCACTTTTCGGTGAAGGGATCGCCGACCTGCACGGTCGGGCGCTTTTCCTCGATCGAGTCGTCGAACTCGGCCGAGGCCATGGTGGCGCCGCCGACGCCGTCGCGGCCGGTCTTGGCGCCAAGATAGACGACCGGCAGGCCGACGCCTTCCGCCTTGGAATAGAAGATGGCGTCGGTCTTCGCGATTCCCGCGGCGAAGGCGTTGACGAGGATGTTGCCGTTGTAGCGGGCGTCGAAATTCACCTCGCCGCCCACCGTCGGCACGCCGAAGGAATTGCCGTAGCCGCCGACACCGGAAACCACGCCGGCCACCAGATGCTTGGTCTTCGGATGACCCGGATCGCCGAAGCGCAGCGCGTTCATCGCCGCCACGGGCCGCGCGCCCATGGTGAAGACGTCGCGCAATATGCCGCCGACGCCGGTCGCCGCACCCTGATAGGGCTCGATGTAGGAGGGGTGGTTGTGGCTCTCCATCTTGAAGATGACGGCCTCGCCGTCGCCGATGTCGACCACGCCGGCATTCTCGCCCGGCCCCTGGATCACCACTTCGCCCTTGGTCGGCAGCGTGCGCAGCCATTTCTTCGAGGACTTGTAGGAACAGTGCTCGTTCCACATGGCCGAGAAGATGCCGAGTTCGGTGAAGCTCGGCTCGCGGCCGATCAGGTCGAGGATGCGCTGGTATTCATCTGGCTTCAGCCCGTGCGCGGCAATCAGTTCGGGCGTGATCGTGACGGTGTTGGAAGTGGTCATCGGTGGCGGCGGCTCCGAAAGCGCGTGTCGAGGTCGCTATAGCCGATGCGCCGCGATCTTACACCCCATGAAAGCCGGGGAATCGACCGAAAATCACAGGCGCGGCGGTCCCGTCAGCCGAAGCTCTCGTAGCCGGCGCGGCCTTCGTCGAGCAGGCGGCGGATCACGCCGATGCCGGCTTCGACCTGCTCGCGCCGATGCGGCTGCGAGATGCCGAAGCGGATGCGGTGGAAGACCTTTTCCGAGCGGCCGGCCTTGAACTCGTCCTCGTCGTCGATGAGCACGCCGTTCTGTCGGGCCGCGTTCTTGAAGGTGCCAGAAAGCCAGGGCTCGGGCAGCGTCAGCCAGACGAAGGGAACCCGCGCGTGGCTGTTGAACCTGAAGCCGGCGAGCTTGCCGCGCACCATGGCCGTGCGTGCCTCGATCTCGGCGAGGATCTGCGTGCGGATTTCGGCGGCGCGGCCTGACAGCACCAGCCGGGAGCACAGTTCCGCCGACAGGAAGGGCAGGCCGCCGGTCAGCATCTTGTGCGCGACGCGGATGCGGTGCCGGTAGGCGGGCGGGCACGACAGCCAGCCGCCGCGCACGCCTGCCGCCACCGATTTCGACAGGCCGCCGGCGACGATGGTCCGTTCGGGCGCATATTCGGCCAGAAGCGGCGTCGTATCGCCTGTCATGGCGCCGTAGAGATCGTCCTCGATCAGAAGCACGTTGTGCTCGCGGGCGATGCGGGCGATCTCCTGCCGCCGCGCCGCCGACAGCGTGGCGAGCGTCGGGTTCTGCATCGTCGGCATCAGGAAGATCATCTTCGGATGTTTCTGCGCGCAGACATGCGCGAAATCCTCGGGGTCGAGGCCTTCGCCGTCGGCCGCGACCAGCGCGATCCGGCGGCCGATAAGCCCGGCGCTGCGGGCGACCTGCGAATAGGTCAGGTGCTCGAAGGCGATGGTGTCGCCGGGTGCGGTCAGCGCCGAGATGGCGGAAATGACGCCGGCATGGGTGCCGAGCGTCGGCACGATCGTATCCGGGGCAGGGCGGAAATCGTTGCGCGCCAGCCAGCGGCTGCCGGCTTCGAACCAGCGTTCGGGGAACTCCCGCGTATAGCTGGAAATCTCGGAAGGATGGTCGGCGGCGATACGTGCCAGCAATTCGCCGACGGCGACGCCCTGGCCGATGTCCGGAGCGGCGGTGCTGTCGAAGCGCAGCTTGTCGGGCGGCGCCTCGAAGCCGCGTGTGCCTTCATAGGGCGGGGGCGCCACCTCGGCATCCGGCTGGTTGTCGTCCTGACGCTTCAGGACATAGGTGCCGCGACCGACCTCGCCGCTGACCAGCCCGCGCTCGCGCAGCAACTGGTAGGCGCGCCCCACCGTGCCGACCGTTGCGCCGATATCGTAGGCAAGGTCGCGCTGCGGCGGCAGCTTGAAGCCGGCCGGCATCGTACCCCGGTCTATGCCGGATTCGATACGATCCGCGAGCCGCTGATAGAGCGGACCGGGCCCGGAAAGGTCGGAAAACCAATTTGTCATGGTGACAATTTTCTACATTGCACCGTTTTGAAAGTCAATTCATAGAGATTGCACCCCGGTAGCTTGATCTGTTCAGGTGCAATTATGAATACAATCGATACAATCATCACGGATTCTGATGGTTCGCGGTTCCTGCCGCCGCGCGCCTCCTTCGTCAGGCGCATCACGGTTGTCATCCGCTCGTTGTACGCCTGGCTTGACCATCTCGCGGCTCGCCGGCGCAGTCGCCTGGCGCTGCTCGAAATGACCGACGATCAGCTCAAGGACATCGGCATTTCCCGCGCCGACGCCTATCGAGAGGGTATCCGTCCGCCCTGGGAATGATTGGTCGCGGCGCGCTTCAGGCGGCGGTGCCGCAGTCGCCGGAGCCGGTCTGCCAACGGGCGATGTCGGCCCCGATGCGGCTGCCGAGCGCGCCGTCCATCAGCGGGCCGTAGACGTCGACGCGGCTGGAATTGCCGCTCGCCTGCACCACCAGCAGCGGCTTGCCGCCATAGTGCTTGGCCGGCACCAGCAGGAAGCGCGGCGTGCCGCCGAAATTGTTCAGTTCGTTGGCCATCTGATACGACTTGAAGGCCGGGTCCTTCGAGGCGATCCAGCATTTGTGCGCGGCGATCGCCACCTGCTCCATGGCCCTGAGCGATGCGCTTTTGCCGCCGCTGCCCGACGCGCCGTTGTAGGATTTGGACTGACAGGCGGTCAGCGCCAGGCCGGACAGGGCGATGAGGGCGCAGGTGGCGGCAAGGCGGATCGTCATGCTCTCATCCGTCGATTCGGGTTCAGCTTGCAGCAGGATTTCAGACTTTTCCGCGCCACGCCAGCGGCTCGGAAGCCGCGGCGTCAGGCCGCCAGTCCCAGCGCACCCTCGAACAGCGCGCGCCCATCGCTGCTGCCGTGGGCGGCTTCGATCAGGTTTTCCGGATGCGGCATCAGGCCGAGCACGTTGCCTTTGGCCGAGACGATGCCTGCGATGTCGTTGACCGAGCCGTTCGGGTTGGTGCCCTCGGCATAGCGGAACACCACTTGGCCTTCGCCTTCGATGCGCGCCAGCGTTTCGACGTCGGCGAAATAGTTGCCGTCGTGATGCGCCACCGGGCAGCGGATGACCTGATGCTGCGAATAGGCGCGGGTAAAGGCGGTGTTGGCGTTGGCGACCTGCAACTTCACTTCGCGGCAGACGAATTTCAGCGAGGCGTTGCGCATCAAGGCACCAGGCAACAGGCCGGCCTCGACGAGGATCTGGAAGCCGTTGCACACGCCGACGACCATGACGCCCTTGGCCGCCTTCTCCGCCACCGCGCGCATCACCGGCGAGCGCGCCGCGATCGCTCCGCAGCGCAGGTAGTCGCCGAAGGAGAAGCCGCCGGGAATGGCGATCAGGTCGACGTCGGGGATTTCCGTGTCGGTCTGCCACACGGTCACGGGCGCTGCGCCGGAAATCTTGGTCAGCGCCGCGATCATGTCGCGGTCGCGGTTGAGGCCGGGAAGGAGGACGACGGCGGATTTCATTTGGGCGGCTCGTAGGGTGTCTGGGATTTTTCGGCCAGTTCGCGCAAGTCGAGGCGATGTTCTATGTGGTCGAGGCGTGAATCAATGCGCTGAAGAACACCGTAAATGTTGGTCATGTCGGTTTGCGCGGAAGCGGAATGGCCGCGCAAAGCCTGTAGTTCCTTCGAATGTTCGATCAGAACCAATTCCACATTGGTCATTCTCGACTGAAGGTTCTTCAGGATTTCGTAGATCAGATCGCCATCGATTTCCGCCATTCTACCCTCCGGTACAACCTCAGGTAATGGCTACACTGTAGTTCTCAATCACCGTATTCGCCAGCAGCCTGTCGCACATGGCCTTGAGGTCGGCTTCGGCCTTGGTCCTGTCGGCGCCGTCGATTTCGATGTCGAACACCTTGCCTTGCCTGACGGAGCCGACGCCGCCGAAGCCGAGGCCGGTCAGCGCGTGCTCGATCGCCTTGCCCTGCGGGTCGAGGACGCCGTTCTTGAGGGTTACGGTGACACGGGCCTTGATCACGCGGTCTGTCCTCAATGCTTCGTGGTCTTGGGGTCGCTGGAGGAGACCAGTACCGGGCCGGTCGGGCGCGGCGGCTCGTTCTCGTTCATGATACCGAGGCGGCGGGCCACTTCCTGATAGGCTTCGACCAGCCCGCCCATGTCGCGGCGGAAACGGTCTTTGTCGAGCTTGTCCTGCGTGGCGACGTCCCACAGCCGGCACGAATCCGGCGAAATCTCGTCGGCGACGACGATGCGCATCATGTCGCCCTCGAACAGACGGCCGCATTCGATCTTGAAGTCGACGAGCTGGATGCCGACGCCGAGGAACAGGCCGGAGAGGAAGTCGTTGACGCGAATGGCCAGCGCCATCACGTCGTCGATCTCCTGCGGGCTCGCCCAGCCGAAGGCCGTGATGTGTTCTTCCGACACCATCGGGTCGTCCAGCGCATCGGCCTTGTAGTAGAATTCGATGATCGAACGCGGCAGCACCGTGCCTTCCTCGATGCCGAGACGCTTGGCCAGCGAGCCGGCAGCGACGTTGCGCACTACCACTTCCAGCGGGATGATCTCGACTTCCTTGATCAGCTGCTCGCGCATGTTGAGGCGGCGGATGAAATGGGTCGGGATACCCATGCGGTTGAGATGGTTGAAGATATGCTCGGAGATGCGATTGTTGAGCACGCCCTTGCCGTCCACCACTTCGTGCTTCTTCTTGTTGAAGGCGGTGGCATCGTCCTTGAAGAACTGGATCAGCGTTCCCGGCTCCGGCCCTTCGTAAAGGATCTTGGCCTTGCCTTCGTAGATGCGGCGGCGTGACTTCATGGGGTGTTTTCTCTGGCTGGAAGGGCAGGCGTCAAGCGACTGGTCCCTTTCTTGCGCGCACGATGCGGCGTGGGAGGTTTCAATCGCGGTCCTACCTCAATCGCAGGCTTTGCTCAATGAGCAATACGGCCAATCAACCGATTTGAAACCGGAATGTCGCGGTGCAGCATGGGAGGTTGCATATTGACCGATCCGCGCCCATTTGGTTTGTGCTCGGCGACGACATAATCACCGGCGATGACTCGCTTTTCCACCGGAGGGAATGCCATGACCAGCATGAAGGACCGCCAGGAAGGCTTCGAGCGCAAGTTCGCGCTCGATGAGGAACAGAAATTCCGGGCAGTGGCCCGCCGCAACAAGGCGCTCGGCCTGTGGGCTGCGGAAAAACTCGGCAAGACCGGCGCAGACGCCGACGCCTATGCCAAGGAAGTTGTCAATTCCGATTTCGAGGAAGCCGGCGACCACGACGTCTTCCGCAAGATCCGCAAGGACTTTGACGCCGCCGGCGTCGATCAGTCGGACCACCAGATCCGCCGTACCATGGACGAGTTGATGGCGGCCGCGGCCGAGCAGGTGAAGAACGCCGATTGATCGGACGCTTCTCGTGGACCAATCGACCGCCCGGCTTTCCGGGCGGTTTTTCTTTGCCTTTCGAGGCATTTCCGGCTGAAACTGGATTCAACCAATGAGGATGGACGGATGTCGCTGAGAACGCGCCTGGAGGCTGACGAAACCCTGATTTCCGCATGGTCCGGCGTGCCGGACGCGCTGACGGTGGAGATCGTCGCCAGGCAGGGCTTCGACTGCGTCACGCTCGACATGCAGCACGGCGGCCATAACGAGGACAGCGTGCTGCGCTCCATCGCGCCGGTTCTGGCCGCGGACAAGCCGGCGATCGTGCGCATCCCGGTCGGCCGCTTCGACATGGCCAGCCGCGCGCTGGATTTCGGCGCCGAGGCGGTCATCGCCCCGATGATCAATTCGGTCGCCGACGCCAGGGCTTTCGCCGAATCGATGAAGTATCCGCCGCTGGGCGGGCGCTCCTGGGGGCCGACCTACGCCTTTCCGCGGCACGGCAAGGGCGATCAGGCCGAGTGGCTGGCGACCAGCAACCAGCGCACGCTGGCCTTCGCCATGATCGAGACGCGCGCCGCGCTCGATGCGCTGGACGGCATTTTGGCTACGCCCGGCATCGACGGCATCTTCCTCGGTCCGTCGGACTTCTCCATCGCCTGGACCGGCGGCAGCAAGGTCGATTCGACGCTTGAGGACATGATGGAGACGGTCGGCGCCGTGGCGACGCGGGCGCGGGCGGCCGGCAAGCACTGCGCCATCTACATCATCGACCCGAAGATGGCCGGCCGCGCCGTCAAGATGGGCTACCGGTTGCTGGCCGGATGTTCCGAGCACGCGCTGATCGCGCTCGGTGCCAAGACCTTGATCGGCAACATCAGGGAAGCGATCGGGAAGTAGGGAGTTGCGAATAGCGGATAGGGCTATCCCTGCTCGCTACCTTATAACCTGCTCATGAACTGCGCGAAGGTCATCGAGCCTTCCGGCCATGGTCCGTGGCCGGATTCGCTGTTGAGGTGGCCGGCCTGGCCGGCGTCGATGAACAGCGAGCCCCAGGCAGAGGCGATGTCCTCGGCGACCTCGAAGGCGCAGTAGGGATCGTTGCGACTGGCGATGGTGATCGACGGAAAGGGCAGCGGATCGCGCGGGTAAGGCCCGAACGTCATCAGGTGGCGTGGCCTGATCTCGGGATTGGCGACATCGGGCGGCGCGACGAAGAAGGCGCCGGCTACCCTGTTGCGGAAATGCGGCAACGCCTGCACGACGCTCGGCACGCCGAGCGAATGCGCCACGATCACCACCGGCTTCTCTGCCTCGTTGACTGCCTTGGCGACCGTCGCCGTCCAGTCCTCGCGCACCGGCTTCGACCACTCCGCCTGCTCGACCCGGCGCGCGGTGGAGAGCTTCGCCTCCCAGCGGCTTTGCCAGTGGTCGGGGCCGGAATTGGTGTAGCCCGGCACGATGAGGATATCTGCGTCCTTGACTTTCATGGCCGGCATGTAGCGAGCCGCACCGTGGCGCGCAACCACGTCGGTCACTGGGATGTAATCAAAAATGTGAACACGATGTTCGCATTTATCTATCTTGTGTGAACGATGGCGATGGACAATCTGTAGGGCAAGGAAGCGCCACATCTGGATGCGGCGCGCCACACAAGCGCGGCGACGTGCGCCGCCCAAGGAGTTCATGATGAGCGAACTGCCCTTTGCCGCCACCACGCCGGTCAGCGTCGCCCGCGTCGGCCTGAAGGCCCGCGAGGCCGACAAGCTGGCCGATTTCTATCGCACGATCGTCGGCCTGCAGGAATTGTCGCGCGACGGTGAGACGATTACGCTGGGCTCGCCCGGCCGCCCGCTGCTGGTGCTGGAGCGCGACGCCGCCGCCAAGCCGGACGATCCGCGCGCCGCGGGCCTCTTCCACACGGCCTTCCTTTTGCCCAGCCGCGCCGACCTCGGCCGCTGGATCAACCACGCCATCGCCGATCGTATCCAGATCGACGGCGCCTCCGACCATATCGTTTCCGAGGCGCTCTACCTGACCGATCCGGAAGGCAACGGCATAGAGATCTACACCGACCGGCCGCATGAAGGCTGGGTGTGGGAAAACGGCATGGTCAAGATGGCGACCGCGCGCATGGATATTCCCGGTGTCGTCGGCTCGGTGCCGGAAGGCGACGCCGCCTGGCGGGGCATGCCGGAAAACACCGTCGTGGGCCATGTGCATCTGCGCGTCGGCGACCCGCGAGCGGCCGAAAGCTTCTGGAACGAGGCGTACGGCTTCGACACGGTGGCGCGCTACGGCGCGCAGGCGGCCTTCATGTCGTCCGGCGGCTATCATCACCACATCGCCGGCAACACCTGGCAGAGCCCCGGCGCCGGCCGCCGCGATCCGTCCCGCAGCGGCTTGTCGTGGGTCGAGTTGCGGTCTTCGCAGGCGTCGGCGCCAAGCGAGAAGCAGGACCCGTGGGGCACGGTCATCCGGTTGGTGCCGGACAAAGCCGTGGCGACGGCTGCCTGAGACCGGCGTGCCGTCTATTTCCCGACGATGATCGTGCGCGTGTCGTCATGGCTGACGACAGCGCTGCTGGAATAATCCTGATACACGAGAAAGGCGCCAAACAGCAGCGCCGCCGCCGCGAAACCGCGCAGGAACCAGCCGATATGGCCGCGCCAGCCGGAAGGCTCCTGCGTGTGGATCGGCACTTCTTCAGGTTCGGGCATTCGCACCGTCTTCGGCATTGGCGCTCCAGCGAAAATTCGCCATTAAACGCCGATGCGAAGCTGGCGGTTCCGTCTCAAGCCTCTCCGAACACTCGCTTGAAGATCGTATCCACATGCTTGGTGTGGTAGCCGAGGTCGAATTTCTCGCGGATTTCGGCCTCGGGCAGGGCGGCGGTGACGTCCTTGTCGGCCAGCAGTTCTTCCAGGAAATCCTTGCCCTGTTCCCACACTTTCATGGCGTTGCGCTGGACGAGCCGGTAGGCGTCCTCGCGCGACACGCCGGCCTGCGTCAGCGCCAGCAGCACGCGCTGCGAGTGAACAAGCCCGCGGAAGCGATTCAAATTCTTCAGCATATTGTCCGGATAGACCAGCAGCTTGTCGACTACGCTGGTGAGCCTGGCCAGCGCGAAATCCAGCGTCACAGTGGCGTCCGGGCCGATCATGCGCTCGACCGACGAGTGCGAGATATCGCGCTCGTGCCATAGTGCGACGTTTTCCATCGCCGGCATGGCGTAGGAGCGCACCATGCGGGCAAGGCCCGTCAGGTTCTCGGTCAGCACCGGGTTGCGCTTGTGCGGCATGGCCGACGAGCCCTTCTGTCCGGGCGAGAAATATTCCTCCGCCTCCAGCACCTCGGTGCGCTGCAAATGGCGGATTTCGATAGCCAGCCGCTCTATGGACGAGGCGATGACGCCGAGCGTGGCGAAGAACATCGCATGGCGGTCGCGTGGGATCACCTGCGTGGAGACGGGTTCCGGCTTCAGGCCGAGCTTTTTCGCCACATGCTCTTCCACGTAGGGATCGATGTTGGCGAAGGTGCCGATGGCGCCGGAAATGGCGCAGGTGGCGATGCCTTCCCGTGCGAACACCAGCCGCTCGCGGGCGCGGGAAAATTCCGCATAGGCTTCCGCCAGCTTGACGCCGAAAGTGGTCGGCTCGGCATGGATGCCGTGGCTGCGGCCGATGGTGATCGTGTCCTTATGCTCGAAGGCGCGCCGCTTCAGCGCCGCCAGCAGGCCGTCGATGTCGGCGAGCAAGAGGTCGCTGGCGCGGGTGAGTTGCACGGCGAGGCAGGTGTCCAGCACGTCCGACGAGGTCATGCCCTGATGGATGAAGCGTGCGTCCGGCCCGACGAATTCGGCCAGATGCGTGAGGAAGGCGATCACGTCATGCTTGGTGACGCGCTCGATCTCGTCGATGCGCTCGACGTCGAAGGTGGCCGCGCCGCCCTTTTCCCAGATGGTTTTGGCCGCTTCCTTCGGTATGACGCCGAGTTCGGCCAGCGCGTCGCAGGCGTGTGCCTCGATCTCGAACCAGATGCGGAAGCGCGTTTCCGGCGACCAGATGGCGACCATTTCCGGCCGGGAATAGCGTGGGATCATCGGGCGGTCCTGCCGTGTGTGGGAATTGTCGCCGCCTCCTAACAGAGCCGGGCGGATTCCTCAACGCGCATGGCGGACAAAGCGCAGGCTCATCAGCGCGCCGACGAACAGGGCGGCGAAGCCGAAGGGAAAATAGAGCCGCAGGCCGAGCACTGCGAACTGGTAGACCGCGCCCGCCGCCGTATGGACGAACTGGATCGCCCAGAAGCGCGTCAGCGGCTCGGCATGCCATTGCGCGTAGTAGCTACGGTAGTACAGCGCGAAGAACAGGGCGGTGAAGCCGATCGTCACCGCCGCCAGCGAGACGAAGGCGGCGGCGAAGGCAGGTTCCGCCCGCGCGCCGATGGCAAGCAGGCGGGCGACGTAAAGCGCCACGGGAAAGGCGACCGCTCCGCCGCCTGCGAACAGGACGACGAGGGTGCGGATCAGCGCCGGCGTTTCCCAGCGGTCGACGAGCAGGGCCGCAAGCGCGCTGGCGCCCATGGCGAGCCCCCACAGCAGCGCGCCGGCAAGCGCTGCCCGCCACGGCGGCAAGGCCAGCGCGAAACGGGCGACAAGCCGCACTCCCGGATGTGGAGAATTTTGGGAGGAAAGGATCGTCACAGGCGGCCGGCCACGGCGATCCAGCGATGATCCGGTCCCTCGAAGCCGTATTGCCGGACCGAGATCAGGACGGCGTAGGCGCTGAGCTTGTCTTTCGAGAATGTCTGCACACCGCCGATGCGGTAGCCGTTCGGACAGCCTCGGCTTTGCGGGATCATCTTGTCCTCGTGCAGGACTTTCGTGCGGCCGCCGTCGCTGGCGTCGATGCTGGTCAGCCGGAAGCCGTTGATCGCGCCCTGGCTGTTGCAGGTTTCCATGCCGGGCAGGTTGTTGAGAGCGACTTCCTCCAGCCGGAATTCCAGC
>JBQCHN010000250.1:0-7998 GCA_051954615.1 Mesorhizobium sp. | reverse complement strand
TCGGGCTTGAAGCCGTTTTCCATGGCAGTGGCGTAGACATAGGGCTTGAAGGAAGAGCCGGTCTGCCGCAGCGCTTTCGTTGCGCGGTTGAACTGGCTGGCGCCGTAGTCGCGGCCGCCGACGATGGCCCGCACCGCACCGTTGGTCTCGATGACGACGATGGCGCCTTCGCCAACGTGGTAGTCCTTGCCGTATTGCCTCAGATGAAACTCCAGAGATTCCTCGGCCGCGTTCTGGAGGTTGGCGTCGAAAGTGGTGTGCGCCACCAGCGAATGGGTGCCGGGAGGCGCCAGGCGCTTGACCTCGTCGAAGGCCCAGTCGAGGAAATAGTCGGGGCTCTTGCGCTCGCCACGGTCGACGACATCGGCCGGGTGGATACGCGCCTGCAGCACCTGACCCTCGGTCATGAAGCCGCTGTCGACAAGGTTGTTCAGCACGACGTTGGCACGCGCCCGCGCGGCCGGCAGGTTGATGTGCGGCGCATATTTCGTCGGTGCCTTGAACAGGCCGGCCAGCATCGCCGCTTCGGCGAGGCTCAGATCCTTGACGCTCTTGCCGAAATAGAAATCCGCCGCCGCCTCGATGCCGAAGGTGCCGCCGCCCATGTAGGAGCGGTCGAGGTAGAGTTGCAGAATCTCTTTCTTGGAGAGATTGGCCTCCAGCCACAGCGACAGAAAGGCTTCCTTGATCTTGCGGTCCAGTGTGCGCTCGTTGGAGAGGAACAGGTTCTTGGCGAGCTGCTGGGTAATGCTCGATCCGCCCTGCACGACCGAGTTTGCGCGCATGTTCTCGGTCAAGGCGCGCACGAGGCCGAACACGTCGATGCCGTAGTGCTCGAAGAAGCGCCGGTCCTCCGTCGCCAGCACCGCCTTGATGACATGATCCGGCATCTGGTCGACCGGCACCGAATCGCGTTGGATGATGCCGCGCTGGCCGATTTCGTTGCCGTAGCGGTCGAGAAAGGTGACGGCGAAGTCGTCCTGGGCTTTCCAGTCGCCCTTCGTCACCTGGAAGGCGGGCAGAGCGAGCGCCAGCAAGACCACCGCGCCGCCGGCGCCCATGGTGAAGCCTTCGCTGAGCAGTTCGATGAGGGCGCGCCGCCATCCCTTGAGACGGAAGCGCCGCGAGAGGATCGTCGCCGCTTCCCAGAACTCGCCCGCCTTGAAGCGGATCTCGTAGAGCGAGGAATCGAGCCACGCATCGACCGCCAGCAGCCACGCGGCTACGGGGCCTCTTTTCCTGCGTGGTTTGATGGGGTCGACCATGTGGCTTCCGCAATCCCTCGCCGGCAGATTGAAAACGCTTGCAGGCGATTTCAGGGCGGTAAGGCCTGCTCCTTTTCCCCGATTTCCACGACGCCGACAAGGGACAACCGATAGCTGGGTTCGGCTTCGCTGAAAGACGGTAAAAAAGATAGGAATTTATTCTTGACACCGTGACGCTGGTCTGATAGGGTTTCGCTATCGTCACAAAAGTGTGGGCAGCGGCAGCCGGACAGCGAAAGCGGTCGGATATGGCTCGATGTTTGCCGGAAGCGAGGCCTCTGGCTTTCCTCCGTCCGCCGCCTGCTCGTCCTTCGTCTGAACATGGAAAAGATTTGATGGCTGCTTCGTCGGCGGTTGCCCGGCACCGTGCCCAGCGCGCTCTTGTCGAAGGCACGGATATTTCGCTTGAGCGGATCGCCGAGTCATGCGGGCGCTCGCCCGATGGGTTGAGGGCGCAGGCCGAGAGGGAAGGATGGGCTCTGCGCCCCGGTTCCGAACAGGACGTGGCCGCGCGCGTACGGCAGGTAGCCGGCCAGCTTCTCGGCCGGCTGGAGGCACTGGGAAGCGGCGCCGGCGAGGGAGGAAAAGGGATCAGCAAGGCCGAGATCGACGGCATCATCGCCATGGTTCGCGGCCTCGACAAGATCGGCGAAATCATGCGGCCCGACGAGGCCGCCAAAGAGAACCAGATCGGATCGGATGAAGACGTGGCCGCCGTGCTCCAGGCTATCAACGACAGAATTATCGCGCTTGCCCGTGAACTCGCAGCATCCATGGTTGCAGGAGAATGTGGGCGGGCGGAAGGCGTGGCTGATCCGCAACGAGTGGTTCCGTAGCGCGCGTCTCGCGCAGTATCCGCTGCTTGGCGGACCGCCCGAGACCTGGCTTCTGCTCGGTGGGCGCGGCGCCGGTAAGACACGTACCGGCGCGGAGTGGGTCAACGGGCTGGTTCGGGCCGTGCCGCCCTTCGCTCGCCATAAGCATTTTCGCCTGGCGCTGGTCGGCGAGACGCTGGCCGACGTGCGCGACGTGATGATCGAGGGCATTTCAGGCATCGCCACGATCTCGCGGCGGGAGCGGCCGCGCTTCGAGGCAAGCCGTCGCAGGCTCGTCTGGAAGGACGGGCAGGTGGCGATGATGTTCTCGTCCGAGGATCCCGAAAGCCTGCGCGGCCATCAGTTCGAGGCGGCCTGGTGCGATGAGGCATCGAAGTGGCGGCATGCCGAGGACTGCTTCGACATGCTGCAATTCGGTCTCCGGCTCGGCCAGCGTCCGCTGCAGTTGCTGACGACCACGCCCCGACCCACCCGGTTGCTGAAGCGGCTGCTGGCGGACCCGATGGTCGTCAAGACGCATATGACCACGCAGGACAACAGCGCCAACCTGGCCGCCGGTTTCCTTGCCGCCGTGGAGCGGCGCTATGCCGGCAGCGTGCTTGGCCGGCAGGAACTGGGCGGCGAACTGATCGAGGACCGCGCCGATGCGCTGTGGTCGCGCGACATGCTGGAGCAGGCTATCGTCTCCGCGCCGAGGGAGTTGAAGCGCATCGTCGTGGCGGTCGACCCGCCCGCCAGTTCGCGCAAGACGTCCGACGCCTGCGGCATCGTCGCGGCCGGGCTGGACGGCGAGGGCAGGGCAGTCGTGCTCGCCGACGCGACGCTGCGCGGCGCCCAGCCGCAACGTTGGGCCTCGCAGGCCGTGGCCTTGTTTCATTCGCTGCAGGCCGATTGCCTGCTGGTCGAGGTCAACCAGGGCGGCGAGATGGCCTCGGCCGTGATCCGCACCGTCGATCCGGCCGTGCCGGTCAAGGCGGTCAGGGCGCGGCGCGGCAAGTGGTTGAGGGCCGAGCCGGTCGCAGCCCTCTACCAGCAGGGCCGGGTCCTCCATGCCGGCCGCTTCGTCGAACTGGAGGACGAGATGTGCGATTTCGGCCCGGACGGGCTGTCGAACGGCCGCTCGCCCGACCGCGTGGACGCGTTGGTCTGGGCGGTGACAGAACTGATGCCGGACCACGCGGCTGAGCCGCGGATTCGTGAACTTCGCTGACAGGATGGGATATGGCTTGGACATGGCCTTGGCCCCGCAAGGGGAACGCCGCTGGTGTGCGCGTCGAAACGAAGGGCGCCCTAGGCGGTTTCATCGCCTTCCAGGCGCAGGCGGAGGCCCGCTGGACGCGCCGCGACTATGCCGCGCTGGCGCGCGAAGGGTTCATGAGGAACCCGATCGTCCACCGCTCGGTGCGGCTGATCGCCGAAACCGCTTCGGCGATCCCCTGGCTGCTCTATGACGGCGTGGCCGAGATCGAGGAACACCCGCTATTGAGGCTGCTGGAGCAGCCGAACCAGCGGCAGGCCGGCGCCACGTTCTTCGAGGCCCTGTATGGCCATCTTTTGCTTGCCGGCAATGCCTATGTCGAGCTGATCGAGGCGGGTGGCGATGCGCGCGAACTCCATCTTCTGCGCCCCGACCGGGTGACGGTGGAAACGGACGCGACAGGCTGGCCGGTGGCGCTCGATCATCGCGAGGGATCGGCCCGTCGCAAGGTGCCGTTCGGCGCCGGCGAGGGGGGCGGGGCGCTGCATCTCAGGCTCTTTCATCCGCTCGACGACCACTACGGTTTTCCGCCGCTGGAAGCGGCCCTGATGGCGCTCGACACGCACAACGCCGCCGGAACCTGGAACAAGGCGCTGCTCGACAATTCGGCGCGGCCCTCCGGCGCGCTGGTCTATGCACCGAAGGACGGCGGCAATCTGACCGACGAACAGTTCCACCGCCTGAAGGCGGAACTGGAGGAGGGCTATTCGGGTGCCCGCCGGGCGGGACGGCCGCTGCTTCTGGAAGGAGGGCTGGACTGGAAGGCGATGGCGTTATCGCCGAAGGACATGGACTTCATCGAAGCGAAACATTCGGCCAGCCGCGACATCGCGCTCTCCTTCGGCGTGCCGCCGATGCTGCTCGGTATTCCCGGCGACAACACCTATGCCAACTATCAGGAAGCCAATCGCGCCTTTTACCGGCTGACCGTGCTGCCGCTGGTGGCGCGCACCGCCAGGGAACTGTCGGCCTGGCTGGCGAGGCCGTTCGGCGAGGGCCTGCGCCTCTGGTACGACGCCGACCGCATCGAAGGCCTGTCCAGCGAGCGCGATGCGCTGTGGAAGCGCGTCGATGCAGCCTCCTTCCTCACGGAGGACGAGAAGCGCGAGGCGGTCGGCTACCAGCCGCGCGGCCTCGGCTGAAGAACGGAATCAGGACCATGAACGATTTTTCCCAGACGGCCTGGCTGTGGTTGGCCAAGGCCGGCGGCGCGGTTGCCGGTTCCGCCATCTCGCTCGCCTACATGCTACCGCATGGCAGGCGCGAGGCGGCTGCCCGCTTCGCGGTCGGCGTCGTGTGCGGGATGGTATTCGGCGGCACGGCCGGTCTCAAGGTAGCGTCCGAACTCGAGATCGAGGCGGCGATCGGCCCGACGGAGCTCATGCTGATGGGGTCTGCTGTGGCGAGCCTGTGCGCTTGGTGGGCGCTCGGCTTCGTCGTGCGGGCCTTCCAGCAGAATGGCATCGGAAGCCTCTTTGGCAAGAAAAATCAGGAGAATGCCGATGATCGGTGAGGCGAGGCGGACTGAACGCAAGTTCGTCGATCTGGTGCTCGACAAGGTGGAGACGGACGGCACGTTCTCCGGCTATGCCAGCCTGTTCGGTGAGGTCGATCTCGGCAAGGATTCAGTCGAGCACGGCGCTTTCGCCAATTCGCTTCGTCGACGCGGCGCCGCCGGCATCCGCATGCTCTACCAGCACGATCCGAACGAGCCGATCGGCACATGGACGGAGGTGCGCGAGGACCGGCGCGGCCTGTTCGTACGCGGCCGGCTCGCGACGGGCGCGGCCCGTGCCCGAGAAGTGCTGAGCCTGATGCGCGTCGGCGCGCTGGATGGCCTCTCCATCGGCTTTCGCACCGTTAGAGCACGGCGAGACGCCGCGACCGGTGTGCGCCGCATCCTGGAAGCCGACCTCTGGGAAATCTCGGTCGTCACCTTCCCGATGCTGCCAGGCGCTCGCATCGAGAAGGTCAAGGGGCGCAGGCCGCTGCCGACCGTAAGGGAATTCGAATTGTGGCTCACGCGGGACGCGGGGCTTTCAAGAGGCGAGGCCCGCGCCGTCATTGCGAAGGGTTTCGCCAGTCTGGCGCTCGGGCGGGATGCCGCGCCGGAAACCACGCACAGCCTGGCGCAGCGTATTCGCCGGGCGACACGGTCACTCAAACCACAGGGACATGCTCTATGAACGCAACGCTTGCAGCAGCGCCGGAAACCAAGGCGGCGGCCGACGATTATCTCGATCTGAAGGACGCCTTCGGCGAGTTCATGACCACTTTCGAGGCCTTCAAGGACAGCAACGACGAGAAACTGGCGCAGCTCGAAAGCCGCTTCGGCGCCGACGTGCTGACCGGCGAGAAGGTGGAGCGCATCTCGCGTGCGCTGGACGAACAGAAGCGGGCGCTCGACATGCTGGCGCTGAAGCGTATCCGCCCGGCCCTGGGTCGTGAGGATCGCGCCATGCCGAGCGAACACAAGGCCGCCTTCGACGCCTATATGCGCTGCGGCGACGACCGAGGTCTTCGTTCGCTGGACACCAAGGCGATGTCGACCAACTTGGGCGGCTCGGGGCAGGACGGCGGCTATCTGGTGCCTGACGAGGTCGAGACCGAGATCGGCAAGCGGCTGGCCGCCCTTTCGCCGATCCGCTCCATCGCTTCGGTGCGACAGGTCTCCGCGGCGGTGCTGAAAAAGCCGTTCTCGGCCGCCGGCCCGGCGGTCGGCTGGGTGGCGGAAACGGCGGCGCGGCCGCAGACCGATTCCACCACACTGGCCGAGTTGTCGTTTCCGACGATGGAGCTCTATGCCATGCCGGCGGCGACGGCCTCGCTGCTCGAGGATTCCGTCGTCGATCTCGACCAGTGGATCTCGGCGGAAGTGGAAGCGGCCTTCGCCGAGCAGGAGGGAAAGGCCTTCGTGTCCGGTGACGGCACGGCCAAGCCGAAGGGGTTCCTCAGTTACACCCAGGCTGCCGAAAGCGCCTGGGCGTGGGGCAAGATCGGCTACACGCTGACCGGTGTTTCCGGCGACTGGCCGGCGGACGATCCGTCCGATATCCTGATCGACACCGTCTACGCGCTGAAGGCCGGCTATCGGCAGAACGCCAACTGGGTCATGAACCGCAAGACCCAGGCGGCGATCCGCAAGCTGAAGGACACCGACGGCAATTATCTGTGGCAGCCGCCGGCCGCTCCCGGCCAGCGCGCCATGCTGATGGGCTTCCCGCTGGTCGAGGCCGAGGATATGCCCGACATCGGCGCTGACGCCACACCGATCGCCTTCGGCGATTTCGGCCGCGGCTACCTCGTCGTCGATCGCGCTGGTGTGAGGGTGCTGCGCGACCCGTACTCCGCCAAGCCTTACGTGCTGTTCTATACGACCAAGCGTGTCGGCGGCGGCGTGCAGGACTTCGACGCCATCAAGCTCTTGAAGTTCGGCACTGCCTAAGCTTCTCCCGTCGCTCCCAGGAGCAGGCGGGAGTTGATGGCGGCTCCGGCGTTTCCTCCCCACCGGAGCCGCTTTTTCTTTTTCTCTACGAAAGCTGACGCATGACGCTTATCCGCACCGTAGATCCGGTCGCCGAACCGGTGACGCTGGCCGAGGCAAAGGCCCATCTGCGCATCGATCACACCCCCGACGACGACCTGCTGGCTGGTCTCGTCCGCGCCGCCCGCCAGGAAGTGGAGCGCAGCACCGGCATGGCGCTGCTTCTGCAAAGCTGGCGGCTCGTCCTCGACGATTGGCCGCGGAGCGGCTGCGCGCTGCTCAGAATTCATCCGCTGCGCGAAGTGCAGTCCATCACCGCCTTCGGCAGCGAAGGTGAGGGATCGGTGCTCGATCCCGCCACCTATCAGGTCGATATCGTATCGCGACCGGCACGCATTCATTTCGGTGGTTCCATCTCACCGCTGCGCGCCATGAACGGCCTGGAGATCGACTTCACCGCCGGTTTCGGCGAAGCGGGCACCGACGTGCCCGATCCATTGAAGCGGGCGATCCTGCTTCTGGTTGCCCACTGGTATGAATTCCGTGCCGGCTACGGCCCGGCTGACCAGCCCGTTTCCTATCCTGCCGGCTTCGACCGCATCGTTGCCGGCTATCGCGCGAGACGACTGTGATGGGCAGAACCTTCGTCGATCCCGGCGCGTTGCGCCACCGGCTGGTGCTTCAGGTGGCGACGACCGCGCCGGACGGTCTCGGCGGCTTCGCAGAAAACTGGAACGACGTCGCGACGGTCTTTGCCGGGATCGAGCCTGTTTCGGCCGACAGCCGCTTCGGCGCCGGCCAGACGCTGGAGGCGGTGACGCATCGCATCACGCTGCGCCATCGTACCGGTGTCGAAGCCGACATGCGGTTTGCCGGCGGTGACCGCTTCTTCCGGATTGTCACCGTGCACGATCCGGACGAGAGCGGCCGTTATCTGGTGTGTCGGACGCGGGAGACGACCATATGAAGATGACGATGGCGATGACGCTTGACGGCCTCGTGCGTGCTTTGCGTTGGAAGGCGCTCGATCTGGTCGAGCGGACTGAGCGCGGCGCCCTTTCGACAAGGCAGGCGCCGGCGGAGAGGCGGAGCGTCACCCCAATAACGAACCTGCGCGGCAAGGAGGATGATGATGATCGCGGCCGCGGCTGATCT
>JBQCHN010000249.1:0-9977 GCA_051954615.1 Mesorhizobium sp. | reverse complement strand
CTCCGCGCTGCGGGCATCCGGTGCCCTGAGCGACGAAGAGTTTGCCAACATGAAGAACCAGATACTGGGGAAGGACCGGCAGTGAGCCTGCCCGGCCGAATATCGGGAGTCTTTGTCCCGATCGCCGTCACCCTGCTGGTGATTCTCACCAGCAGGGCATGGGCACAAACGTCATCCGATAGCGATGCTCTTACCGCCATTGATGTGCTGATCATGATGGCGGTGACTATCTACTTCCTGCCGACCATCGTCGCCTTTGTGCGCAGGCATCCAAACCGCTGGCCGATCTTTGTCATCAACACCGCTTTCGGTCTCACCATTCTCGGCTGGTTTGGCTCGCTGGTTTGGGCATGTGGTGCCGTGCATCTCAGCCCCACCGGAAACCACGGCGGCGAGAGCGGATTAAACCTGTTCGTCAATGATCCGGCACGCAGGGAGATTGCCGTCACCGGACCAATATCGGCGACGCCTCTGTCCGACGATCCTGCGGACGAACTGCGCCGGCTAAAAGCCCTGTTCGATGCCGGGGCGCTTGATGAGGCCGAATACCAGCGCCTACGGGCCGGCCCACTGGGCCGGCTGGCAGGTCAAGGTTAGGCAGGGCCCTGCCCCGCCCGACGACATGCCCACAGCGCCACACAGCCGCCCACTGGCGCGATTTGGCCGAAGGCCGGGGCAATGAGGGCCGAAACGACCTGCATGCGCCCTACGGGCCACCACGAGTCAAACAGCCGGCTTCGCCTTTTCACCCCCCGGCAGCGCCGCCGCGACGGCAGGCACCCACTCGGCCGGCAATGGGTGTCACCCCCATCTCCGATGGACTCACTACGACGTCGTATTGCTGCGGAGAACCTCGACCAACCGGTCATGACGAAAAGCATACATCCGCAATCGCCTCAGAGTGCCACCGACGTTGATGGGGATTTGCCGCGTTGCCTTTCCGCCATGCCCAGCCAGCGCCACTCCAGAATTGGTCAGTTCCATGAGCAGCACGGGCAACAGATCGCCACAGAGCTCGTTCAGATAGTCTCCGCGGAGGAACACTGTCATCTGAGGGGCCGGACCTCCAAGGCACGCTTTTACATCGTTCACGCTGCCAAATTCGGGATTCGCATCGATACGAGGCAGATTTCCACGCTCGATCAGTTGGCGAAGGGCGGTATGCACGGCCTTCATGCGGTGGATCTGAGACAGTCTGGCAGTCCAAACATCCCTGAAAACCGTCTGGCAAACGTCCATGGAATGATCATTGGTCCACGGCAAGACTCCCGCATGTATCGCTTCGATGCCAGCGGCGTAGACAACACCGAACTTGCGTGCAATGCGTCTTTCGGCATCGGCCGCTCCGGGGCACGTCGCTTGGATGAATAGGTTTATTGATGCGATGATTCGGTCCGTCACAACCGCTTTTTCGTCCACGAGGTGCCGTAGCCAAGCCCTCAAGGCTGTCCCGAAGTGACGTCCGGCAGAGCGTTTAAGCTTTTCCGATTTCTTTGCGAGGTCGGTGGGCTCCGTGCCGGTCTTAACGCGATCCCAAACCCCGCCTTTTTCAGCGGAAGGCACAGGAATATCGACCCAACGCACCTGATCACCACCCGATGCCATTTTCTCAAATTCCTGGAATTCCTGCTGCAAGCTGCGGGGTGAAGAGCTCAGCGCCCACATCCACCAATTCAGTGAAGGAAGCGCATTTTGGGCCACTTCCGCGTAAACGGTAGAATTACCCGAGGTCAGCGTATGCACCATCGTCGAAAGAGATCCAGCTCGTCCACCAGCGCCCGGGCGAAAACGCTCAAGATCATCCAGAATGTAAGGCAGATCGGAAAGGGCGGCCGCACGCTCGAACTGCGCGCGTGGTGACGAGTTCCAATCCCCCAAGAGTTCCGGCCTGCCTACGATCGATTGCGCCGCTCGGAGCGCCGTGGTTTTGCCGGTGCTCGTCTCTCCGAAGAAATTGAAGATGACACCTTCGTCAACGCCGGCCAGACGGGCGATTGGCGCTGACAACCCGACCAAAATTGCGAATGACGCGATCGAGGAATAGCGCGCGGACTTTGCAATATTTTCCTGCCAAGAAATCAAGGTGCCGCGTTTCCTTGCCAACAGCGCGATGGGTTTGGCCAAGGATTCAGCCAAGCGAAGTTCGTCGGCGGCGCAGCCATATGGCTTCTGCCGAAGCAAAAAAGCATCCCCATGCCACCCGGAACGCGCAGCAATCCGGCCGGTTTTAGCGGGGAGGTCTTGGCAAAGCCCATTGACGATCGCGATAGCCGAGCCCCGGCCCAACGGCAGGCAGGCACCTTGATCGCGAAGAGCAGCCACCATCTTCTGTGGCGTATCCATCGTCGAACAGGGCAGCATGACTGATCGCCGCTCAGTTCCCAGACAGAATCGGATTTCGATATGATCAACGCTGGACAGATCGTCGCGCCAACGGCGCACCTCAAAGTCGTCGACGGACATCACCGCCTTGCTCACCCTACTCACGCTGCTCACCATTTTTTCACCTTCGATGTTTGGCCGAGCGTCGCTGGTGCAGTGTTGCCCCCCGTTTCACGTCGGCCCGTTGAAAGATGCTGTTCCGAAGCCTGTTGACGGTCTCAACAAGGCAGTTCTCGATATATCCGGCGCTCAGGGCCTAGGGCGGTGGCGACAAACGCGCTGTGGCGCGAAGGTCGAATTTCAGGGCTGGCCCGACGCGCCGCAGTCCGACCAAAAGGAGACGGTTGCCAATCGGAAAGCGATCGAGAAGCAGGTTCAGCTCCACGGCCGAACCTGGAGGCAGCGCCTGCGCGCGCGTGTTCCAAGTCGGCCGCCCGGTCGACCGGCGCAAATACTGATAGGATGAGCGGCGGTAAAAGACCGCCTTCATCGCGTAAGACAGAATCCGGCGGAGGCTTTTTGTTGGATCGACGACGGAAGCCTGTATGGGCCGCCTTGCATCCCGCTTGAGAGGCAGTCGCATCTTCAATGCCGAGACGATTTCCGCACCGGATATCCCAGTGGCAGGAGCAGCGACGAGAGCATATCCTTGTGCCTGCCATTCAGCGTTCGCGTTGTTCTCGACGTTCAGCGAAAAATCGATGCCGCCCACCGCAACAGAGCCCGGAGGCAACGCGCGCTGAAGACTGCGCAGCAGCGAAGCAGCAAGGTGGCGAAGATCAAAGCCTTCCAACTGACCGGCGGGGATGTTGCCGTGGGGCGGAATCCAGGAAACACGGACAACGCTGCGACCAGAGAAATGCGTTCTGGCCTCACGCAGCAACCTTTTGCGGAATGCGCGCAGACAAACAGGGCAGGCGCCAGACAGGCAGGGAATTTCGGCCGAACACTGCTTTAGACGGGCGGCCAACGAAAGAGCCTCAAGCGCCGATGAGCGGTTCAACCGGCACACCAGTTTCAATCGCCGATCTTCAGCCTCGGCCGCGCTTTCGATCCGAAACGGTTGACAGCTGGCAGACCGGGGATGGTTGCCCCTGCTGGAACCGCTCCGTAGGTTTGGCACGCACGTTTCAACGTCGGGCGGATGGGCAAAGCTTCGCCGATCGGCCCGATCGAGAGATCGGTCGCTCATAGCGTTCCTTTCAGTTGGGAAGGTTATTCGCTTGCCGGATCGGCGGGAGGCCCAAAATAAGTCTACGGGCGCTTACCCTTCGTCCTGGCGCGCTACTTGCTGGACTTGTCGCCTTCTTCGGCCAAGCGTTGGATCAGGTTCAAAATCTCACTCCGCCGCCAGCAAACGACACGCGGGCTGAGGCGAATGGGCTTGGGATAGCGACCCTCTGCGACGCCCTGCCAGAAAGAGGACTTCGAAATCGGCAGTATGCCATGGGGGCCGACGACAGACGGCAAGCGCAAAAGCACCTCGTCGGCCGAAATTGGTTTTTCAGCGGTCATTCTGTTCTCCGTCGTTTCGATGCGGAGAATGTCGCCGAGGATCGCCGGCAGCGCACGAACTATCCGGGCCGGTAATCCCGACCGCCGCGAACCGATTTTCGGCTCAGGCTTTTCTATCCCAAGTGGCCGATTCACTTTTCAATGCGGATCTGATCTTATTAAAGGTGATATCGGGGTCGATTGCCTGAACGACACGTTGGATGAACTCGAGGCCGGGATCTACAAACCCGCGTTCCGCACCGTCACTATGGCTGCGCCAATTGTGCGCTATGGGCCTCGGCGAAATAGCCGCCCAGAGATCGGCTAGACTTTTCACTGCGGCATGCAGATGTATATCCGGGTTCTTGCCGGCTCGAGACTGCTCGTCTTTAGACATTCCATCCCTGTGGAAGAGAATGCTTTCATGGGCGCGCTCGACCGCTCTTGGGAACGCGTGAAGATCAGCCCTAAAACCTCGTAACCGGGAACGGGGAGCCGCGCTGTCGTGCTCTGGCATGTGTTTTCCAATCAGTTCTTGAGCGTGGCTGCTTAGCCCATCCCACGCTGTGACAAGTTTCTCGGCGGCGGCTTTGAACGTGTCGAGTGACTTGACGTATTCGCTCCATGTGAGTCGGTTTCGCCACTCACGGTCTAGCTCATACTGTGCCGCTATCTCCTCCAGCTTTAATCGAAAATCAGCGGCCTCAAGTAAGTCCAAATCGATTCCGACCGATGTTGATTTTGATAGCTGGATCACCGCGTCATAAGCACGACTTCCAGCTTCTTGGGCCCATTGCGAAGGCCGCAAGGGCGCTTGAGGGCGGGTATGAATGCCACCCACGAAACGTGAAGGATTTACCTTCTTGGCCTGCTTATTGCCCATTCTCGACATAATCCGCCCAGTCTTCCATTAACGTCCGTCGCTTTTCCAGCAGATCACCACGCCGGTAGGCCGCCTCGACCTTGTTCTCGATAGTATGCGCCAGCGCCATCTCAGCAAGCTCGCGCGGATGGCTCGTCGTCTCTGCTGCCCAATCGCGAAACGAAGACCGGAAGCCGTGCGCGGTGACGGGGACCTCCATGCGCTTCAATGTTTGCAAAAACACCATATTTGACATGGGTCTCTCGATCGTCCTGCCGGGAAACAAATAGGTGCTGCCGGTCGATAATGGGCGGGCGATCTCAAGAATGGCAAGGCAACGATTGCTCAGCGGAACACGGTGCTCGCGCTTCGCCTTCATCGCGCGGCAGGGATGATCCAGAGCTGCTGATCAAAATCGATTTCATCCCACCGGGCTTCCAGCACCTCGCTGGTGCGCGCGGCGGTGAGAATCAGAAACTCGAAGGCCAGCTTTCCCAGTTCGCTCTGCGTCGCCCGAAGCTTTTTTAGGAACGCCGGAACGTCGGCATACGGCATCGCTTCATGATGACCGCTGCGCTCGGCCTGCTTGGGGAGGCCGCGCGTCACACCTTCGATCGGATTGTCGCCGGTGCGGTAGCCGGCAGCCTTGGCCCAGTCGAAGACGCTTCCGATTCTTTGCCGAATACGGCGCGCGGTTTCTGCCTTCGTCAGCCATATCGGTGAAAGGACACGCAAAATGTCTGGTGTGTCGATCTGGTCGACGCGTTTGTCACCGATCTCGGGGTAGGCGTATTGCTCCAGCGTGTTGAGCCACTGCTGGCCGTGCTTAGCGTTCCGCCATGTCGGTTTGTGCTCTGCATGAACCTTTTCGGCTGCCACACGGAACGTTGGAACTGTGCGTTGGGCTGAGCGCTTCGCCGCAATCGGATCACCGCCTGAACGCGCAAGCTTACGATACTCCAACGCCTTCTCGCGGGCCTCGGCCAGCGATACGAGGCTCAAGCCGCCCAGCCCGATATCTCGACGCTTGCCGTGAACGATGGTGCGAAGCATCCATCTTTTTGCACCAGAGGGATCAACCACGAGATAGAGTCCGTTTCCATCGGCATACCGGCCGGGCTGCTGGACCTGTCGCACTTTCATCGCTGACAGCGCGTTGTTGGGGTGTTTACCTTTTGTTTTCACAGGAAGCCCAACTCGTCGCCCCACTATTCGCCCCACACTTTGACGTGGATTTTAGCGGATTGCAATGGACGACACTGTGCAACCGATTTGGCTTATGCTATTGAAATAAAAGGTGTTGTTGGACGGCATTAAATCGCGTCGGCCACTAATCCGGCTGACGCTCTCTCCGCCAGCGGTTTTCCACTCTCCGCCAATTTTCCTGCAAGCAACTGGCTTCCCGAGATAACAGCCCTCCAGCGAACGCCTGACACGGGTATTCGGACATATGAGTATCGCCGAAAGTATCGCTCACGACATCGCACGATGCAGCGCACGTGGACGTGCCGGAATCGGCCCATATCCGGAGCAGCGAAGGTCAAAAATATCCGGTCGGAACGATATCTCGGGCGCCAAGCTCCGTTCCCTCAACCAACTGCGACAGCCTGAGGCTCTTGCGAGTGCCATCGAATGCCTGGAGCATCCGGAACATCTTCTCCACGGACTGTACTGGGAGCGGGTCCCGGCCAGCCGGCACCTCTGCCGGGACCCGCGCTCGGTCGTCGACCGACCGGCGCCCGACCTCCCATTGCCCTGTGATCCTCGAAGCTCCGGAGCCCGCCCCCGGCTCAAGTCCAGGCAAGTCTGGACACAGAACGAGCCTCATCCGGCCGTTGTGAACAAGATGCGGTCATGCGAGACCGCCGATATGGAATGTCTTCGTTTCGAGATATTCTTCAATTCCGGCCTGCGAGCCTTCGCGGCCTATGCCGGACTGCTTGACTCCGCCGAAGGGAGCGACCTCCATTGAGATGGCTCCGGTGTTCAGGCCGACCATGCCGAATTCGAGCGCCTCGCCCATTCGCCAGGCGCGCTTGAGGCTCCCGGTGTAGAAGTAGGCCGCCAGTCCGAACGGGGTCCCGTTGGCGATGGCGATCGCATCTTCCTCCCTGTCGAACCGGAACAGCGGCGCCACCGGGCCGAAGGTTTCCTCGCTCGCCAGTCGCATGTCAGTGGTGGCGCCGGTCAGTACGACCGGCGCCGTGTACTGCGGCCCCTGTGGCAATTCACGCGCCTGGGTGATGATCGTAGCGCCCTTGGCCAGGGCATCGTCCACGTGGGCGCGTATCTTGGCGACCGCCGCCTCGTTGATCATCGGGCCGATGGAGGTACCGGCCCGGTTGCCGGGCCCCACCTTCAGCGCGTTGACGCGAACGGCGAGCTTCTCGGCAAAGCTGTCGTAGACGCCGGACTGCACCAGGATGCGGTTGGCGCACACGCAGGTCTGTCCGCCATTGCGGAACTTGGACAAAAGTGCTCCCTCGACCGCAAGATCGATATCAGCGTCGTCGAAGACGATGAAGGGTGCGTTGCCGCCCAGTTCGAGCGAAAGCCGCTTGATGCTGTCGGCCGCGCCGCGCATCAACAGCGCGCCGACCCGCGTCGAGCCGGTGAAGGAGATCTTGCGCACGCTGGTGTTCGCCATGATCTCGTTGCCGATATCGACAGGCATGCCAGTGACGATGTTGATGACGCCGGCGGGGATGCCGGCACGTTCGGCCAGCATGCCGAGCGCCAGTGCCGAATAGGGCGTGAACTCGGACGGTTTGATGACGACGGAGCAGCCAGCCGCCAGGGCCGGCGCAACCTTGCGGGTAATCATCGCATTGGGGAAGTTCCACGGCGTTATGATCCCGCACACCCCGACAGGCTCTTTCAGGACGACGATACGCCGGTCCGGCGTCGGAGAAGGGATGGTGTGGCCGTTGATGCGGCGCGCCTCCTCTGCGAACCATTTGACGAACGAGGCGCCATAGCGGATTTCGCCGCGCGCCTCATCGAGGGGCTTGCCCTGTTCCAGCGTCAGGATGCGGGCCAGATCCTCGAGATTGTCGAGCATCAGCGCATGCCATTTCTCGAGCAGTGCGGCGCGCTCCGCATGAGTCTTCTTCTTCCACGGAGCGAAAGCGGCTTCAGCCGCCTCGATAGCGGCGCGCGTTTCAGCCCCGCCCATGTCAGGCACCGTACCGATGACAGCCTGCGTCGCAGGATCGATCACATCGACCGTGCTCCCGGACGACGACGACACCCAACGTCCACCGATCAGACCTTCCTGCCGGAAGAGTTCCTTATTTGCCAACTCGTGCATGATCCATCTCCAGAATCAGTCCAGCGCAGCCAACACTGCGGCAGTGATGGTTTCGGTCCTGTCCCTGCCCGGCACGATGCCGACGCCGCGCGCGGTGGTATTTTCCAGCGCTGTCATGACGCGCCTCGCAGCGGCCGGCTCGCCCAAATGTTCGAGCATCATCGCACCCGACCAAATGGCGGCCATCGGATTGGCGATACCAAGGCGGGCGATATCGGGTGCGGACCCATGGACGGGCTCGAACATCGAGGGGGCGTTTCGATCAGGATTGATGTTGGCGGAGGCGGCGAACCCGAGACCGCCCTGTATTGCCGCGCCCAGATCAGTCAGGATATCACCGAAGAGATTTGAGGCGATGACGACATCGAGGCTTTCGGGCGACATGACCATGCGTGCCGCCATGGCATCTATGTGATAGCTCGAAACGGAGACATCGGGAAACTCTGTGGCCAGTTCGCGGGTCACTTCGTCCCAGAAGACCATCGAGTACTTCTGAGCGTTCGACTTGGTGACCGAGGCGAGCTTGCCGCTGCGCTTGCGCGCTTGCTCGAAGCCGAAGCGCAGGATGCGCTCGACGCCCGTGCGGGTGAAGATCGACGTCTCGACCGCCACTTCTCCCGCCGTGCCTTGATGCACACGCCCGCCCGCCCCGGAATATTCGCCTTCCGTATTTTCACGGATGCACAGGATATCGAAGTCTTTGGACTTCAGCGGCCCCTGCACGCCCGGCAGAAGGCGATGCGGGCGGATATTGGCATATTGCACGAATGCCTTGCGGATAGGCAGCAGCAGGCCATGTAGCGAAACCGAATCCGGCACTTCCGACGGCCAGCCGACGGCGCCCAGGAGGATGGCGTCGAAACCGCGCAACGTTTCGATGCCGTCGGCCGGCATCATTGAGCCAGTTTCTTTGTAGAAAGTGCAGGACCACGGAAACGTCTTCCCCTCAAGGTGGAATCCTCCGGCCTTCGCCGCTGCCCCGAGAACCTCCCACGCGGCCTCGGTGACGCTGCGACCAATCCCGTCGCCAGGGATGAGCGCGATGCTATAGCTGTTCATCGGACCTCCGGAGCGTGGCCGTCGCCTTCACAGTCCCAAACCTTCCTTGTTCCTCGCGAGGAAATCAGTGAACGTTTCGCCGCGGTGGAAGGCGCTGTTGTCGACAATCGCGCGCAGCAGGGACAAATTGCTGACGAACTCTCCCATCCGGATTTCCGCCAGGGCGCCGCGCATCCGCTCGATCGCCTCATTCCTGTCCGCGCCGTGGCATATGATCTTGGCGATCAGCGAATCGAAATGGGGCGTTACCCTGTCGCCCTGCCTGTAGCCAGTTTCGATGCGCACGCCGTTGCCTTCGGCCGGAAAGTGCAATTCCCGCAGTTCGCCAGGCGATGGGAGAAACATGCGGCTGGGGTTCTCGGCGCAGAGCCGCGCTTCGATCGCGTTTCCGTGAAACACGACGTCTGATTGCTGCACGTCCTTCGGCCCAATCCGGCCAGACGCGACGCCGATCTGCAGCGCCACGAGATCCCGGCCGGTGACCATCTCGGTAACGGGATGTTCGACCTGAATTCGCGTGTTCATCTCAAGGAAGAAGAAGTCCTGCGATACGCCATCCAGGATGAATTCCAGCGTCCCGACCCCGCGATAGGATACGCTGCGCACCAGCTTGAGGGCGGCTTCGGTCATGCTGGCCCTCACCCCGTCGTCGATGCCGGGCGACGGGCTTTCCTCAACGATCTTCTGGAAGCGGCGCTGTATCGAACACTCGCGTTCGAAAAGGTGCATGGCCTCGCCGTCGCCAAAGCCGAGAACCTGCACTTCCACATGCCGCGCGTTGCGGATGTAGCGTTCAAGGAAGATCGTCCCGTCGTTGAAGGAGCGGGCTGCGAGGGTCTGCGTCGAGCGGGCGGCATCCTCCAAGTCCTC
>JBQCHN010000248.1:0-9440 GCA_051954615.1 Mesorhizobium sp. | reverse complement strand
TGCCGGTCTTCGCCGCCCTTGACCTCGGCACCAACAATTGCCGCCTGCTGATGGCCATTCCGGCCCGCTACGGACAGTTCCGCGTCATCGACGCCTTCTCGCGCATCGTCAGGCTGGGCGAGGGGCTGTCGGCGTCCGGCCGACTTTCCCAACAGGCGATGGACCGGGCCGTCGAGGCGCTCAAGGTGTGCGGCGACAAGCTCAGGGCGCGCAAGGTCCGGCGCGCGCGGCTGATCGCCACCGAGGCGTGCCGTTCGGCCGAAAACGGGCAGGAATTCCTCGATCGCGTCGAGCGCGAGGCGGGACTGAAGCTGGAGATCATCGACCGCCAGACGGAAGCACGGCTTGCCGTCTCGGGCTGCGGTTCGCTGGTGGAGCGCAACACAAGAGGCGTGGTGCTGTTCGACATCGGCGGCGGTTCGTCGGAGATCGCGCTGATCGATTTGAGCCGCCACCGTTCGCCACGCCTGGCGAATCATATCGTGTCGTGGACGTCGCTGCCGGTCGGCGTTGTGTCGCTGGCCGAGCGCTATGGCGGCCGCACCGTCACCGCCAACGTCTTCGATGCGATGGTGGCCGACGTCGCCGATCGCCTGCAGGCCTTCGACGGGCGGGGGCGGCTGGATCACCTCGTCAACGGACCGGACTTCCATTTGCTCGGCACCTCCGGCACTGTCACCACGCTGGCCGGCGTCCATCTCGAGCTGGAGCGCTACGATCGCCGCCGCGTCGACGGCCTGTGGATGGACAGCGACAACGTCGACCGCATGGTGGCGAGGCTGCTCGGCTGGGATTTTCAGCAGCGCGTCGCCAATCCCTGCATCGGCGCCGATCGGGCCGATCTGGTGTTGGCGGGCTGCGCCATCCTGGAAGCGATTCGCGCTGTCTGGCCGGCGGAGCGCCTGCGCGTGGCAGACCGCGGTTTGCGCGAGGGTATCCTGAGCGAATTGATGGCGGACGAGGGCGCGTGGCGCGACCTGGCACGGGGGCGGTCGTGACGAAGAAACCGGGCAAGACAGGAGCGGCATCGCGCGTGCTGCGGACCCGCGTGAAGAAGAAAAGCGGCCTGAAGGAGTCGTCGCGCCGCTGGCTGGAACGGCATCTCAACGACCCGTACGTGCAGCGTTCCAAGGCGGACGGCTATCGCTCGCGCGCCGCCTACAAGCTGATCGAGATCGACGACAAGCATCATCTGCTGAAGCCCGGCATGAAGGTCATCGACCTGGGTGCGGCACCCGGCGGCTGGTGTCAGGTGGCGGCTGAACGCACGAAGTCGAGTGCCGAGCATCCGCATGTCGTCGGCATCGATTATCTGGAGATGGACGCGGTGCCGGGCGCCGTCATCCTGTTGATGGATTTCCTTGATCCGGAGGCGCCGGCAAAGCTGTCCGAGGCGCTGGGCGGCGAGCCCGACGTCGTCCTGTCCGACATGGCCGCACCCACCACTGGCCATCGCCGCACCGACCATCTGCGTACCATGCATCTGTGCGAAGTGGCGGCCGACTTCGCCGTCTCAGTACTGAAACCCGGCGGCCATTTTCTCGCCAAGACCTTTCAGGGCGGAACGGAAGGGTCGCTGCTGGATATGCTGAAGAAGAATTTCCGCTCCGTCCACCACGTCAAGCCGCCGGCCTCACGCGATGAATCGGTGGAGCTTTATCTGCTCGCCAAGGACTTTCGCGGCCGCACGCCGCCTATCTGAGCGCGGTCAGCCCGTCGTCGAAGTGACCGTCTCCTTCGTTCTGGTCGGCTGGCCCTTGTAGCCGGACACGGCGTTGCCCGCATCCGGCGCCAGCCGCACGAACCAGATCGAGGCGGAAGCCGAAACAGCCGCCACCAGGAAGAAGGCGATGTGGAAATCGCCGAGCGTCAGCGGCCCGCCGTGGAGGCCGGTCAGCGCTTCCAGGATACCGCCGGCCAAAGCCACGCCGAGCGCGATGTTGAGCTGTTGCGCCACTGCCGCCAGCGGCGTCGCCTTGCTGATGTCTTCCGGCGCGATGTCGGCATAGGCCAGCGCATTGACGCCGGTAAAGAACATGGAGCGGATGAAGCCGCCCAACAGGATGATGCCGATCATCACGGCGTAGGGCGTCTGGGGCGTGAAGAAGCCATAGACGGCAATGGTACCGGCCGCGATCAGCGAACCGAAGATCAGCACGCGGCGGAAGCCGAAGGCGCGGAAAACCCATGCCGTCGTCAGCTTCATGCCGATGGCGCCGATAGCCGTGACGAAGGTGATCATACCCGACTGGAACGGCGTGAGGCCGAAAGCGAGCTGGAACATCAGCGGCAGCAGGAACGGCACGGCGCCAATGCCGATGCGGAACATGCCACCGCCCACGACCGATGCACGGAACACCGGGTTGCGGAACAGGTCGAGCGCCAGCAGCGGGTTCGCGGCGCGCCGGGCATGCAGCAGGTAGAGCGCGCCGCAGGCAAGGCCGACGAGTACGGTTATGAGGCCGGTGGCCGGCGGCAGCGCCGGCAGCGAGATGACTGACAGGCCGAAGACCACGCCGGACGCGGCAATTCCGCTAAGCGCGAAGCCGATGAAATCGAACGGCGGGGTCGGCTCCCGGTCCATGTCCGGCAGGAACCGCGTCGCCAGAGCAATGCCGATCAGGCCGATCGGCACGTTGATGAGGAAGATCCAGTGCCAGGAGAAATAGGTGGTGATGAAACCGCCGACCGGCGGCCCCACAAGCGGACCGACCAGGGCTGGAACACTGAGCCACGACATCGCCGCCACCAGGTCGTGCTTTGGCGTCGAGCGGACGAGCACCAGGCGCCCGACAGGCGTCATCATCGCGCCGCCCATGCCCTGCAGGAAGCGCGAGACGACGAAGGCGCCGAGCGAATTGGAGAAGGCGCAGGCCACCGAACCGATGACGAAAACGGCGATGGCCGCGCGAAACACGTTCTTCGCGCCAAAGCGGTCCGCCATCCAGCCGCTGATCGGAATGAAGATCGCCAGCGACACCAGGTATGACGTCAAGGCGAGCTTGAGCGCGATCGGGTTGGTGTGGATATCGGCCGCGATCGCCGGCAGCGAGGTCGCGATGACCGTCGAGTCCATGTTCTCCATGAACAGGGCGACCGCAAGGATGAGCGGTATGATGCGATTCAAGGCCGTATCCGGAATGCGAGACCAGGAACGCCGACCGGGGGCAAAGTCGACCGGGCAGGGCCGTTAACACGCCTTGGCCGTACTGTCGCGTTAAATCCCTGTCACGTTCGCGCGAGGATCGAGCTGTTTTGGTCGCCGGGCGGACATCATGTCTGCTTTCCATCGGCGACGAGACGTGTTACCAGCCGGCGCCAATCCTGAAAGGGAAGTTCACGAGTCGGCGCTGTCCATCCCCGGTTTGCAGCGCCTTTCCTGCATTCAAGGTGGCCCATGGCGAAAATCATCGAAACCGCGACCGGCGCTCTGGCGCTGACCTTCGACGACGTGCTGTTGCAGCCCGGCCATTCGGAAGTGATGCCGGGTGAGACCGATATCCGCACGCGCATCGCCGGCGACATCGACCTCAACGTGCCGATCCTTTCGGCGGCCATGGACACCGTCACCGAGGCGCGACTCGCCATCGCTATGGCGCAGGCGGGCGGCATCGGCGTCATCCACCGCAACTTTTCGCCGGCCGATCAGGCCGAGCAGGTTCGGCAGGTCAAGAAATTCGAGTCCGGCATGGTGGTCAATCCCGTCACCATCGGTCCCGACGCCACGCTCGCAGATGCGCTGGCATTGATGAAGGCGCATGGCATTTCCGGCATCCCGGTGGTCGAGAACGGCGGCAGTGGCGGCCACAACGTCGGCCGCCTCGTCGGCATCCTGACCAACCGCGACGTGCGCTTCGCCTCGGACCCGGCGCAGAAGGTCTACGAACTGATGACGCGGGAGAACCTCATCACCGTCAAGGAAACCGTTGATCAGGAAGAAGCCAAGCGCCTGCTCCACCGGCATCGCATCGAAAAGCTGCTGGTGGTGGACAAGCAGGGCAGGTGCGTCGGTCTCATCACCGTCAAGGACATCGAGAAATCGCAGCTCAACCCGCATGCGAGCAAGGATGCGCAAGGGCGGCTGAGGGCAGCGGCGGCGACGAGCGTCGGCGACGACGGCTTCGAGCGCGCCGAACGGCTGATCGACGCCGGCGTCGACCTGCTGGTCATCGACACCGCGCACGGTCATTCGCAGCGCGTGCTGGATGCCGTCACGCGGGCCCAGAAACTTTCCAATTCCGTGCGCATCCTGGCCGGCAACGTCGCCACCGCCGAGGGCACGCAGGCGCTGATCGACGCCGGCGCCGATGCCGTCAAGGTCGGTATCGGACCGGGCTCCATCTGCACGACGCGCATCGTCGCCGGCGTCGGCGTGCCGCAACTGTCGGCCATCATGTCGGCTGTCGAGACGGCACAGAAGGCGGGCGTGTCGGTCATCGCCGACGGCGGCATCAAGTTCTCCGGCGATCTCGCCAAGGCGCTGGCCGCCGGGGCGGGAGCGGCCATGGTCGGTTCGCTTCTGGCCGGGACGGATGAAAGCCCCGGCGAGGTCTATCTCTATCAGGGCCGCTCCTTCAAGGCGTATCGCGGCATGGGCTCGGTCGGCGCCATGGCGCGCGGCTCGGCCGACCGCTATTTCCAGGCGGAAGTGCGCGATACGCTGAAACTGGTTCCCGAAGGCATCGAGGGCCAGGTTCCCTACAAGGGACCCGTGGGCGGCGTGCTGCACCAGCTTGCGGGCGGCCTGAAAGCCGCTATGGGTTATGTCGGTGCGCGTGATCTTGCCGATTTCCGCGAGCGCGCCACCTTCGTGCGTATCTCGAACGCCGGACTTCGTGAAAGCCACGCCCATGACGTCACGATCACCCGCGAAAGCCCCAACTACCCAGGCGGAGCCTGATCGGCCGGCGCAGGCGGGACACTTCCTGGACGCTGTGACCGGCCTGTCCCGCCACGCAGCGGCGCTCAGCCTCGCCTCGGTCGCAGTCTTCCTCGCCATGACGACGTTGGAATTCCTCTATTTCGAGCGCCTGAGCGGCGGCCTGCTGTCGTTGGACATGCGCATAACTGGCTTCACGCCGGACGACGCCATGGCCTGGCTGACGGCGCTCGGCCGGCGCGGCAGCGAGATCATCATCGTCTGGCATTACCTGACGTTCGATCTTCTGTTCCCGGCGCTGTTTTCAGCGACGCTCGTCAGCCTGATCCTGTGGACCGGCCATCACCTGCCGCGCTTTGCTGCCTTGACGAAACAGGGACAGGCGATTCTGGCGCTGGGCCTCGTGCTGCCCTACACGCTGGCCGACTATGTGCAGAACATCGTCGTCATCCGGCTGCTGTCGGATTTCCTCAACGCCAATCCCGACTCGCTGGCATTCGCCTCGGCGTTGATCGTAACGCGCTTCGCGCTGGTGGTGATCCCGCTGGCCGTGATCGCGACGTTTTATCTGGCCGGGCGGGGACGGGCCTGAACAAGCCTCGCGGCTTCACAGATCGAAGACAGTGATCCTGCGCTTGTCGAACTTGATGCCCAATTCACCGCGCACCAACCGGAGCGCGACCTCGCCGAAGACCGCGCGTCGCCAGCCTTGCAGGGCAGGGACGTCCGCCTGCTCGCCTTCGGCGGCGATGCGGTCGATATCGTCGCTGGAGGCCAGGACCTTGGCGGCAACTCCCTGCTTTTCAGCGACGATACGCAACAGCACCTTGAGCAGTTCGGCGGCCGCGCTCGTACCTTCCGGCGGTTGGAAGGTCTTGGGCAGCTTCGGCATCTCTTCCTTCGGAATGGCGAGGGCGGCGTTGACAGTGCCCAGCAATCCGGCCGCACTCGACGACCGCTCCCACCCCTTCGGCGTGGTGCGCAGCCGGGCAAGGGCAGCGGCGTCGCGCGGCTGCTGCTGTGCGATCTCGTAGATGGCGTCGTCCTTCAGCACCCGTCCGCGCGGCACGTCGCGCTCGCGTGCCTCGCGCTCGCGCCAGGCAGCGACCGCCTGCAGAACGGCCAGTTCCTGCGGCTTGCGCAGGCGCATCTTCAATCGCTTCCAGGCATCCTCCGGGCGCGGATCATAGGTCTCGCGCGCCGTCAGCACAGCCATTTCCTCGTTCAGCCAATGGGCACGGTCTTCGCGCTCCAACTCTGCCGCCAGATACTTGTAGACATCGATGAGATGGGTGACGTCGGCCAGCGCATAGTCGAGTTGCTTGTCCGACAGCGGCCGGTGGCGCCAGTCGGTGAAGCGCGAGGATTTGTCGAGCCGCGTCCCGGTGATCTTCTGCACGATCTGGTCGTAGGAAACGCTGTCGCCGAAACCGCACACCATGGCCGCCACCTGGGTGTCGAAAACCGGATGGGGAACGAGATCGCCGAGATGGACGATGATCTCGATGTCCTGCCGGGCGGCATGAAAAACCTTCGTCACCTTCTCGTTGCCCATCAGGCGGAAGAAGGGCGCGAGGTCGAGGTCGGGCGCCAGCGGATCGACCAGCGCGGTGACGCCGGGCGCGGCCATCTGGATCAGGCACAGGATCGGCCAGAAGGTCGTTTCGCGGATGAACTCGGTATCGACCGTGACGAAGTCCGACTTCTCCAGCGCGGCAATGGCGGTTTCGAGTTCGGCTTGTGTGGTAATGACGTGCATCAAATTGCTTTTTCGATGAAGGAAACACCTCTTCCTTTCCAGCCGACAGGGCTTTCGTCAAGGCAAACCGGGCGATGATGGCGCGAAACCGGCCCACCACGACTGCCTCGCCTTGACAAAACGGACCTCCCATGCGCTTTTCGCGCCGATTTCGGGGCCGGATTCCAAGGCGCCCAACCATGATCTGAACGGAAAATCCGCCATGCACCGCTATCGCAGCCACACCTGCGCTCAATTGAGGAAGGCCGACGTCGGCCAGACCGTCCGCATCTCCGGGTGGGTTCACCGGGTGCGCGACCATGGCGGGTTGCTGTTCATCGACCTGCGCGACCATTACGGCCTCACCCAGATCGTCGCCGATCCCGATTCGCCGGCCTTCAAGGTGGCCGAGACGCTGCGCGGCGAATGGGTCGTCCGTATCGACGGCGAGGTCAAGGCCCGCACGGAAGAGGCGATCAATCCCAATCTCCAGACCGGCGAGATCGAAGTCTTCGCCAAGGAGATCGAGGTGCTGTCGGCGGCCAGGGAACTGCCGCTGCCGGTGTTCGGCGAGCCGGAGTACCCGGAAGACATCCGCCTCAAGTATCGCTTCCTCGACCTGCGCCGCGAAACGCTGCACAAGAACATCGTGGCGCGCACGCGCATCATTGCCGAGATGCGCCGGCGCATGGGTGATGCCGGCTTCACCGAGTTCTCGACCCCGATCCTGACGGCGTCGTCGCCGGAAGGCGCGCGCGACTTCCTGGTGCCGAGCCGCATCCATCCCGGCACCTTCTACGCTCTGCCGCAGGCGCCGCAGCAGTACAAGCAGCTGATCATGGTGTCGGGCTTCGATCGCTATTTCCAGATCGCGCCCTGTTTCCGCGACGAGGACCCGCGCGCCGACCGGCTGCCGGGCGAATTCTACCAGCTCGATCTCGAAATGAGCTTCGTCGAGCAAGACGACGTACTCGCCACGATGGAGCCGGTCATGCGCGGCGTCTTCGAGACGTTCGCGGACGGCAAGCCGGTGACGCAGAGTTTTCCGCGCATCGGCTATGACGAGGCTATGCGCAAATACGGCTCCGACAAGCCGGATCTGCGCAACCCGATCGTCATGCAGGACGTCTCCACGCATTTCCGCGAATCCGGTTTCAAGGTGTTCGCCAACATCCTGGCGAATGACCCGAAGGCGGAAGTCTGGGCGATCCCGGCCAGGACCGGCGGCAGCCGCGCCTTCTGCGACCGCATGAATTCGTGGGCGCAGGGCGAGGGTCAGCCGGGCCTCGGCTACATCTTCTGGCGCAAGGAAGGCGAGAAGATCGAGGGTGCCGGCCCGATCGCCAAGAATATCGGCGAGGAGCGCACCGAGGCGGTACGCCGGCAGCTTGGCCTTGAAGACGGTGACGCAGCCTTCTTCGTCGCCGGCGATCCCAAGAAGTTCGTCGCCTTCGCGGGTGCTGCGCGCACGCGCGCCGGCGAGGAACTGAACCTTGTCGACCGCGACCGCTTCGAGCTGTGCTGGATCGTCGATTTCCCGTTCTACGAATGGAACGAAGACGAGAAGCGCATCGACTTCGGCCACAACCCGTTCTCCATGCCGCAGGGCGGCATCGACGCGCTGAACGGCGCCGATCCGCTGTCCATCAAGGCATTTCAGTACGACATGGTCTGCAACGGCTACGAGATCGCTTCCGGCGGCATCCGCAACCATCTGCCGGAAACCATGGTCAAGGCCTTCGAGATCGTCGGATTGGACCGCGCCACCGTCGAGGAGCGCTTCGGCGGCCTCTACCGCGCCTTCCAGTACGGCGCGCCCCCGCATGGCGGCATGGCGGCCGGTGTCGATCGCGTGGTGATGCTGCTGGTCGGCGCGAAGAACCTGCGCGAGATCACCATGTTCCCGATGAACCAGCAGGCCTTCGACCTCCTGATGAGCGCGCCTTCGGAAGCCACGCCGCAGCAGTTGCGCGAACTGTCGCTTCGCGTTGCGGCGCCGAAGAAGGAAGACTGATAGGCTTAGCCGCCCGTTTTTGAGCGATTGACCGCTTGCCGGATTTTTTCGGCAAGCTGTGTGGCTTCGGCCTCGGTGTTCACGGTCAACAGGAAACCCTGCGCCCGCACCGGATCAAGGATCTTCGGCGTCATGAGGATCTTGCCGCCTGCGATGATCGCCAGCGACCTGCCCACGTTTTTGGTCGAGATTTGCTCGTACTTCTGCGCGCCGGCAGGTGTGAGCACGACATTGAACCCTGGCTTGCCTTCGACCCATTCCACCTGACCGACGCTGGTGAAATCCACAGGTCCCAACAACGTCCTCGGTTCGACTTCCAGCGTTTGACCGCTACCTTCGACGACAAGTCGCGGACCGCTTCCGGCTGCCTGGGCGGCAAGCCTGATCTCGATAGGCGCAAAGCCCGAATTGGCCTGCGAGATCGCGGGACCCGCAAGAAACATCACCAGCAGGAAAACAAGGCCGAAGGCCCCGGTCAGACGCATGGGCTTGCCTCCCCTTGATATCGCTACGGAATCGGCTCTCTGACGATTGCGCCGCCAGCGAACCCGGCCTAGTGCCGCAACTGCCGCTTCGGCTCGTAGTGGCCGTCGGGCCGGCGATCGAACAGGTCGCGGATCTGCGGATGACGCACCGGCTCGTCGGAATCGTCTTCCAGCAGGTTCTGTTCGGAAACGTAGGCGATGTATTCCGTCTCCGAATTCTCGGCCAGCAGGTGATAGAACGGCTGATCCTTGCTTGGCCGCACCTCGGCGGGAATGGACTGATACCATTCCTCGGTGTTGGCGAACTGCGGATCGACGTCGAAT
>JBQCHN010000247.1:0-12541 GCA_051954615.1 Mesorhizobium sp. | reverse complement strand
TTGGCGACGATGCGGTTGGCGTTGAAGGAATAGAACACCACCACCGCGATCGGCAGGTAGAGATAGACGAAGAACAGCACACTCAGCGGGCCGAAGCCGGGATAGCGCCGCACGTCCGAATTGCCGCTCATGCCGCCGCCTCCGCTCTTTCCTTGCGGATCGCGCGCAAGCCGCGCCAGACGAGGAAGACGAGCACGGCCGCCATCAGCACGATGGAGATGGCGGCGCCCAGCGGCCAGTTGCGGGCGGCGCCGAACTGCAACTGGATGAGGTTGCCCATCATCATCGTCTTGCCGCCGCCGAGCAGGATCGGCTCCAGCACCGCACCCAGGCAGGGTACGAAGACCAGGATGGAGCCGGCCATCATGCCTGGCCGGCAGAGCGGCAGGATGACCCGGCGCAAGGTCGTCAGCCGGCTTCCGTAGAGATCGTGCGAGGCCTCGACCAGCGCCGGATCGAGCTTCTCGATCGAGGCGAAGATCGGCAGGATCATCAGCGGGATATAGGAGTAGACGAGGCCGATCAGCATGGCCGTGTCGGTGAACAAAAGGCTGCCCATATTGTCGACCAGTCCCAGCGCGTGCAGGGTCTTGGCGATGACGCCGTCGTTACCGAGGATGATGATCCAGGAATAGACGCGCACGATCATCGACACCCAGAAGGGCAGCGTGACCAGATAGATCAGCAGCATCTTCGCCGTCGCCTTCTGCAGCGAGATGAAATAGGCTACCGGAAAGGACAGGAGCAGGCAGATGAAGGTGGTCGCCGCGGCCAGGATCATGGTCCGGGCGACGACGATCAGATATTGCGGGTTGAACTCCAGCTCGCCGGTCCAGCCCTCGTTGAACAGGATCTGCCGGTAGGGCGCCGTGGTGAAGACATAGTCGAAGCCGCCATAGGGACCGCGCGTCGAGAACGACACCAGCACGATGATGCCGACCGGGACGATCAGCGTTGCGAGCATGATGAGTTGCGCCGGCAGCAGGCCCAGCACGTTCCAGCGGGCGTTTCTCGCCTCGGCGTTCATGCTCCCAGGATCCTGACGGATTCGGCGGCGAAGCTCACCTTGATCGGCTGGCCGACCTCGAACATGCGGCCGCGCGAGGCGGCGTTGCGCTTGGAGACGCGCAGCTTCGCGGCACCCGTATCGACGACATAGTAGGTGTAGCCGCCGAGATAGTTGGCGCCCTCGATGAGGCCGTCGACGGCGATCTGGCCGGGCCGGGCCGGCAGGCTGATCTTTTCCGGCCGGATCGACATCCAGGCCTGACCGCCCACCGCCGCCCGCTTCTGCGGCGCGCTCAGCGTCACGCCGAGCGGCGTCGAGACCGTGGCGTTGTCGCCATCCACGGAAAGGACACCGGCTTCCAGGAAGTTGGTTTCGCCGATGAAGTCGGCGACGAAGCGGTTGGATGGCTCCTCGTAGATCGCGGCCGGTGTGCCGATCTGCTGGATCTCGCCGTCGCCGAGCACGCAGATGCGGTCGGACATGTCGAGCGCTTCTTCCTGATCGTGGGTGACGAAGACGAAGGTGATGCCGGTCTGGCGCTGCAGCGTACGCAACTCGTCGCGCATCGCCTGCCTGAGCTTGAGGTCCAGCGCCGACAAAGGCTCGTCGAGCAGCAGGACTTCCGGCTCGGGCGCCAGCGCGCGGGCGAGCGCGATGCGCTGGCGCTGGCCGCCGGAAAGCTGCTGCGGCCTGCGCGCCGCGAATTGCTCCATATGGACGAGACGCAGCATGTCGGTGACGCGCGCCTCACGGCGCTCCTTCGCCCAGCCGAGGTTTTCCAGCCCGAAGGCCACGTTCTGGCTGAGCGTCATGTGCGGAAACAGCGCGTAGCTCTGGAACACGGTGTTGACGCGCCGCTTGTGCGGCGGCAAGCCCCTGATGTCGGCGCCGCGCAGCAGGATCTCGCCGCCGGAAGGCTGTTCGAAGCCGGCGATCATGCGCAGCAATGTTGTCTTGCCGCAGCCGGAAGGCCCCAGCAACGTGAAGAATTCGTTCTCGCGAATGTCGAAGGTGACCGGCTTCAGCGCCTGATAGCTGCCGAAACTCTTCGACACGCCCCTGATCTCGACGGCCTTTGCCTGTTCAGACGAGCCGTTGTTGTCCATGCGGTTGCCCCCGGCAGGGATGGGATCGCCCCAAGAGGAACGGCCCGAAAAACGGACCGCACCGCCCTGTCGGGCGGCGCGGCTTCGGTTGTTGGCAGGTTATTGCTTGACCCACTTGCCGTCCTTGACGGCGTAGGTGTCGATGACGACGTTCATCTCGATCTGGCCGTTCTCGTCGAAGGAGATGTTGCCGAGGATGCCGTCGTGATGCATCTCGCGGATCGCCTTGCTCAGCCCCTCCTTGTCCTCGATGCCCTTCTCCTTGATCGCCTCGAGCAGGATCTGGGCGGCCTCGTAGGCGTATTTCGCATAGGAGCCGGCCGGCTCGGCATACTTCTTGGCTTCATAGGCCTTGTAGAAGGCGTCGAGCTTGGGGTTGTTCTGGTCCGCCGGGATGCCGACGATGGTGCCTTCGGCCGCCTTGCCGGCGATCTCGATGAACTTCGGATCGTAGATGCCCGAAATGCCGTACATCGGCAGCGAACCCATGCCGAGATCGGCCATCTGGCTGCGCACCAAAGCTGCTTCGGTCACCACACCGCCGAAATAGACAGCGTCGGGCGAAGCCGCCTTGGCCGTCGTCAGCATGGCGCGGAAATCGGTGGTGCCGACAGCCGCCGCGTCGGAAAAGACGATCTCGCCGCCGGCGGCCTTGAAGAAGTCGCCGAACCACTTGGTGTTGGCCGCGCCATAGTCGGTGGTGTCGGAAATGATGGCGATCTTCTTGACCTTGCCCTCCTTGGCGATCGTCTCGGCGAGCGGCTTGTTCTCGTTCACGAGGGTCGGCGTCACCCGCGTGACGTTGGGCATGTTCTGGTCGGTGATCTTCGGGCTGACCGCGCCCCAGACGATGAAGGGCATCTGCGCGCGGTTGAAGATCGGCATCGTCGCCAGCGCCACCGGGCTGTTCCAGTGGCCGGTCGCGGCGACGACAGCCGGATCGTTGATCAGCTTCTGTGCGGCCGAGACGCCGACGGCGGGATCGGAGGCGTCGTCGAGCACGACGGCTTCCACCTGATGCGGGTAGCCGCTTTCGTTGGCCTGGTCGATGGCGAGCAGGAAACCGTTGCGGGCGCCCAGCCCCTGCTGGGCGTTGCCGCCCGAAAGCGGGCCTATGAAGCCAAGCTTGATCTGGTCGGCCCGGGCCTGGGCAGCGCCCAGGGAGACGGCGAGCACGGCGCCGGCCAGCATCGACGAGACACGAATGAACACGGTTCTCCGGTTCTGCATAGTTCCACCTCTTTTTAGATTATCGCCGCCAACGTAGCGGCCCGTCCGATCCCGAATGTCGGTTGACGTTAAAGTATGGGCGGGCGCGGGGATGCGAAATTCGGAAATTGCGATCCGTGACTTCGGAGATTCATTATGTGCGCCCGTATGCACGGCTGGTATTTCTGCCGGCTCCAATCGGAAATATGGCGCATGGCGGAACTGCTCATCCAGCAAGGCCTCAACTGGATCACCCTCGGCTGTATCTATGCGCTGCTGGCGATCGGCTTCAGCCTGATCTTCGGTGTGCTCAACGTCATCCACTTCTCGCATGGCGACGTCGCCATGACGGCGCCCTTCATCTGCCTGGCGCTGGCGACCGCCTTCGGCGCGACGAGCCCGACCTGGCTGGTTCTCGCGCTGGTCATCGCGATCCTCGCCGTCGGCCTGCTCGGCGTCGTCCTCGACCGGGTCGTCATCCGCCAGTTCCGCGACGCGCCGGCGATGATGGCGCTGGTGTCGACGGTAGCGCTCGGCATCGTCATCCGCGAGTCGATCCGCCACCTCTATCCGGAAGGCTCGAACCCGCATGCCTTCCCGCGGCTCGTCTCGGGCGTCGCCTTCGAGATCGCCGGCGTGCCGGTGAACTGGTTCGCCCTTTTGGTGACGGTGCTGACCGTCGTGCTGATCGGATTGCTTTTCGTCTTCCTGCGCATGACGCCGCTCGGCCTGCGCATCCGGGCCGCCTCCGAGGACCGGGTGGTGGCGCGCATGATGGGCATCCGCGACGGGCGCGTCTTCCGCGCCACCTTCTTTATCGCCTCCGCCATCGGCGCCATCGCCGGGCTGCTGTTCGCCAGCTATGCCGGGGTGACGCGCTTCGATTTCGGCATCATGGCCGGCCTGCTCGGCTTTTCGGCGGCGGTGATCGGCGGCCTGGGTTCGATGCTGGGCGCCATCCTCGGCGGCCTCATCATCGCCGGCATCGAGGTGCTAGCGCAGACCTTCGTGCCGGACGGCGCCTCCTACCGCCTCGTCTTCGTCTTCGTGCTCGTCATCGTGGTGCTGGTGTTCCGCCCCGCCGGCCTGCTCGGCCGCCCCGTCATGGAAAAGGTGTAGCATGCAGGCCGAAGCTCCCCCTGCAACGGCCTCTCATGCCCCGCCGGGCAAGGTGGCGGCCGCCGCCTTCGTCGTCCTTTCGCAACTCGGCGGCGCGGCGTTCCTCTATTTCCTGCTGAAGGCGGACGGCGGCTGGCAGGTCATCGGCCTGCTCGCCGTGCTCGGGCTTGGCTTCTATCTTCTCGAAAAATTCCCGTGGGTCGCGGAGTTCGCCAGGGCGAGCCTCGCCAGCCTGCCGCTTCTCGCCATCGTGGTGGCGGCCGTGGTGGTCGTGGCGTTTCCGTTCGCCGTCGGCTCCAACACCTACATGCTGCACCTTCTGATCGTGGCGCAGCTCTACGCCGTGCTGGCGCTGGCGCTCAACTTCCAGCTCGGCAGCGCCAACATCCCCAACTTCGCCACCGGGGCCTCCTACGGCATCGGCGCCTATGTCTCGGCGCTGCTCGCCATCAATTTCGGCCTGAGCTTCTGGCTGACCCTGCCGCTCGCCGCTCTTGCCGCGACACTCTTCGGCTTCATCATCGGCATTCCCTCGATGCGGACGCGCGACACCTATCTGGCGCTGGTCACCATCGCCTTCGGTGTCGTGGTGCAGCAGCTTCTGAACAATTTCGATTTCACCGGCGGCCCCAACGGGCTGGTCGGCATTCCGGCGCCCAGCCTGTTCGGCCATTCCTTCGCCGACCCGCTGGTGATCTTCGGCCACAAGCTGCCCAGCCAGGCCAATTTCTACTACCTCTCGGCCGCGCTGGTGGTGGTGGCCATCGTCACCGCGCACCGGCTGCACGGCTCACGCATCGGACTTGCCTGGAACGCGCTGCGCGCCGACGAGATCGCGGCCCGCGCGCAAGGCATCAACGTCGCCTGGTTCAAGGTGCTTGCCTTCGCGGTCGACGCCTTCCTCGCCGCCTTCGCCGGCACCATCTACGCCTTCTACGTCTCCTACATCTCGCCCGACAACTTCACCTTCCTCGTCTCCGTCACCATCATGACGATGGTCATCGTCGGCGGCATGGACAACATCTTCGGCGTCATCGTCGGCGCCTTCCTGCTCACCATCCTGCCGGAAAAGCTGCGCGCCTTCTCCGACTACCGGCTATTGTTCTTCGGCGTCGTCATCATCGGCTTCCTGATGATCCGGCCGCAGGGCCTGTTCCCGCAGCGCATGCGCAGCTACGGAGGCCGCTCGTGAGCGCGCTTCTGACGGTCGAGGGCGTCACCATGCGCTTCGGCGGACTGGTGGCGGTCAACGACGTCAGCTTCTCGCTGGCGAAGGGCGCTGTGCTTTCGGTGATCGGCCCGAACGGCGCCGGCAAGTCGACGCTGTTCAACGTCATCACCGGCGTCTACAAGCCGACCTCCGGCACGGTGACGTTCGCCGGCGCCGAGATCACCGGCAAGCCCGCCTACGACGTGGTCGAGCGCGGCATCGCCCGCACCTTCCAGTCGTCGCGCCTGTTCGGCGACCTCAGCGTGCTCGACAATGTCATCATCGGCATGCACACGCGCACCCGCACCGGCGTGCTCGACGCGCTGTTCCGTCCCGCGGCATCGAAGCGCGAGATGGCCGCCTGCGTGGCCAAGGCCGAGGCGCTTCTCAAGGCCGGCTCCGGCGATCTCTACGACCAGCGCTACCGGCCTGCCGGCGCGCTGGCGCAGGCCGACCGGCGGCGGCTGGAGATCGCACGCGCGCTGGCCTCCGAACCGAAGCTGCTTTTGCTCGACGAGCCTTCCGTCGGCATGGACGAGACCGAGACGGACGCACTGGTGGCCGACATCAAGCGGCTGCGGGCGGAGAATCCTGAACTCGCGGTGATCCTGATCGAGCACGACATGCGGGTGGTCGAGGCCTTCCCCGACAACGTCATGTGCATCGACTACGGCAGCAAGATCGCCGAAGGCAGCTTCGCCACGGTGCGCAGCGATCCGCGTGTCCAGGAAGCCTATCTCGGAAAGGCGGCGGCCGATGCTTGAGCTGAAGGACGTGGACACCGCCTACGGCGCGGTGCCGATGCTGCGCGGCGTCACCATCAGCGTCAAGCCGGGTGAGCTGGTGTGCCTGCTCGGCCCCAACGGCGCCGGCAAGACGACGACCTTCATGACCGTGTGCGGCGTCGTCAAGGCGCAGCGTGGCAGGGTCGAGGTGATAGGCAAGGACATCGCCGCGCTGGGCACGGAAAACCTTGCGGCGCTCGGCGTCGGCCTGGTACCGGAAGGGCGGCGGCTGTTCCCCGGCCTGACCGTGCAGGAGAACCTGCGCCTCGGCTACGACGCCGTTTCCGGCCGAGGTCCGAACTTCGAACCGCAACTGGAAAAGATGTGCGCGCTGTTCCCGCGCATCCGCGAGCGGCTGCGCCAGGCGGCGGGCACGCTTTCGGGCGGCGAGCAGGCGATGGTGGCGCTGGCACGCGCGCTGATCGGCGAGCCGAAGATGGTGGTGATGGACGAGCCGTCGCTCGGCCTGTCGCCCAAGCTGATCGGCGAATATTTCGAGATCACGCAGGAAATCCACCGCCGCGGCACCACCGTGCTTCTGATCGAGCAGAACGCCGAAATGGGGCTCGGCATCGCCGACCGCGGCTATGTGCTGGTCAAGGGCAAGGTGGCGCAGGAAGGGCCGGCCAGGGAGCTTCTGTCGTCGCGGACAGCCCGCAGCCTCTACCTTTAGTCCGGACCGCGATTTTCGCCTCGGCCGGCATTTAGGGACAGGCTAACCACTGACACGTGAAATCGTAATTTTCGCCATCCGGACCCTCCGGTAAACCAGCAAGAAGACCTCCGCCGCACCCGCGACGCTTCGCGGGGAGCCAGAAAAGGACGCAGACATGTCGGTTGAAACGGTAGACACGCTCGTTGTCGGCGCTGGCCAGGCGGGGGTGGCCATGAGCGAGCACCTGAGCAAGTGCGGCGTGCCCCACCTCGTGCTCGAACGGCACCGCATTGCCGAGCGCTGGCGCTCGGAGCGGTGGGATTCGCTGGTCGCCAACGGCCCGGCCTGGCACGACCGCTTCCCCGGCATGGAGTTTCCCCGCACCGACGCCGACGGCTTCGCGCCGAAGGAGGAGGTGGCCGACTATTTCGTCGCCTATGCCGAAAAGATCGGCGCGCCCATCCGCTGCGGCGTGGAGGTCAAGGAAGTGCGCCGCAATGTCGGCCGCGCCGGCTTCCGCATCGAGACTTCGCAGGGCGTGATCGAGGCCCGCAACGTCGTCGCCGCCACCGGCCCCTTCCAGCGTCCCGTCTGGCCGGACCTCGTTCCCGAGACGGCGGGCCTGATGCAGATGCACTCCAATAGCTACCGCAACCCAAGCCAGTTGCCCGAGGGCGCGGTGCTGGTGGTCGGCGCCGGATCGTCGGGAGTGCAGATCGCCGACGAACTCATGCGCGCCGGCAGGCGCGTCTATCTCTCGGTCGGCCCGCACGACCGACCGCCGCGAGCCTATCGCGGGCGCGACTTCTGCTGGTGGCTGGGCGTACTCGGCAAATGGGACATGGAGACACCAGGCCCCGGGACCGAGCATGTGACGATCGCCGTGAGCGGCGCGCGCGGCGGCGAGACGATCGACTTCCGCCGCCTGGCCCAGCAGGGAATGACACTCGTCGGCCTCACCGAATCCTACAAGGACGGCGTCATGCGCTTTGCGCCCGACCTTAGCAAAAACGTCACGCGCGGCGACGCCAACCTGATGTCGCTGCTCGACGAAGCCGACGCCTATGTCGCCCGCAACGGCATCGACCTGCCGGAGGAACCCGACGCGCGCGCGATCGGGCCGGATCCGGACTGCCTGACGAACCCCATCCTCGAACTCAACATCAAGGAGGCCGGCATCACCTCGATCATCTGGGCGACCGGTTACGCGGTCGACTACAGCTGGCTGAAGGTCGACGCCTTCGACGAGAAGGGCCGGCCAAAACACCAGCGCGGCGTCTCGGCCGAGCCCGGCATCTATTTCCTCGGCCTGCCGTGGCAGTCGCGTCGGGGCTCCAGCTTCATCTGGGGCGTCTGGCACGACGCCAAGCACCTCGCCGACCGCATTTCCACGCAGGGCAAGTATCTGGCCTATCACGCGGCCGCGAACCGCAAGGACGCAGACCTAGCCCGCGCCGCGAACGGCTGAGCGGCAAGACCGGCCGAAACCTTTCACGGGCATGCGCAGCATGGCGCGTGACCGATCCACCCCGATGGAGAGCACCATGGCGCATACGAGAATCCGCAAGTTCAACACCAAGGACACCTATCCCGAGCAGAAGCTGGACAACGACCTGTGCCAGGCGGTGGTGGCGCGCGGAACGACGATCTTCCTGCGCGGCCAGTGCCCGCAGGACCTCGACACCGCAAAGGACATCGGCAGCCACGATCCGGTCGAGCAGACCCACAAGGTCATGCAGAACATCAGGCAGCTCATCGAGGAAGCCGGCGGCAAGATGGAACACCTGGTCAAGGTGGTGGTCTACATCACCGACGTGCGCCACCGCGAGGCGGTCTACCGCACCATGGGCGAATACATCAAAGGCGTGCATCCCGTCTCGACCGGGCTGGTGGTGACCGCGCTCGCCCGTCCCAACTGGCTGGTCGAGATCGACGGCACCGCCGTCATTCCGGACTAACGCATGTCTCCCGAAAGTGGGAACCGGTTTCGGGACAAAGACATGCGTGGAAATCGACCCCTTGAACGTTTCACAATGACACGGAAAGTCTCCACGCCATGACCTTCTCGATCGTCGCACGCTGCGCCAAGACCGGCATGTTCGGTGTCGCCGTTTCCTCCTCCTCGCCGGCCGTGGCGGCGCGATGCGCCTATGCGCAGGCGAAAGTGGGCGCCATCGCCAGCCAGAACGTTACCGACCCGACGCTGGGCGCGCGCGGGCTGGAGCTGATGGCGCGCGGCGCTTCCGCCGCCGAGGCCGTCGCCATCCTGAAACGCACCGGCGCCTATCCCGAATACCGGCAGGTGCTGGCGGTCGACGCGAACGGAGTCAGCGCCATCCATTCCGGCCCGAGGGCACTCGGCACCTGGGCCGAGGCTCGGGCTGAAAACGTCGCCTGCGGCGGCAACCTGCTTGCCCATGACGGCGTGCCGCAAGCCATGGTCGAGGCGTTCCTCGCCTCCGAAGGCCATCTCGGCGACCGCATCGTCGCCACGATGCGCGCCGCGCTGAAGGCCGGCGGCGAGGCCGGCCCGGTGCGCTCGGCCGGCATGAAGCTGGTGCGGGACGTCGCCTGGCCGGTCGCCGACCTGCGCTGCGACTGGACCGAGGGCTGCCCGATCGAGGAATTGGCGACGATCTGGGACATCTACAAGCCGCAGCTCGACGCCTACGTGACCCGCGCTCTCAATCCCTCCGACGCGCCGAGCTACGGCGTGCCCGGCGACGAATAGCCAAGCCCAAGCAGGAGCCGTCATGAGCGAACTCGGCCACAAGGACTGGATCGGCAAGGCGGCGGCGATCCGCTTCCGCGACAAGGCCTTCATCGACGGCAAACCGGTCGCCGCGCGCTCGGGCCGCACCTTCACCAGCGTCAACCCGGCAACCGGCGAACCGCTGGCCGAAGTCGCCTCCTGCGGCGAGGAGGACATCGACCTCGCCGTCGCCGCGGCGCGCCGAAGCTTCGAAAGCGGCGTCTGGTCGCGCGCGGCCCCCGCGCACCGCAAGGAGGTGCTCTTGCGGCTCGCAGCACTGCTGCGCGAAAACCTGCACGAACTTGCCCTGCTGGAATCGCTCGACATGGGCAAGCTGGTCAACGACGCCGCCACCGTCGACGTGCCGGGCTCGGCGGCGATCTTCCAGTGGTATGCCGAGGCGATCGACAAGCTCTACGACGAGGTCGCGCCCACCGGCGCCGGCAATCTCGCCCTTGTGCGCCGCGAGCCGCTCGGCGTCGTTGGTGCCGTCGTGCCGTGGAACTTCCCGCTCGACATGGCGACATGGAAATGCGCGCCGGCACTCGCCGCCGGCAATTCGGTGGTGCTGAAGCCGGCCGAGCAGTCGCCCTTCTCGGCGCTCAGGCTGGCGGAACTCGCCATGGAGGCGGGGCTGCCAGCCGGCGTCCTCAACGTGGTGCCGGGCCTCGGCGAAACCGCCGGCCAGGCGCTCGGCCGTCATATGGACGTCGATTGCCTCGTTTTCACCGGCTCGACGGCGGTGGGCAAGATGTTCCTGCAATACTCCGGGCAGTCGAACATGAAGCAGGTCTGGCTGGAGACGGGCGGCAAGAGCCCCAACCTGGTCTTCGCCGATTGCAGCGACCTCGATGCGGCCGCAGACATGGCCGCTTTCGGCATCTTCTTCAACCAGGGCGAGGTCTGCTCGGCCAACTCGCGCCTGCTCGTGCAGCGGAGCGTCAAGGACGCGCTGGTCGAGAAACTGGTCCAGCGCGCGGCCGCCATGCAGCCCGGCGATCCCTTGGACCCAGCCTCCAAGATGGGGGCCATGGTCGACGCCGGCCACACCGCCAACGTCATGCGCTTCATCGAAGCCGGCCGGAAGACGGCGCGGCTCGCCGCCGGCGGCGACCAGGTCAGCGTCAACGGGCGCGGCAGCTTCGTGCAGCCGACCATCTTCGATGGCGTCGCGCCGAACGACGTGCTGGCCCGCGACGAGATCTTCGGCCCGGTGCTTGCCGTCGTCGCCTTCGACGACGAGGACGAGGCGATCCGCATTGCCAATGACAGCGTCTATGGGCTGGCCGCATCCGTGTGGACGGACAGCCTGTCGCGCGCGCACCGTATCGCCGAGCGGTTGAGAGCCGGCACCGTTTCGGTCAACACCGTGGACGCCTTGAGCCCGATGACGCCGTTCGGCGGGTTCAAGCAATCGGGCTTCGGCCGCGACCTGTCGCTGCACTCCTTCGACAAATACACGGCACTGAAGACGACCTGGATCAAGTATTGAGAGCCGCCCCGGCTTGATTGCTGCCCCGTGAAGCGGCAAGAGTGCGGCTCATGCCGCTCCGTTTCACGCTCAGACAACTGGAATACTTCGTCGCCGTGGGCGAAGCTGGCTCCATTGCCAAGGCGGCCGAACAGGTCAACGTCTCGCCGCCGTCCATCTCGGCCTCGATCGCGCAATTGGAAACCGAGTTCGGTGTCCAGCTTTTTGTACGCAAGCATTCGCACGGCCTGTCGCTGACGGCCGGCGGGCGTGTCTTCCTGAAGGAGGCGGCGCGGCTGCTTGCCGACGCCGAAGCGCTGCACGACATCGCCGGCGACATCGCCGACAAGGTGCGCGGCCCGCTGGCCATCGGCTGCCTGCTGACCTTCGCGCAGATCGTCCTGCCGGCGCTGCGGCTGAAGTTCGAGCAGGCCTATCCGGACGTGCGCGTCCGGCAGCTGGAGCGCGACCAGGGCCAGCTGCTGCAGATGCTGCAGACCGGCGAGATCGACGCGGCGCTGACCTACGATTTGGAATTGTCGCAGGACATCACCTTCGAACCGCTGATGGTTCTGCCAGCCTACGCCATGCTGCCCGCCAACCATCGCTTCGCCGGCAAGACGGTGCTGACCGCGGAGGATCTGGTGGACGAGCCGATGGTGCTGCTCGACCTGCCGTTCAGCCGTGAATACTTCCTCTCCACCTTCCAGCAGAAAGGGTTGCGGCCCAACATCGCCGAACGCACCGGCGACATCGCGGTGATGCGCTCGATGGTGGCCAACGGCTTCGGTTACGGCATCGCCAACATGCGCCCGCTCAACACCATGTCGCCCGACGGCAAGCCGCTGGTGTTCGTGCCGATCAAGGGCGACATACGGCCCCTCACCATGGGCGTGCTCCTGCCCAATGCCGAGCACCGCACGCAGACCGTGCAGGCCTTCATCGACCATTGCCGCCGCTTCGTGGCCGAACAGGGCGTGTTCGGCGTCGAACGCGTGGTGAGGTAGACCGGCCGCCCTGCCCCGCTCAGGCAATACCGGCGACGAGCCGCTCCAGAAGCTTGTCCAGCATGTCGTCGCAGCGGCGCATCTGTTCGAGGCTGACGAATTCGTCCGGCTTGTGGCCCTGCGCCATCGAGCCCGGCCCGCACACCACGGTCGGCGTGCCGACATCGCGGCTGAACAGTCCGCCCTCGGTGCCGAAGGCGACCTTGATGGTGCCGTTC
>JBQCHN010000246.1:0-4382 GCA_051954615.1 Mesorhizobium sp. | reverse complement strand
AAGCACGTCGACACCGCGCTTCCAGGTCATCTCGGCCGGCGAGGCGTCCAGCGCCACCAGCGCGTTGGCGAAGCGGGCGCCGTCCATATGCAGCGGCAGCTTGTGGCGCTTGGCCAGCGCCGAGATCGCGGCGATCTGGTCAAGGCCGTAGATGGTGCCGACCTCCGTCGACTGGGTGATCGACACCGCGATCGGGCGTCCGGTGTGGACGACTTCCGAAGCGAGGCGGGCGAGCGCCTTTTCCAGTTCCGCCGGATCGATGCGGCCCGAAGCGCCGTCGACGCCATGCAGCCGCCCGCCGCCGGAAAGATATTCGAACGCCCCGCATTCGTCGGCGATCAGATGCGCCTCGCGATGGGTGAGCGCGATGCCACCGGATTTGTTGTAGGCCGTCAGCGACAGCGCGTTGGCCGCCGTTCCCGTCGAGACGAAGAACACCGCCACCTCGCGCTCGAAGATCTCGCCGAAGCGGTCGGTGACGGCCTTGTCGAGCGCGCTGTCGCCATAGGCGGTGGAAAAGCCGGTGGCGTTGGCGGAAAGGCCGGCGGCGATGGCGGGATGGGCGCCGGCCCAGTTGTCGGATGCGAAGAACATGCGGAATCCGTGAGTGCGTTGGTGAAGGGACGCCGACCATGGCGCTTCCGGCACAAACCGCAAGGGCCAGACGGGGCGAAAATTGCGGCACCGTCGGATGCCAGCCATCGGGCAAGATTTCGCCTCGCCGACGATGTGAGCAATTTTATTTCGCGCGAGGCCGCGTTTTTTGATGAATCGGTCTTGTGTGGTCCCTCGATTTCTGCAATATCGATATAGGACAGTAATGCTGTCTTATTTAATCGCGCCCAGCCGGCCAAGATGAGCTATCATCGTGGTGCGGGGTGTGGCGCGACGTGCGGATCGCACTCCTCTCCCGGCCGAAGGCCAGCGGGATGTTCGGCGGTCCGCTCGAAGGACCGTGGTCAGTAACCTGAGCAGGTGTCGCGCTGCGACTTCGGGGGAAGAGAACCTTCCTGACGCAGTTGGCGGCCGGCCAAACGAGGATGAAGAATATGACGGCGTTCACGCTCCCTGCGACAGACGGCCCCGCCGCGCAGAAGCGAATGGCCACCGTCAAAACGACCGTCAGCGGCGGTGTGCTGCCCGGCCTGCCGGCAGCCCAGGGCCTCTACGACCCGCGCAACGAGCACGATGCCTGCGGCGTTGGCTTCATCGCCCAGATGAAGGGCGTGAAGTCGCACGCAATAGTCGAAGACGGTCTGGCGATGCTGGAGAACCTGACGCATCGCGGCGCCGTCGGCGCCGATCCGCTGATGGGCGACGGTGCCGGCCTTCTGGTGCAGGTTCCCGACCGCTTCTTTCGCGAGGAGATGGCAGAGCAGGGCATCGAATTGCCGCCGCCCGGTCAATACGGCGTCGGCCACTGGTTCATGCCGCAGGATGCGGCGCTGCGCGCCCATATCGACGAGATCATCCGCGAATCGGCCGCTTCGGAAGGCCTGCCGCTGATCGGCTTCCGCGACGTGCCGGTCGACAATTCCTCGCTGTCGAAGGCACCCGATATCGCCGCCGCCGAGCCGTTCCACCGGCAGGTGTTCATCGGCCGCACCGCCGACATTGACGACGACGAAGAGTACGAGGCCCGGCTCTACCTGCTGCGCAAGGTCATTTCCGGTCGCATCTATGCCGAGAACGACAACAAGGACGTCGGCGCCTATTGCGTGTCGCTGTCGGCGCGCACCATCGTCTACAAGGGCATGTTCCTCGCCTACCAGGTCGGCGCCTACTACAAGGACCTCGCCGACCCGCGCTTCGAGACGGCGCTGGTGCTGGTCCACCAGCGCTTTTCCACCAACACCTTCCCGTCGTGGAAGCTGGCGCATCCCTACCGCATGGTCGCCCATAACGGCGAGATCAACACGGTGCGCGGCAACAACAACTGGATGGCTGCGCGCCAAGCCTCGGTCGATTCGGAACTGTTCGGCAACAACATCTCCAAGTTGTGGCCGATCTCCTACGAGGGCCAATCCGACACGGCCTGCTTCGACAACGCGCTCGAATTCCTGTTCCAGGGCGGCTACACGCTGGCCCACGCCATGATGATGCTGATCCCGGAGGCCTGGGCCGGCAACAAGCTCATGGACGAGGATCGCAAGGCTTTTTACGAATACCATGCAGCACTGATGGAGCCGTGGGACGGGCCGGCGGCGGTGTGCTTCACTGACGGCCGCCAGATCGGCGCGACGCTCGACCGAAACGGCCTGCGCCCCGCGCGCTATATCGTTACCGACGACGATCGTGTCATCCTCGCCTCCGAGGCCGGCGCGCTGCCGGTCGAGGAAAAGCACATCGTCGCCAAGTGGCGCCTCCAGCCGGGCAAGATGCTGCTCATCGACCTCGCCAAGGGCCGCATCATCTCCGACGAGGAGATCAAGGCCGAGATCGCCGGCAAGCATCCCTACAGGAAGTGGCTCGCCAACACCCAGCTTATCCTGGAGGACCTGAACCCCGTCGAGGCGCGCGCGCTGCGCAAGGACGTGACACTGCTCGACCGCCAGCAGGCCTTCGGCTACACGCAGGAAGACCTGAAGCTTTTGATGTCGCCCATGGCGACCACTGGCCAGGAAGCGGTCGGCTCGATGGGCACCGATACGCCGATCTCGGCGATGTCGGACCAGACGAAGCTGCTCTACACCTATTTCAAGCAGAACTTCGCGCAGGTGACCAACCCGCCGATCGACCCGATCCGCGAGGAACTGGTGATGAGCCTGGTATCCTTCATCGGGCCGCGGCCGAACATCTTCGACCTCGTCGGCTCCTCGCGCCGCAAGCGGCTGGAGGTGCGCCAGCCGATCCTGACCAATGCCGACCTCGAGAAGATCCGCTCGATCGGCCACACCGAGGAACGCTTCGACACCAAGACCATCGACATCACCTATGCCGCGACCGAGGGCGCGGAAGGCATGCCGGCGGCGATCGAGCGGCTCTGCGAGCGGGCCGAGGCTGCGGTGGCCGGCGGCTACAACATCATCATCCTGTCCGACCGCCAGATCGGGCCGGACCGCATCGACATCCCGACGCTGCTGGCGACGGCGGCCGTGCATCATCACCTGATCCGCAAGGGACTGCGCACGGCAGTCGGGCTTGTGGTGGAATCGGGCGAGCCGCGCGAGGTGCATCATTTCTGCTGCCTCGCCGGCTATGGTGCCGAGGCGATCAACCCTTATCTGGCCTTCGACACGCTGATCGACATGCACCGGCGCGGCGACTTCCCGCCCGAGGTGGATGCATCGGAAGTGGTGACCCGCTACATCAAGTCGATCGGCAAAGGCATCCTCAAGGTCATGTCCAAGATGGGCATTTCGACCTACCAGTCCTATTGCGGCGCGCAGATTTTCGATGCCGTTGGGCTGAAGTCGGAATTCGTCGACAAGTACTTCACCGGCACCGCCACGCTGATCGAAGGCGTCGGGCTGGGTGAACTCGCCACCGAGACGGTACAGCGCCACCAACGCGCCTTCGGCAACGATCCGGTGCTGGCGGGCAGCCTCGACGTCGGCGGCGAATACATGTACCGCATGCGCGGCGAGGCGCATATGTGGTCGCCGGACGCGGTCGCCACCCTGCAACATGCCGTGCGCAAGGGTTCATGGGCGACGTTCAAGGAATACTCCGCCCAGATCGACGACGAGACGGCGCGTGCCCAGACCATCCGCGGCCTGTTCAAGCTCAAGCTGGCGGGGGAGACAGGCCGCCAGCCGGTTGCGCTCGAAAAGGTCATGCCGGCGGCCGAGATCGTCAGGCGCTTCTCCACCGGCGCCATGTCGTTCGGCTCGATTTCGCGCGAGGCGCACACAACGCTGGCGCGCGCCATGAATGCCATCGGCGGCAAGTCCAACACCGGCGAGGGCGGCGAGGAGCCAGACCGCGACCTGCCGCTACCGGGCGGCGGGGCGAATCCGGAGCGTTCGGCCATCAAGCAGGTGGCGTCGGGCCGCTTCGGCGTGACGGCGGAATATCTAGTCAATTCCGACATGATGCAGATCAAGGTGGCCCAGGGCGCCAAGCCGGGCGAGGGCGGGCAGTTGCCCGGCCACAAGGTCGATGCGACGATCGCCAAGACGCGTCACTCGACGCCCGGCGTCGGCCTGATCTCACCGCCGCCGCATCATGACATCTATTCGATCGAGGACCTGGCGCAGCTCATCTACGACCTGAAGAACGTCAACCCGGAAGGCGACGTGTCGGTCAAGCTGGTATCGGAAGTGGGCGTCGGCACGGTGGCCGCCGGCGTCGCCAAGGCGCGCGCCGACCACATCACCATCTCCGGCTACGATGGCGGCACCGGCGCTTCGCCGTTGACCTCGCTCAAGCACGCCGGCTCG
>JBQCHN010000245.1:0-11724 GCA_051954615.1 Mesorhizobium sp. | reverse complement strand
CGGTCGGCTACGAGGTCAACGACGCGTTCCTCTACGCAGCCAATTGCCATTGTTCGCAGTGCCGGCGGACCACCGGTTCGGCCTTCAAGCCGTTTGCCGGCATCGAACGCGAGGAATTCGCCATCGTCACCGGTCACGATTCGATCATGCGCTATGGCGATGAAACGACCCATGACGTGCATTGCGCCGGCTGCGGCTCACTGCTTTATTCGCAGGTGCGCGGCGGCGCCTATGTGCATGTCGCCATGGGCACGCTGGTCGACGCTCCGACGATAGCGCCGACGCATCACATCTTCGTCGGTTCGAAAGCATCCTGGTTCACCATCACCGACGACCTGCCGCAGTTCGAGGGTCATGCGGGCGGATGAGCCCCTCGGCGGCTTGGCTTCCTCCGTTGACGCCTCTCCGTCACAGGATTACGGCATGAAGACAATCAGCAGGGGGATCGGGCGGTATGGTGCATTACGTGGACGGCACGAAGCCGCATGGCGAACTGACGCTGAGGACGCTGGCCATGCCTTCCGATGCCAATGCCGCCGGCGACATCTTCGGCGGCTGGGTGATGGCGCAGATGGACCTCGCCTGCGGCATCCGCGCCGCCGAACGCGCCAAGGGGCGTGTGGTGACGGCGGCGGTGAAGGAGATGGCCTTCGCCAAGCCGATGAAGATCGGCGACACGTTGTGCATCTACTCCCACATCGCGCATGTCGGCCGCACCTCGATGGTGCTCAAGGTCGAGGCGTGGGCGCAGCGCTACCTCTCCGACCTGATGGAAAAGGTCACCGACGCCGATTTCGTCATGGTGGCGCTGGACAAGGACGGCAAGCCGACGCCGGTGCCGTCCGAAAGCTGACCTCAGGCGGCCGCGGCCGTATCGAAGCGTGCCCGCGCCTCGTTGATGCGGCCGCTGTTGGCGATGGCCCATTCGGCGAGGCCTCGCACCGGTATTTCCAGTTCCCGGCCGAGATCGGTCAGTTCATAGTCGACGCGCGGCGGGATGGTTGGGAAAACCGTGCGCGTGACGAAGCCGTCGCGCTCCAGGGTGCGCAGCGTGACGGTCAGCATCTTTTGCGAGATTCCGCCGACGGCGGCGCGCAGCTCGTTGAAGCGCATCGGCCCGTCGCCCAGCCGGCGCACCACCAGCAGCGACCACTTGTCGCCGATACGCTGGAGGATTTCCGAAACGGCGCGGCAGTCCTCGGTTGCATGAAGGTGACCCGATTTCAAAAAAGTGCCTCCTTGTAATTCGCTGGACCGGTCTCTCATATAGCGTCGGTATCCAACAGATACCAGAGTTTCCAAAGGAGAGCCCCAAATGTCCAAACCCAGAATCGCCATCGTCGTCGGCTCGACGCGTGCGGCGCGCTTCGCCGACGCACCGGTCGAATGGATCGCCAAGATAGCCCGCCAGCATGCCGATATCGAGGTGGAGGTCGTCGACCTGCGCGATTTCCCGATGCCGTTCTTCGAAGAGGTCGCCTCTTCCGCGTGGGTGCCCTCGGAGAACGAAGTGGCGCAGCGCTGGCAGAAGAAAGTCGCCGGATTCGACGGTTTCATCTTTACCGCTGCCGAATACAACCATGCGCCGACCGGCGTGCTGAAGAATGCCCTCGACTATGCCTATACCGAGTGGAACAAGAAGCCGGCCGGCTTCGTCGGCTATGGCGGCGTGGGTGGCGCGCGCGCCATCGAGCAGCTGCGCCAGATTTCCGTCGAATTGCAGATGGCGCCGGTGAAATCGGCCGTGCACATCACCTTGGGCGATTTTCTCGCCGTCCGCCAGGGCGAGAAGAAGCTCGAGGAAATCGATCACCTCAACCAGGCGGCGCATGCGCTGGTCAATGACATTGTCTGGTGGGCCACGGCGCTCAAGAAGGCGCGCGACGCTGAGGTTGTGGAAGCGGAAGCCGAAGCAGCCTGAGCGGCCAGAGATTCCTCCCAGGACGAAGGGGCGGCAGCGATGCCGCCCTTTTTCGTCGCGATGGGATTGTTCCGGCCGGAACTACCGGACGATCTCGCGATGGCCGGCGGGCAGGCGGGCGGCGATGACCTTGTCGATGCGCCGGCCGTCCATATCCACCACTTCGAAACGCCAGCCCTGGGCGTCTACTGTCTCCCCGGTGCCGGGCAGATGGGCGAGGTGGGACAGCACATAGCCCGCCACCGTCTCGTAGTCGCGGTTCTCTGGCAGTTCGATGCCGAGGATGTCGGCCATCTCGTCGGCCGGCATATAGCCGGCGAGCAGCCAGGAACCGTCCTCGCGCTGCACGGCGCTGTCCTTCTCGTCGTCAGCATCGAGATCGGAGCGGAAGACACCGGTGATCGCCTCAAGGATGTCCGCCGGCGTCACGACGCCCTCGAAGTGGCCGTACTCGTCGTGGACGAGGGCCATCGGCATGTCCGCTTCTTTCAGGCGAGTCAGCACGTCCAGCGCGTCCGCCTGGTCGTGGACGATGGGGGCTGCGCGGACGTATTTGCGCGGGTCCAGCGCCTTGCCGGCAAGCAGGGCAGCCAGCACGTCGCGGGTCTGGACGACGCCGACCATGGCGTCTACCCCGTCGCCGGCCGGCAGGCGCGAATGCTGCGTTTCCATCAGAAGCCTGCGATTGGCGGCCTCGTCCGCCTGCAGGTTGATCCAGTCGACGTCGGTGCGCGGCGTCATTACCGCGCGCACGGCGCGGTCGCCCAGCCGCATGACGCCGGCGATCATGCGACGTTCGTCCGATTCGATGGTGCCATGATGCTCGGCCTCGGCCACCAGCATCTTGATCTCGTCGTCGGTTACCTTTTCCTCGCTTTCGCCGCGCTGGCCGAGCAGCCACAGCACGAATCGGCCGGAAAAATCGAGCAGGAAGACCAGCGGCGCGGCAATCTTCGCCAGGGCGGCCATGAAGGGGGCCGCGCGCGCCGCTACTTTTTCGGGATTGCGCAGTGCGATCTGCTTGGGCACCAGTTCGCCGATGATGAGCGAGCCGTAGGTGATCAGCGCCACCACGATGCCGACGCCGAGCGGGTGGGCTACGCTGTCAGCCACACCTTGCGTCGCCAGGAATCCGGCCAGCCGCTCGCCCAGCGTGGCGCCGGAGAAGGCGCCGGACAGCACGCCGACCAGCGTGATGCCGATCTGCACCGAAGACAGGAATTTTCCCGGATCGGCACCGAGCGCCAGCGCCTTGGCCGCGCCGCCGACGCCCCGGTCGATCATCGTCTTCAGCCGCGCCGGCCGCGCCGAGACGATGGCGAGTTCGGACATCGCCAGAAGACCGTTCACCAGGATGAGCGCGACCACAATGGCGATTTCGATGTAAAGCATGGCGTGTCCTTAGCATCCGGACCGCCATCCCGGAAGCGACCAAATGCACGATCCCGGATGCGCGGTCAGGGTGTGGCCCGCAGCAGGCCGACGACCGCCTTGCCGTCAGTGAAATAGGGATCGCCTTCGCCGTTGCGGCCATTCTGCGTCGTGCCGACGCCATCGATCTCGACGGTGGAGGCGAGGACGCCCGCCCTGGTGAGGTCGCCGATCAGGAAGGCGCGCTCGGCATCGATGTCGGGCGCGATATGGTGGGTGATGGCACCGGTGTCGTGGCTCAGGCCGACGCCGCGATCGAAGCTCGCCGAGCCCAACCAGAGCGGCCGCCCTTCCGGGTCCGTTTCCGCCGTCCGCCAAAGCCTCACGTGATGGCGCTGGTCGGCGCTGCCGCCTACAGGCTTCTCAAAGGCGAGATCCTGCGGCCGTCCATCGAACAGCAGCGTGCTCACCGGCGCATCGGGATAGGGATGGTCGAACAGAACGCTCTCGCCGATCTCGACGGCGGTCTTCAGCGTCACCGCATCGGCGGTATCCCATTTCGCAAGGCCGAAGGCGCGGATGACGTCCGCTCTGCTGCCGACAAGGCCGATATTGATGGGGTCGCCGGCGATGCCTTGCGGCGTGCGCGTCACCATTTCGCGAACGGCTGCGCCGTGCTCGCGCAATTCCCACAGGACGGGCAAGGCGAAGTAGGCGAGCCCGAGGTAGAGCCCGCATAGGATCGCGAACCAGTTCGAGGCTCGTCGCAAGCGCCTTCGCCGGCTCATGTGCACCCCCGTGCGAGACCGGCTATCCTATGCCGTTCAGCGGCAGGCGCGATAGCCGCTGCGGCGGTTCTTCACGTCGAAATGGAAATGGTTGCGGTGATCGTAATTGTAGCCTGGGCCGAGCACGGTGGTGAAATACTGGCAGCCGTCGGCGCGCACCGTGTTCAGGAAGCCGCGCGTGCGGAAGGCGAACAGGCCGGGCTTGCGCACGTCGATCTCCTCGCCGTTGGTGAGTTCGATGCTCATGACGTCGAGCGCATTGCCCTTGCCGTGCTCGGACAGCGCGCCTTCGCCGGCAATGTTGCGGCAGGAATAGCTTGAGCCTTGGCGTATGGTTTTGACACCGGACCAGTAGCGCCAGCGGGCGGCGGGAACGAGTTCGCTCTTCGTCCAGGCGGCGAAGGAGGCCGCCATGTTGCAGGTCAGCGTCGCGGCCGGCTTCATCTTGACCGAGCCGATGGCCGAGACCTTGACGGGATGGTCGATGCCGCACTGGCCTTCATGGATCGGCTCGACTTCGGTGAAGGCGACGCCGAGGCGTTTCAGCTCCTTGCGGCAGTCGACCTCGTCGGCCGGCATCGGCTCCGGTCCGAAGGCCGGTTCTTCCACACGCGGATAGCCGATTGCCATGGCCGAGCCAGAGATCGGCGCCGGGCTGGAAACCGGCGGCTGCGCGACAGTCGCGACGGAATAGGACGGGACGGCGGCCGTCTGCGTGCCGACATCGATCGGCGGCTGTAGGTCGAGCACGCCGCTGCTGGTGCAGGCGGAGATCGCACCGGCTGTCGAAAGTACGAGCAACCAGCGCGCCGTGTGCAGGCTCCGCCATCGACGCGCGACAGATGCGGCGGAAGGAAGTTGCGCCATCCGTGTGGTCCCGGTCCCTTGAACAGCCGAGGATAGGGCGCATCGGTAAAGGAAAGGTCAGCGGGGCCGTTCACTCGTGCGGCGCAAATGCGGCGGGGACGGCCTCACTGGCAGAAGGTGCCGCCGTTGCGGCGCGGTTCAAGGTCCAGATGGAAATGGGCGGCATGGTCGGCATCGCTGCCTGGGCCGAGCACCGTCTTGAATGGCCCGCAGGCGGCCTGCCGCACCTTGGCGAGGAATTTCGCCTGCTTTTCGGGCGGGGCAGGTCCGATCTCGATGCGGGTGCCGTCGTCGAGGACGAAGGCGGAAATGTCCAGTGCATTGCCGAAAGCGTGCTCGGACAGTTTTTGGCCGTTGTGGCGTGGGCGACAGACGAAAGCCGAGGCCTGCTCGACCGATTTCAGTCCGCTGCCAAGTTCGGATATGGCTGCGGAGTTTACCACGACCATCAGGAAGCGGGCGGCGGCCTCGGCCATCGCGCAGTTCATCTCGGCGTCGGGGGCGAGTTCGACGGCGCCCAGTTTTTTGACGGCGACCGGATAGGGCATCGAACAGCCGATGGCGGCGTCATGTTCCGCCTTGCGATTCTCGAAGGCGACGCCGAGGGCGTGCAGCCTCATGCGGCAGGCGATTTCCCCGGCCGGCAAGGTGTCCGCGGCGATTTCGTCCGAGCGTGGATCGGGCCTAGGCTTCGGTTTCTCCGGTTCCGCGGTTTTGTCCTGCGCATCCGGCGGCGGTTCCGGCTTTTCGGGCGGGGCCGGCGCGGTGGCCGGAGGCTCGACTTTGTCGGTGCCCGGGGCCTCGGCCGGGCGGGGAGCCGGCAAGGGTGCTTCCGCCGGCGGCGCGTCCGACGCATGCGGTTTGGCTGGAGCTTCGCTAGGCGCGGGCAAGGGAGCGGTCGGCGGCAGTTTAGGCGTCTTTGCCCACGGTTGGCTACCGGACCAGGTCAGTGCGGCGAAGGCCAGGGCGGCGATTGTTGCGAAACGGATTTCCCTCATACCGCCTAAACGGCAGGGTAGCGCACGGGTTGCCTCAGCAAGACCGGCCGCCGATCAATCTCGGTTACGGCACTGTCACGCACCGATCGCCTCCAGCCCTTCCTCCAGCCAGTCGGCCAGCGTCGGCATGCCGAGCAGGTATTTCGCCGTGCGGCGATGCGGCCGCTCGCGCGCGGCCGCAAGAGCGTCGGCCCATTCCGACGCGTCGTAGTCGCCGCGTCCAATCCAGGCCAGCGCGACCAGTTCGGCTGCCTCGTCGACATTGAGGTCGCCGATCAACTCGCGCAGTTCCTTCTCTGTCAGGTCTTCCGTCTTTTCCTCGGCAAGCCCGTCGTGACCGTGCCGGTCGTGACGGTCGCCGTCGAACTCGACTTCGTGCTCGGTGCCGTCGGCGTAATCGTCGTTGACGGCCGCGCTCAGCGCCTTGGCCTTGAGGATGAACAGGCGCACCGTGTCGGGGCCGATGGCCAGTTCCCATTCCTTGTCGCGATGCCGTTTCACCGCCGAGCCTCCTTGCTGCGGCGATGATAGCGGATTGGCGGCGTTCGTCACCACTTGCAGTTTGCGCCAGTCGGGATAATGGGAATCGGCGGCGTCGCTGCCGCATCCCCGTTCCTTCCAGCTTCGGTTCTCGTCATGGACACGCTTCTTTCCGCCAGGGTCCTGCCCGTGCTGATGCTCGTCGCCTCAAACGTCTTCATGACGTTCGCCTGGTACGGGCACCTGAAGTTCAAGACCTCACCGATCTGGATGGCGGTTATCGCCAGCTGGATGATCGCCTTCTTCGAATACTGGCTGGCTGTGCCGGCCAACCGCATCGGCAGCCAGGTCTATTCGGCGGCGGAGCTGAAGACGATCCAGGAGGTGGTGACGCTGACGGTGTTTGCCGTCTTCTCGGTGCTCTACCTGAAGGAATCGCTGACCTGGAACCACGCCATCGGCTTCGCGCTGATCGCCGGCGGCGCGGCTTTCATCTTCAAGGGCTGACCGGGGAATGGGGATTTTCGCTTTTTGAGCGTGAAAAACCCGCAAAGCTTGCTATATTCATAAGTTGGAAGGTCTGCGGTTCCACCAGCCTATGGCTGGCGGGCCGTTTTCTTTTTGACTCAAAGAGGATGTTTCCCTCCCCAAAATGCCGGGAGGGCGGCAGGAAAGGCGAGACTGAGATCATGAACAAGGTCCCGATGACCGCGAACGGGTTTTCGACGCTGAAGGAGGAGCTGCGCTGGCGCCAGCAGGAAGAGCGGCCGCGCATCATCGAGGCGATCTCCGAGGCGCGCTCGCACGGCGACCTTTCCGAGAACGCCGAGTACCATGCCGCCAAGGAAGCGCAGAGCCTCAACGAAGGCCGTGTCGCCGAGTTGGAGGACCTGATCGCGCGCGCCGAAGTTATCGACGTCACCAAGCTGTCGGGCGACAAGGTCAAGTTCGGTGCCACGGTGGTTCTGGTCGACGAGGACACGGAAGAGCAGAAGACCTACCAGATCGTCGGCGACCAGGAGGCGGACGTGAAGTCCGGCCGTATTTCCATCTCGTCGCCGATCGCGCGGGCGCTGATCGGCAAGGAAGTCGGCGACGCCATTGAGGTCAACGCGCCGGGCGGCGCGCGCGGCTACGAAATAATGGAAGTGCAGTTCCGGTAAGGGGCCGGGCGTGCGGGCGCGGGAGCAGGGCGGCATGGCCGCCGGCGAGAGCCCGGACGTCGACATGCGCAAAGTCGAGGTGGTGGCGCCGAATTTCAAGCGCCGCCTCTCCGGCGTCACCAGCACCATCATCCAGCTCGTGCCGTTGCAGGCGACAGCGTTCGGCATCGCCACGCTGGGGCCGGGCCTGCCGGACGGCCTGCCGAAAATGCGCTGGTGGCAGGTTTTCGGCCTGCTGCGCCGGCCCGCCAGCGGCCGCAACCGGATCTGGCACGCCCGCCGCAATGTCGAGATGCTGGCGGGCCTGGTGCTGCGGTATATCCTGCGCGCACCGCTGAAGCTCGTCTTCACCTCCGCCTCGCAGCGGCGGCACAGGCGCTGGACGAAGTTCCTCATCCGGCGGATGGACGCGGTCATCGCCACCAGCCGCAAGACTGCCGCCTATCTGGAAGTGCCCAACACGGTCGTCATGCACGGCATCGATCTCGACCGCTTCCATCCGCCGGTCGATGGCGTGACGGGGAAGGCCGATCTCGGCCTCGATCCGGCGCAGGCCTATGTCGGCTGCTTCGGCCGGGTCCGGCACCAGAAGGGCACCGACCTGTTCGTCGACGCGATGATCTCGCTTTTGCCCTCACGGCCCGGCTGGTCGGCGCTCGTCGCCGGCCGAGCCACGGCCGAACACAAGGGTTTCGAGGCGGAGCTGAAGCAGCGGGCCGAAAAGGCCGGGCTTGGCGATCGCATCCTGTTCGTCGGCGAGCATAAGGATATCGAGCGCTGGTACCGGGTGCTGTCGCTGTTCGTCGCGCCGCAGCGCTGGGAAGGTTTTGGCCTGACGCCGCTTGAGGCGATGGCCACCGGCGTGCCGGTCGTGGCGGCCGATGTCGGCGCCTTTTCGGAGCTGATACCGGAGGAGGCCGCCGGCACGGTCATCGCGCGTGACGATCTTGCGGCGATGATCGATGCGACGGCGCGCTTCATAGATGATGGGGCGTTGCGGGAACACGCCTCCCAGGCCGCGCTCGCCCATGTCCAGGACCGGTTTTCGCTCGATCGCGAGGCCGAGGGCATCCGTTCCGTCTACGAATCGGTCTGGAACAGACGCTGATCAGGATTCCTGACCGGTTACCACTACCAGCCCTTCATCCTTGACCTTGCGAATGGTCAGCGCGGTGCGCACCGTGTCGACGTTGGGCGTCGAGGTCAGGGCTTCGATGACGAAGCTCTGGAAGGTGGCGAGATCCGAAGCGACGCAGTGCAGCAGGAAATCGGATTCGCCCGACACCATCCAGGCGCCGCGCACGATCGGCCAGCCGCGCGTGAGGTCGGCGAACGCCTTCAACTCCGTTTCCGACTGGTGCTTGAGGCCGATCAGGCAAAAGGCCACCACATCCATGCCAAGCGCCGGTGCATTGAGAAGCGCACGATAGCCGCGGATGATGCCTGCTTCCTCCAGCCGTCGCACCCGGCGCAGGCAGGGCGGCGCGGAAATGCCGACCCGGCGCGAAAGCTCGACATTGGTCATGCGGCCGTCTTCCTGGAGTTCGCGCAGGATTTTCCAGTCGATGGCGTCGAGATCGGCCTTGTGGAGCATGGGCGCCTTTTCCGTGCGCAAGATTCTTTCGCGCCCTAGTCATTAAACGACTTTTGGCTGCGCGCCAGTCCCCGGCATGCGGGATTCTGTGGTCTGTCCGGCCTGTCAGCCCGATGCAGCTTTCCGGGGACACTGCGCATGCGTCCTTGCTGGGGTGGCGGGCAGCCCTTACATTACCGCCCGATGCCATGTTCCGCCGCGTCCGGCGGTTGTTTCCTGTGGGGCTCCATGACCACCAAGCACGCGCCAGTCCTCATCATCGGTTCCGGCCCGGCCGGCTATACGGCGGCGATCTATGCCGCCCGCGCCATGCTGAAGCCGATGCTGGTCGCCGGCCTGCAACAGGGCGGGCAGTTGATGATCACCACCGATGTCGAGAACTATCCGGGCTTCGCCGACCCCGTGCAGGGGCCGTGGCTGATGGGCGAGATGCAGAAGCAGGCCGAGCATGTCGGCACCGAGATCGTCAACGACATCATCACGGAAGTCGATCTCGATGTGCGGCCGTTCGTGGCGCGTGGCGATTCGGGCACGGTCTACACCGCAGACGCGCTGATCATCGCCACCGGCGCGCAGGCGAAGTGGCTCGGCATTCCCTCCGAGCAGACGTTCATGGGCTTTGGCGTGTCGGCCTGCGCCACATGCGACGGCTTCTTCTATCGCGGCAAGGACGTAGCGGTGGTGGGCGGCGGCAATTCGGCGGTCGAGGAAGCGCTTTATCTGGCCAATCTGGCAAAAAGCGTCACCGTCATCCATCGCCGCAGCGAGTTCCGCGCCGAGCGCATCCTGCGCGAGCGGCTGCTTGCCAAGGAAAACGTCCGCGTCATCTGGGACACGGTGGTGGACGAGATCACCGGCCGGCCGGGCAAGGCGCCGCTGCCGCCCTCGGTCGAGGGCCTGAAGCTGCGCAACGTCGCGACCGGCCTGGAAAGCCTGCTCAAGGTGGACGGCGTTTTCGTCGCCATCGGCCACGCACCGTCGGTCGAACTGTTCACCGGCAAGCTGAAGCATAAGGCCAACGGCTATCTGTGGACGGCGCCCGATTCGACACGCACGGACGTTCCCGGCGTCTTTGCCGCCGGTGACGTCACCGACGACATCTATCGCCAGGCGGTGACCGCGGCAGGCATGGGCTGCATGGCGGCGCTGGAGGCGGAAAAATACCTGGCGGGAGTAGAGGTGCACCGCGAAGCGGCGGAATGACGCGGCTCATGAAAACGGCGAGGCAAGTCGCGTAAAAGCCTGATTTCGCATTCAGACGCCAAACCATAACGAGGGGAAACCATGGCGTTGGATTGGGACAAGTTGCGCGTGTTTCACGCGGCGGCGGAGGCCGGGTCGTTCACCCATGCCGCCGAGACGCTGCATCTGTCGCAGTCGGCGATTTCGCGGCAGGTGAGCGCGCTTGAGCACGACGTCGGGGTGCCGCTGTTCAGCCGGCATGCGCGCGGACTGGTGCTGACCGAGCAGGGCGAGATGCTGTTCCGCACCGCCCACGACGTGCTGATGAAGCTGGAATCGATCAAGAGCCGGCTGGCCGAGACCAAGGACCGGCCGTCGGGCGTGCTGCGCGTGACGACGACGGTGGGGCTCGGCACGGGCTGGCTGACCGAGCGGTCCAAGGAATTCCTCGACCTCTATCCGGAGATCAACCTGCAACTGGTGTTCACCAACGAGGAACTGGATCTCACCATGCGGCAGGCGGACTGCGCAGTGCGCCTGCGCGAGCCGTCGCAGCCGGACCTGATCCAGCGGCGGCTGTTCACGGTGCACCTGCACGTCTTCGCCGCGCAGGCCTATCTCGACAAGCATGGCACGCCGAAGTCGGTGGCCGATCTGGACGACCACCGCATCGTCACCTTCGGCGAACCGGTTCCGCATTATCTCGCCGGCCTCAACGCGCTGGAGACGGTCGGCAAGTCCGAAGGGCAGAGGCGCACCTCGGTGTTGCAGATCAACGACCTGATGTCGATCATGCGGGCGGTGCGGCGCGGCGTCGGCCTGGCGATGCTTCCCGATTACATGGCGGGCAAGGATTCCGGCCTGGTGCCGGTGCTGTCCGAACTCGAGGGACCGTCCTTCGATACCTTCTTCGTCTATCCCGAAGCGATGAAGAATCAGGCCAAGCTCAAGGTCTTCCGCGATTTCATGTTCGCCAAGGCGCGCAACTGGACTTATTGAGCACTGCCGCACGAGCCATGCACGCATCTTCGGCGCTGGCGCCCGGCGGCGATGCGGACGGTTTTGCTCCCGCAATGCAATATGCCCGTTCGGGAAGCAATTAATCGGTTTGAGTGCCCGGATTCTGGCCTACTGATCGTAAAATGTGCATTGGACCACAGGTCTCGTCTTTTTGCATGTGTGCGTTGCAAAATAGATGCTTGTTTCTTGGGCGGGGTGAGCCCATATACAGATCATCTCCTGAGCGCGTTCTCCTCCCATTAGCGCTCACGAGTGTTCCCCTCTGGAGGTTTAGCCTTATAGGCAACTCCATCAACTCAGCCGGATCTTCTTGGATCCGGCTTTTTTGTTGCCTGCGCTA